>CAIWCT010000024.1 GCA_903911225.1 uncultured delta proteobacterium
GTCCCACGGATTTTAGCTGTTCACTTGGATGTCAATTTTAAGTCCGACAGACTCCTAGGGCTGACTACGGGCTAGAAATAAAAAAATCCGGCAGCATCCTGCCGGATTTTTTTATTTCGGAAGTCTATTATCAATATTAAATAAGCCGTACGGCGATGACGCCTTCAACGGCCTTAAGTTTGGATAGTACTGAATCGGAAACAACGCCGTCTATATCAATGATATTGTAGGCGTAGTCCTTTTTGCTTTTGTTGAGCATGTCGGCGATATTGAGGCCTTCCTGTGCCAGAACCGATGTGAACTGTCCGATGATATTGGGCACGTTTTTGTTGGTAATGGTTATCCGCTGCGAGCCTGAGGGTGGCAGAAAACATTCGGGGAAATTGACGGAGTTTTTTATATTGCCGTTTTCCAGGTAGCTGCGCAGCTGTTCGACTGCCATAACGGCGCAGTTTTCTTCCGATTCGGGCGTTGAAGCGCCAAGGTGCGGAATGGGAATTATTTTGTCATTGGCCAGCATATCATCAGTGGGAAAGTCCGTAACATAGCACTCAACAATGCCATTTCCGATTGCCTCGATTATGTCCTTGCTGTCGACGATTTCTCCACGCGAAAAATTGAGAATGCGAACGCCCTTTTTCATTATATCGAATTTTTCCTTGTTTATTTTTCCGCGGGTCGAGTCATTGAGGGGCACATGGAGAGTAATATAGTCGGATTCAGCGATCAGGCTGTCGATGCTGACGGCTTTTTTTACCGTGCGAGACAGACCCCATGCCGCATCAATGGACATGAACGGGTCAAATCCCGATACTTCCATGCCCAGGGCCTCGGCATCATTTGCCACCATAACGCCGATGGCGCCAAGGCCGATTACGCCAAGCTTTTTACCTTTGATTTCGGGCCCGTCATAGTTTGACTTGCCTTTTTCTATAAGCTTGGGAACATCTGAGCCTTTGCCTATGAGACTTTTTGACCAGCAAATGCCCTGATAGACCCGGCGGGAGGCCATCAGCAGGCCCAGCAGCACCACTTCTTTTACTGCGTTTGCATTTGCCCCTGGTGTATTGAACACGACGATGCCGCGCTCGGAGCATTTGTCGATGGGGATATTGTTGGTGCCAGCGCCTGCGCGGGCAATGCCCTTGAGTGAAGCGGGAAGTTCCATGTCATGCATGGCCTGGCTTCTGACCAGTATTCCATCGGGATTGGTCAGCTCAGAGGCGTATTCGTATTTTTCATGGGGCAGGAGATCGAGCCCACGGGATGAAATTTTGTTCAGTGTCTGGATTTTAAACATGCCTGTACTCCCTTTTCGTGATAGTTGAATAATATTACTGTGTCCTTTAAATAATTTTTATTTTACCATTGTTTAATAATTCCCGCCACATTTTCTTGCAGGGGGTGTTCCTTGGGGCTTGGAAGTTTATTGCAGGACAGCGTATTATAAAGATCAGTAATTATTGAGGTAGCGGAGGATGCAGTGTTCAGGTGAGAGATATGGAAGTGTATCGATTGTTGGAGAATTGGCCGTCTATCAGAAGCTTTATCGGGGTTCGCGGAATGCCCCTTCGATCTTGAACCCTGAATTCTGACAGTACCCCCCCCTTTTAATAAAGAGAAGGCCCTCATGACAATGGTCGTGAAGGCCTTCAAATGAATTTAGGAGAGCAGAGGTGTATGGTGCTTGTTTGGCTTCAGCTCATGTCTTGATGCAACCCCCTGAAATTTTTTCAGCTCATTTTCAGAGATGTCTTAAAATCAGGAGATTCTTCAGAGACAGGTTCGGGCACTTTTTTTATTTTTATGTCCCGATGCCGCTGTGCGCAAACCTCATGCTTTCCTTAACTATAAGTATAGTGATTGAATGCTAATTTTCAAGACATTATTGCACTCGCAGCAGTACTTCAACCATTGGCGGTAAACTTTGTGCGGACTTTTTCCTGAATTGACCGGCGGTGTTGCTCTATGCTCTGCACTCCGGGATTTTATGCGGCAGCATATAGACGCATGCCAAGAGGAGATAGGAGGCTGCAATGGTAAGAGGATAGCGGTTTGGGGCATCCCAGGGCAGGTAGACCTCGCCCGAGGGGAATACCGAATGCATAAGCCCGAACAGCGTAAATAGAGCGCATGCAAAGGCATAGATGGCGGCTTTGCGCGGCTGCTTATCTATCAGGCAGGCCAGCATGCCACCCCAGAGGATTGCCGTGAGGATGAATCCGTTGCTCATGACGGTCAGAGAGAGATATAGGGTCTGGAGTCGCTCGGGGACAGCATCCGGTGTGATAAACTGGCCCAGAAAAATCATGACGAGATTTGCAATGACCGGGAAAAATGCGAAGGTAACAGCTGGTGACTGAGCCGCAGGAACGCAGGCATATGCCTGACGCACAATTTCAAAACCGATGAAAATAAAGATGGGCGCCAGCACCGCCTTGGGGATAATGGCAACTATAGGGGATATAATGCCTGCAGCTGCCCCTATGCCGATGAGCAGGCCCGTCGCCAGTGTGTAGCGCCATGTTGCCCCCATTTTTTTATAGGCAGGATGACCGATATAGGGTGTTGTCTGTGCAACTCCTCCAAACAAGGCGGCTATGATGGTCGATGCTGCTTCGGTCAGCAATATATCGCGTGCCTTGTATGTGTCGCCCGCGAGCCTCGCGCTTTCAGTATTATTGATGCCCCCGATGATGGTCAGTATGGCAAACGGTATTGCGATGGGCAGATATTTGATGCTCGCGGGAAGCGCTGAAATAAATGCCGTGCTGAAAACGGGCAGGCCGGGCGTAATCTCAAACACGGGCTTGTGAAATTCCGGCAGCAGACCGCTGTAGCCAAGAAGCAGATGGAGCCCTGTGCCGAACAGTACGGCCATCAGCACTCCCGGCAGACGTCCGGGCATATCCATTTTCCCGATAAGCGCGTAAAAGATAAGACCTAAAGCCACCATGCCTGCAATGGATGAGTTAAATATTTCAACCATGGGAAGAAAGCCGAGCAGCAACAGACCGATGCCTGCCAGAGATCCCATGAGCCCTGCCGTTGGAACGATGCGCTGCACCCAGCCGCCGAGAAACGAGGTGATAATCTTTACCAGGCCGATGATAAAGAGTGTCGAAATGCCAATCTGCCAGGCCAGCACAGCATCGCCTGTGGCGATATATGCCGGCCCGAGCACGGTGAAGGCCAGGCCTATGGTTGAGGGTGTATCCAGGCCCAGTGGCATGGCGGTCACATCGCTGCGGCCGGTTTTTTTGCTCAAGCGCAGCGCAAGCCAGGTATAGACAAGGTCGCCGAACAGAACGCCCAGGGCTGTACCCGGAATCATACGGGTGAAAATAATGTCTGAAGGGAAATGAAACGTGAAGATGAGAATGGAGCTTAAGAAGACAAGTACTCCCAGGTTATCAATAAAAAGAGCTAAAAAAGCGGAAAATTCACCCCATTTGATGGTTTGTCGAGTCAAAAAAATAATCCTTCAAGCTGTGTCGCGCAGCAGATTTTTTAGTCTTTCTTTTCAAGCTCGATAAGCCGCCTGTAGGCGTAACTGAGAAGCGCATCCCTGTCTTCGGCTTTAATGAATGTTATTTTGCCCCCGGTTGTGAAATTGTATTCATTGTCTGCTTCAAGGCGTTTGAACCATGCCAGTTTGATTACAGCATTGATCGGTGTTAATTTGCCCGGCACGGGTATCTGCAGCATGACACTCTGGCCGGCCCTGAGTTTTTCATTTACCAGAAGTTGCATTGATGCCCCGACACGGCTGATTTCGCTTACCCAGCATTTTTTGCTCATCACATTGCCGGCGGTAATGCATTGAGCCTCAAGGCCTACTTCGTAGCGTTCGAATCGTCTTTGTGTCGAGTGGTCTTCCATAGCGCAGCTGTTCTGTACATGTGTTCGTGCGGAGCATGCTGCCGGATTTATTCCGGCTACGTCCGCAATTGGAGTCATTTTAGTCATGATTAAAATTTTTTACAAGCAGAATATGCCGCAACAAGCGGTATGTGATGCAGTGGACTCTGTCAGTACTTTACCTTTTTGAGAAAAAGACCATGAGCCGGTGCTGTGGGGCCGGCGCAGCGCCGGTCTCGCCGGTTCAGTATGTCTTCAATGCTGTCAGGCGTCAGCCTGCCTCTGCCCACCTGCACAAGTGTGCCGACGATAATGCGCACCATGTTTCTGAGAAACGACCCGGCTTCTATTTCAACCAGAACCAGCGATTTTCGCATCAGGCGAAGTGATATTTTTTTTATTTCACGCATTGGGTTTGCCTCATCTCTGGCTCTGAAATGAAAGGAGCTGAAATCGTGTTCGCCGACAAGGCTCATGGCGGCTTGCTTCATTGCAGCAAGATCAAGGGGCTTATTTAAATGCCAGGCATAGCGTGTAAAAAAAGGTGATGGCGTGGGAGCATTCCAGATACAGTACCAATAAACGCGGCTGACTGCGCTGAAGCGGGCGTTAAAGTCGGCGTCGGCCTCTTCTGCAGCGGTGATAACGATGTCGCCGGGCAGCAGGCTGTTGAGACCGCGCTGCAGGCTCGAAAGGCTCATGCCGGAGTCGATTTTAAAATGCGCCACCTGCCCCAGGGCATGCACGCCCGCATCGGTTCTGCCTGAGCCATGCAACACCACGGTTTTGTTGAACATTCGGGCAAGCGAGTCCCGAATAGTGGTCTGTACCGTACGGTCGCGGCTTTGCGTCTGCCAGCCGTGATAGAGTGTGCCGTCGAACTGTATGGTCAGCTTGATGGTGCGCATAGGCCTGCGTTTCGGTTGCCGAAAAGATATTAAGATTGACATGTGTGACTGTCATGTTATTCTAACATATTATTGGTTCTGCAAGGAGGAGAATTGTGAAAAAGTTGAAACTTGGAATTCCAAAAGGCAGTCTGGAAAAAGCGACAATCGATCTGTTTAAAAAGTCGGGGTGGAATATTCTGACCAGCTCGCGCAGCTACTTTCCCGGCATTGACGATCCGGATCTGACCTGTTCGCTGGTACGGGCGCAGGAGATGCCGCGTTTTGTCGAGAATGGTATCCTTGATATGGGCCTCACCGGCAAGGATTGGATACTTGAAAATGAGTCCGATGTCGTGGTGGTTGATGATCTTGTGTACTCGAAAGCAACTTCTAAGCCGGCTAGGTGGGTGCTGGTCGTGAAAGAAGACTCGCCGGTAAAGAAGCTTGAAGACTTAAACGGCAAGAAGATCTACACGGAGCTGGTGAACTACACCAAGCGCTATTTCAAACAGCGCAACATCAATGTTGACGTGGAGTTCTCCTGGGGCGCCACCGAGGGCAAGGTTGTCGAGGGGTTGTGCGAAGCCATTGTCGAGGTGACTGAGACCGGCTCGACTATAAAAGCACATGGCCTTAAAATAATCCACGATCTGCTTGAGACCAATACGCAGATTATCGCCAATAAAGATTCCTGGGCCGATCCATGGAAACAGGACAAAATCAAGCAGATAGCCCTGCTTTTGAAGGGTGCCCTGCGCGCTGACGGCATGGTCGGGCTGAAGTTGAATGTGCCGAAGGAAAAGCTTGATGCCGTCATCGGTGTGCTGCCGAGCCTCACAGCCCCAACAATCGCCAATCTGTACCACAAAGAGTGGTTTTCTGTTGAAACGGTTATTTCCGAATCAAAAGTGCGGGAGCTTATTCCCAAGCTTTTGAAAGAAGGCGCAGAAGGCATAATTGAGTACTCGCTCAATAAGATAATATAAGGGCTATAGGCTTTAGACTGTAGGCTGAGGCAAAAGCCCTTAAGCTGCGCAATGCTCAAGTTTATAGGCGATTGGCTTACTAATAAAATTTGTGAAACAGCCATGGATGAACTGACCTGGGTCGAGATATCCCGCAGCGCGCTTGAAAACAATATCCGCGAGTTTCGCAGGATTATCGGCCCGAAGACCCTGCTTTGTCCATGCATCAAGGCTAATGCCTATGGCCATGGATTGATTGAAACGGCCCGTATTTTTCTGTCCGCAGGGGCAGACTGGCTTTCGGTCAATGCTCTGTTTGAAGCCCGCATGCTTCGCCGCTCCGGCATTACTGCTCCGCTTTATGTTCTAGGATACATACTGCCTGAAGGGCTTCGGGAGGCGCTTGAGCTCGATTGCCGTCTTGTCGTGTTTGATAAAGACCAGGTAAGGGACATAGCCAGGGCTGCAAAAGCCGCAGGCCGCCCGGCCCGCGTGCATATTAAAGTCGAGACCGGCAGTAACCGCATGGGCGTGCGCCTGGACGGGCTTGTCGAGTTTGCCCGCTTTATTCAAAAGCAGAAGCTCGTCGAGATAGAGGGCCTTGCAACGCATTTTGCCAATATCGAAGACACCACCGATCACAGCTTTGCCGAGCTGCAGCTGCGGCGCTTTATCGAGGCATCAGGTTTGCTTAAATCGGCAGGCATAAGCGTGTCGATCAGACATTGTGCAAACTCAGCAGCAACAATCCTTTTTCCGCAAACGCATTTTGAGATGGTCCGTCTGGGCATTGCTGGTTATGGCATGTGGCCATCAAATGAGACATATGTATCATTTGTCAAAGAGCGCAAAAATAATTTCCATCTTATTCCCGCCTTCACCTGGAAAACACGCATCGCGCAGTTAAAGACTGTGCCGGCAGGAGAGTTTGTGGGCTATGGCTGCTCCTATAAAACCAGCCACAAAACCCGTCTTGCCATCATTCCCGCAGGGTATTATGACGGCTACGACCGCGGCATTTCCGGCGGCTATGTGCTTATCCGCGGCAGGCGGGCCGCCATCCGTGGCAGAATCTGCATGGACATGCTCATGGCCGAGGTGACCGATATTGCTGGCGTGAAAGCCGAAGATGAGGTTGTGCTCATGGGCCGCAGCGGCGAAGAGTGTATCTCTGCCGAGCTTTTTGCCCAGTGGGCCGCAACCATCAATTATGAAGTCACCACCCGCGTCAACGATCGCATTCCTCGTATACTTGTCTGACTATGACGGCTCCTCCTTCAAAAATCTGGACCGTCATCGACCTGCTCAAGGAAACACAAGCCTATTTTGCAAAATGCGGCATTACAACGTCGAGGCTTGATGCCGAGCTGCTGCTGGCGCATTGCCTTCAGATGGATCGCATCAAGCTGTATCTTGACTTTGAGTATCAGCTCACGACTGAAGAGCTTGCCCGGTTCCGCGAGCTTGTGCGCCGTCGCGGCAAAAGGGAGCCGGTTGCCTATATTACCGGATATAAGGAATTCTGGTCGCTGCGGTTGGCTGTGACGCCCGGCGTGCTCATCCCCCGGCCCGACACTGAAGTGCTGGTTGATGAGGCGGTAAAAATGATGAAGCTTCGCACCACTGGAGGCGCCTGCCGCATACTTGATATAGGCACAGGCAGCGGCGCCATAGCCCTTGCACTTGCCCGAGAGCTGCCTGATGTTGTAATCTTCGGCTTGGATATTTCTCCTGAAGCGCTCGGGGTGGCGCAGGCCAATGCCCGGTCATGCGACTTTGAAAGCAGGATAGAATTTATTTGCGGAGACAGCCTGAATGCCGTACCTGAGGGTGAGCGCTTCGATGCCATCGTATCCAATCCGCCCTATATACCTTCAGCTGATATAGAAACGCTTGAATCGGAAATCAAATATTTTGAGCCCCGACTTGCCCTTGATGGCGGTCCCGACGGTCTTGATTTCTATCGTCGCTGGATTCCGCAGATGCACCTTTATCTGAATGTAAACGGTTTTGTTGCTCTTGAAATCGGCGCTTCGCAGGGGAAGGCAGTTTCTGAACTATTTGCTGCAACCTGCATGTATGGCGATGCGCGTATTGTTAATGATTACGCACACAAACAGCGGGTTGTACTGGCACAAAGGCTACTCTCCTGAGAATACTGATGCTGAAGTGAAAAGTCACGGATTATACCGGTGCGGGCATATAATGCGGGTTTTGCGAACTCTTCTAAATCAGCTGTAATAAATAAAGGTGGGCATGCTTAATTCCCCACCTTTTTTTATTACGCTCCTCTCCTGTTGTTTGAGAAGATTATTGACAATGCTGATTATTTGCGGCAGAAAGTGCGAAGGATCATTTTCGGGTTTAGAAACCCGTCTCTATAAATGTATTTTCTTCTGAGTTTTAGTTTTACAGGTATTTTCAAGCAGAGTTTGGAAACCTGATAGAATGCATGGCAGGGGGGGGCAATATTTGTGGTTTGGAAAAATTAAATTAAACAGATAAAACCCCCGTGTTATTCCGGTTTGCTCGTAATAATAACGCTATCCTGTAAAGGATTCTGGACAAGCAGGATTTTAGCTTGTGTCCCTTAGAGGTGTTTATTCCATTCCGTTCTGGCAAACGTCCTATGGGTATTGAAGGATAACAGTAATGGCAATTGAAGATTTCACTGTTTCAAAAGAATTTCTTGAAAATATTGTCAATATGACCGGCGACGGCATCTATGTGACAGATGAGCTCGGGTGTATCATAATGGCAAACAGGGCTCTGTGCGACATGACCGGTTTCAGTCGAGAGGAACTTCTCGGCCTTTATGGCGCTGAGCTTCTGGCCCCTGATTCGATTTCACTTCTTGACGTCTTTTACAGTAAGGGATTTGATTCTGAAAAAAGCACTTTCGAAGCCCATTATTACAAGAAAGACGGCACGCAGCTTCCTGTTGACCTGAAAATAGCCAATATGCGCGGCACAGCCGAGCTTGCTGCCGGCATCATCGTGTCGGTTCGCGACATTACCGAGCGCAAGCAGGCGGAGGATTCGCTTAAAAACGCCCATGACGAGCTGGCGCACTCCCGGGATTTTTTTGAAAGTGTTTTCAATATGGCAGGCGACGGCATACATGTGACGGATGAAATGGGCAATATCGTATTTGCAAACAAAGCCCTGTGCGATATGCTCGGCTATGAGCTGACCGATCTGCTGGGCAAGCCAACCATTACCCTCACGCCGGATACGCCGGTTGAGGGCTGCTATGAGTCGCTTATAGAAGAGCTGTATGCACGGGATTATTCAAATTATTTTGAAGTCTTATACAAGCGCAAGGACGGATCGCTTCTGACGGTTGAAGCAAAGGTTACCAATGTGCAGTACGGCAGCGATGGGCGCGATGTGCTTATTATTTCAGCGCGAGATATTACGGAGCGAAAGCGCGCCGCCGAAGAGCTTAAAAAAGCTTATGATGAACTGCAGCGCTCCCGCGACTTTTTTGAAAATGTATTCAATATGGCCGGCGACGGTATTTACGTAACCGACGAGATCGGCAATATCGTGTTTGCCAACAAGGCACTGCTCAACATGCTCGGATACTCTGCCGACGAGCTTATCGGGAAACCGGCCATTGAAATCACGCCTGATCTGTCAGGCTTCGATGAGTATGGGAGCATGGCTCAGGAAATGTACGCCATGGATACGGCAAACTATTTCGAATGTCTCTACCAGCGCAAAGACGGCTCCATACTGCCTGTGGAGGCAAAAGTTACAAATGTGCACTACGGCAACGAAGCAAGCCCGGCCATTATCATCTCGGTGCGTGACATCACCGAGCGCAAGCAGTTTGAGCGTGATATCAAAGCGGCCAATGATGATCTCGAAAAAAAGGTCGCCGAGCGAACTCTCAACCTTGAGGAGGTCAATACCGCCCTGCGGGTTCTTTTGAAAGGCAGGGATGAAGACAGGGTGTCGCTTGAAGAAAAACTGGTGGGCAATGTGAAGGAGCTTGTATTCCCTTATATTGAAAAAATGCAGCAGATTAAAATTGATGGCACCCAAAAGGTGTACCTGGACATTATTGCCTCTAATCTTAATGATATTATTTCGCCCTTTTTGAGAAAAGTTAAGCATTTCAACCTGACCCCCAGTGAAATTCAGATTGCCAATTTTATTAAGCACGGCAAAAACACAAAGGAAATTGCAGCATTGCTGAATCTTTCGACTCGCACTGTCGAAGGCCACCGAGACAGTATTAGAAAAAAGCTTCTGATTAACAATGAATCAACCAACCTCAGATCACACCTTTCATCCCTTGATTAATACCTGATTTAAATACGTATTTTATGGGAATTATACGGGTATTGTAATACCCCCCCTGATCTGCAACAATCCAAGTTAAATGATTTTTTCGAAAAGTTATTTAAAAACCAGATCCTGACCGTAAGGGAGGTGACGAAAAAAGCGGTATGCAGCTTAAAGCTGCAGTCAGGCATCAGAAACAAAAATCCTAAACCAAAAACGTAAAGGCGGGGTTATTATGAACAAAAAAATCTCTATTTTTATTTTGCTAGCCTCTTTTATATTTTCCGGCTCTGTTTTTGCTGCTAAGCCCGGTTGGGAGTCCATGTCCTCAGGCACAACCGCAAATCTCAACAGCATCTATGGCTTTGCGGGTAATGATATTTATGCTGTAGGCGCATCCGGAAAAATTTTACATTATAACGGCAGCGCCTGGAGCGCGCAGTCTTCCGGCACCACCTGGCCTCTTTATGATGTTTACGGCAAGACAGCTAATAATATATATGCCGTCGGCGATTACCGCGGGATTTTCAGAAACACGGGCAGCGGCTGGTCAAAGGTCAACAGCCAGGCCACTAACTATCCTCTGTATGCCATTGGCGGTCCTGACCCGAGCAATGGAAAGATCAATGCATTTGGTAAAGATAATACTATCTGGGTGCTGTTCGTACCGCAGTTTTACAATATAGTGAATGGAACCGACAGCAGTTTCAGCTCGCAGGAGCAGCATGAACATGCAAATGACCTCTATGGAAGCTGGACTCTTTCAACGGGAGACCAGGTTGTGGTCGGCTCAGGTGGCCTTCTTGCCTATGTTGAAAAAGACGATATTTTTGGCCATAGAAATCTTGACACCTGGTCATCTCCGGTTTCCTCAACACTCAGAGGCATCTGGGGAGTTGATTCTAATAACCTGTTTGCCGTGGGCGACGGCGGCATTATCCTGCGTCGGCTGAACGGTGCCAACTGGGCAAAGATGACAAGCCCTACAACAAAAAACCTCAGGTCTGTGTGGGGTACCGCGATGGACAATGTATTCGCGGTCGGTGACAGCGGCACACTTCTTAAATTTAACGGCACGACATGGACAAAGATCACCGTGCCGACCACTGCCCAGCTGAATAAAATCTGGGGCTCTTCTATAAATGAAATCTATGCGGTCGGCAACGGCGGCGTAATTATGCGCTATGCCGGCAGCCAGGCATGCTATCTCCCCAATGGTACTACAGGCACCCAGCTTGCCAAAGCCGATGGTTCCGGCTGGGAACAGTGCCAAGGCACCAATTATTCCTTTTGGTGTGATTCAGCCTCAAACCTTTGCTGGCAGGATCCGCAGAAAGACGCCTATCCCATCCGGTATCAGGATGGCGGCTATAAGGGAATGGCCTCGCAGGATGCGAAGCGGTATTGCGCTAATCTATCGATTGCAGGCTATGACGACTGGAGACTTCCCAATATTGATGAGCTGAGAAGTCTCGTCAGAGGCAATCCCGACACACAGATTGGCGGCGAATGCCCGCTTGAGCCAGGCTCGACTTTTGAAGCCGGTCAGGATTCCACCTGCCTTGGCGCTGCTGATGGCGGCGGACCGGGCATCGAGGGATGCTACTGGCCGTCACAGCTTACCGGCTCATGCCATAGACCCGATTATGGTACACAGGGTGTCCATAACCTTGAGTTCTGGGCAACCGACATAGCATCAAACAGGAGCGAATGGGTTTCAAGCATACTGTTTGACATCGCGGGCGTGTGCTACAATCATATAAACAGTTACGCTGACGTGCGCTGTATCCGCAATGGTCCTGCAACACCGGTGACCTGTGCGGAGGCGGCAACCTGTACGCCTGGGGAGACACGGCAGTGCCACAGGACGCAGATTGATAATGATACCAAAACAGAAGTGGGATCACAGACCTGCAACGCTTCCGGTACCTGCTGGGGCCCCTGCAACTTTGCCGGCTTTACCGAGTCACCGCGGCCCACAGATGTAAGCGATCAGTGCGACCAGATGACCGTGACCATCCGGGTTCCTGAGCAGCTGACAACACCTCCAGCGCAGCTTATGGCCTTTTTCTATAAGGCAGAGTCCTGGACATTTCCTCCACAGGGTCCTCCCGACGGCGGCACGGATTACAACCTTGTCCAGAACCCGGATATCAATATGGATAAACCCTATACGATGGTAGTTCCCGGCTGCACCTATTACAGGGAAGCGTGCCTTGCCGGTAACTACCAGCTCTATGTGGGGCTGTATTATTCAACCGACTGGCCGCCGCTGCCTGCAGACGGCGACTATGTGTGGGGCAAGAACCAGCCAGCCATCACCCTTGGTAGTGGACCGCAAAAGAACATAGCCATGGATGTCACGCTTGAGAAGTGCTTAAACGGCGATTGTCATCTTGCAGCATGCCCGAATCCAGCGCTTCCGGTTCAGTGCTCGAACAATGAGTGCGTTGCCGATGCGGCCCAGTGCTGCGCGGTTGACAAGCCGGCACGTTGCGCCGACGGGACTTGCGCGGCAAGCGCTTCGCAGTGTCCGTCTTGCGGTTCGGGACAGCCGCTGCCCAATGACGATACGGTCTGGGGCTGTCGGTTCAGCAATACATATTCTTCAACTTCATGCGCAGACTTTCCGGAATGCAATGGCTGGCCCAATGACAAGGCAGCCATTGAAGCTGCATGTCTGGCAACGGGCAACGGTGCTGCAAACTGTGTGTGCACACGCGGTGAGAGCTGCTAGGTTGAGCACGCCATGGTGAGCGGCTCTACACGCTGCACCTTCTCGACAAGCGGCAAGAACTGGTATGCCTTCGGCATGCCGTCAATTGGCTGCTCGTTCGGCGGCGGCAGCAATTTTACGAATAGCCCGATCTGCACCGGCTATTGCCAGTAAACATCCGCAGCATGGGGGCTTGCAAACGTGGTGCCCCCATGTTTTTTAAAAAAATATAATGGGTCAACCTCCCATTTCCGGAAGCGCCTGCAGCTTTTTTAAAGCTGCAGGCGCTTTTTTGAAATGCAGGAGCCTGTTATTTTTTGAAACTGGAATATGATTATCACTTAGGAGCAAAGGAGATTTTTTCAATGATGAAAAGAATACTGTGCAGTTTGTTGCTTCTGACCTTGAGTTTATCTTTTACCACATGGCCAACAAGCGTTTATGCCGGGTTTGAATGGAGCATTTCAAAGAACATATCCCTTGATGATACTCCACGGGATGTAGCTGTAACACTTGATGGCGGTACGTTATATGTGCTGTGCGACAAGAGCATCCAGATTGTTTCTATGCACGAGCAAAATGTGAAAGGATCGATACCGCTTCAAAGCAGCTTTTCACAGATTGTAGTATCGCCTGGCGGTCAGGAGCTTATAGTAACCGATACGGATAAAAAGCTGGTTTCAATTATCGAAATTTCACAGTTCTATGATATACCCGCCGGGACCTCTCCCATAATCGGCCATGAGAAAGCGCCCGTTATCATGACAGCTTTTCTCGATTATCAGTGCCCGTATTGCAGCAAAGCTTATCCATTGCTTGAGCAGGTGCTTGCTAAATACCCCCGGGATGTAAAGTTTGTAATTAAGCATGTTCCTTTGAAAATGCATCGCTTTGCTGAAAACGCGGCTATTGCAGCGCTTGCCGCCAGCCGTCAGAACAAATACCGTGAGCTGAGCGCGCTAATGATGCAGAACTACAGCCAGCTTAATGAGCAGACTATCCGGCAATATGCCCAGCAGGTTGGTTTGAATATGGAGAGCTTCGACTCGGCAATCAAAGACCCGGAGCTTTTAAAACAGGTTAAAGCTGACATGCAGGAAAGCACAAGGTGCAATGTGAGTGGCGTTCCGAGCATTTTCATTAGTGGCAGACCAATTAAAAGCTACACGGTTGAATGCTTATCTGCCATGGTTGAAAAGGAACGTAAAATAAAAAAACCATAAAAAAGATTGAGTTGTGTATTCAGGTGATGATTTTTTTATTGTTTAATTTTTAGACCATGAAGTCTTTTTTTATAGCTGTTTTTGAGAATATGATTGCAAAAAAATAAATGTGCAATATATTGAAATATGCCGCTAGCCGCCGCGTTCTATTCAAAATAGATATGTATATGTGTGCATGGCTGGCCAATGATATGTTTTGCAATGGCTGCCTGGATCAGGCTTGGTGATGTTTTAATTTCAGATATGGGATACAGATGAAGAAGATAGTCGTAATCCTGCTTTTGTTTTCAGCTCTCAGCGCACATGCCCAGACATATGATTGGGAGATAGCGCCCGGCCTTTTCACTTCGTGGACGGTTTATAATGACCTCATCAGATTTTCCGTGAGGTCCGACAACCAGGCTACTTTCTGCTTTCAGGACTTTTACATCGTTCAAATCGATGGTGGGGGAATGGCATTGTCCGGGGGCACTGCAAAGCCCGGTGACAATACGCTGGCATATATCATGTACCGCCCAGGTTATGAAAATTGCAATACGCTGTATCCTGGTATGGTTGGTGAAGCGATTATCTATCAGTTTCCGGGCTGGTTTCATCCGGAAAAGGCTTTTCGCATATTTTACAGGCCGCCTCTCACCGAGCAAGTATTTTTTGATATTCCGCAGGAGATGCGGCTTGCCATGCCGGAGCTTTCCGGCAGCATACCGCGCAATGCCTCCTGTGAATCATTGAGGACAAAAGGCCTCTTGGGATTCCGGACACGCAACGCGATGCAGTTTTGCGCATGGATCGCAAACTATGGTGATATGAAGGCCATTTATTTCAATGCGCTGGTTACTAACGGTGCCGTTACACTCGACCCTCAGGATATTATGCTGTTTCAGGGAGAGAAAACTGTGACGTCACTTTCCTATTGGGCAGACAACAGCTCTGCCGCAGTACTGTACTGCCCAGACTGCAACAGGGAAGTACAAGCCGGAGGTGCAATAACCGCTGCTGTTTATGAACTGCCCCAGTGGTGGGATTGGTCGCAGCCTTTTACTATGCGGTTTCAGGGGCAGGATATAACCGTCAGTCCCCCCGGCATCTGCGCCGCAGCCTATGTGCTTGAAGCCGATGATGCCGGTGTTGCCGTGCTACGGAGCTTCCGTGACCGGCATCTTGCAGGTTCTGCTGCAGGGCGGCAGCTTATTTCTCTCTATTACCGCTACAGCCCATGGCTTATCGAAGTGCTGGAGCAGCGCCCCCAGCTTCGTGAAGCGGTACGGGCAGGGCTTAAGCACCTTACCACAGCGCTTCAGTGATGCAGCAGACCGGCTCTATCCCGGTAATGCCTTTATAAATTTTGCTGCGACGAGTCAGCTTAATGCAGAAGACGGCCAACAAACTTGTCAGCGAAAAATCGCCCTACCTTTTGCAGCATGCCCATAACCCGGTCGACTGGTATCCGTGGGGAGATGAAGCATTTGACGAGGCCAGGCGACGTGATGTGCCGGTTTTTTTGAGCATCGGGTATTCGACCTGCCACTGGTGCCATGTGATGGAGAGAGAAAGTTTTGAGGACGCAGAAGTCGCCGAGTTGCTCAATGCCAACTTTGTGAGCATCAAGGTTGACCGGGAGGAGCGGTCCGACATCGACCATTTTTACATGTCCGCCTGCGCAGCCATAACAGGGCAGGGCGGATGGCCCCTTTCCTGCTTTGTTACACCCGATAAAAAGCCGTTTTTCGCCGGTTCATATTTCCCCAAAAACGACAAATACGGCATGCGCGGATTTATGACGATACTTGGCTCCATTGCCGATCTGTGGCAGCAGGATCGCACGCGACTGCTTGGGGCATCAGATGATATTACACGGCATTTGTCGGAAATTAAGACTGCTCCACAGGCGGCGTGTGACGAAACCGCCAGCCACAGGGCCTTTCAACAGCTCGAAAGCTCTTTTGATCCCAAATTCGGCGGTTTTGGGGGTGCGCCGAAATTTCCATCGCCCCACAACCTGCTGTTTCTCATCCGGTATCACCTGCTGTTCAAAAACCCGCAGTCCGCAGATATGGTTTCAGTCACACTCAAGGCCATGAAGCGCGGCGGCATCTGGGACCATATCGGCGGCGGCTTTTGCCGGTACTCCACCGATGAGTGGTGGCTTGTGCCGCATTTCGAAAAGATGATGTACGACAATGCCATGCTTGCCACAGCCTTCTGCGAAGCCGGGGCTGCTATTGATGAAGGTTTTTTTGCCACAGCAGCCCGGATTTTTGAGTACGTGTGCAGGGAGATGCTTGATAGTGACGGCGGTTTTTTTACTGCTCAGGATGCCGACAGTGAAGGCGAAGAAGGCAGATATTATGTGTTCACCCCCTCTGAAATCAAAAAAGTTTTAGGCCCTGATGACGGCAGGCGTTTCTCTCGGCTTTTTGACATTACCCCGCAGGGCAATTTTGATCACAAAAGTATCCCCAACCTTCTGTACAGCAATCCGTCTGCTTCTGATGCTGCCTTTGCCGAACTATGTTTTCCTGTTTTACGGCAGTACCGCGAAAAGCGGGTGCCGCCCTTCAAGGATGATAAAAAGCTAGCCTCGGTCAACGGCCTCATGCTTGCTGCGCTGTCGATCGCTGGTCGTTTGATGCGTAATATCGATTATATCGCCGCAGCCGAAAAAACCGGGCGCTTTTTACTCTCTCGGATGTTTTATGATAATCGGCTGTACGCGAGCTTTCGTGATGGAGAGCTGCGGCATCCGGCCACATCGGATGATTATGCCTATGTGCTGTGGGGAATGTTTGAGCTGTATCAGGCAACCCTGCAGCCGTGCTGGCTGGCTGAGTCACTGCGCATTGCCGAAAGCATGCTTGCGCTGTTTCAAGATGAGCATGACGGCTGCCTGTATCTTTCCGGTCGGGATGTTTCTGATCTTCCCGTGCGGGGCAAAAATACGCATGACGGCGCGTTGCCATCGGGTAATGCCGTAGCGGCACAGGTGCTGGGGCGACTGGCCGGCGTAACGCACAGTGATGTCTTTTGCAGCGCTGCAAAAAGTATTCTTGCATCACAGTCCAGCAGCATAAACGCTTATCCTGCAGCTTATACAGGGCTTCTGTGCGCTGATCTCTTCAATCAGCACGGTGGCACGCAGATTGTCCTTGCCAGCGGCACGGGCTTATCAGAGTTAACGCAGGCCGTGCAGGCATTCAATCCATTTGCAATAATTGCCGTGTGCAGTGAAACCCATGATGAGATGCGCCTGCTGGTTCCTTCAATGGCAGCCTATGCCGCCATTGAAGGTAAAGCAGCGGCCTATATCTGCACGGGCGGCACGTGCCTGCAGCCTGTAACTGACCCTGCCAATGCCACTCGGCTCAGCGCTTTGCCTTGAACGCACATATAAGGTGGTGTTTAAAATTTTTATTCACCCGGGGCTCTATCGGCATACATAATGACTGATGCAGCGGGTCTGCCGCTTACGAAAAGCCGATCTCCATTGCTGTCATACACATAATAGTCGCAATCTTTCGGGTACTGCATTGTAGCGGCCAGCCTGCACTCGGGACAGGCAGCTGTCAGAATAATCATCCCTGTCAGCACCAGGCCCACAAATACATACAAATACTGTCTCATGACTTTCTCCTGATTATTAAATGTCGTTCATCATGACTCCTTTATAACCCCCGGTTTTGTCATATAAGGTCAAAAACAAAAATTTTTTTATTTTTTTTAAAAAAGAGTACTGTTCTGGAAATTTATGATTGTATGCATGGTTTTTGCGGTGGAGGTAGTACTGAAGGCTGGAATAAAGGAAATTCGCTGCTGGGAATGAGTATTTTTAACCGGCTGCTTGCGAGAGCCTCATGCGGATTTACCGGCAACCGAAAACCGCAAACTATTACTCGCAATATGAAATTTTATAAAAATGGCCTAAATATTATATGCACTGTCATGCCTTCTTGATGCCCCAGTCTCAGGTTTGATTTTTTCCCGCCATCGGCACAATTACCGCAAGCACCCTTAGTGCAACGGACCGCAGGGCAGGGCTACAATGCAAAGCACCCCACTAGCTATGGCTACTAAAACGAAGGCTCTTTTTCATCTCCTGATAGTATCTGATGGGTGCCGCTACGATGAAAAAGCGTAGCCTTAAAGCACTTGACTACGTCAGGGTCGAACTGCGTCCCCGTGCACCGCTCCAGTTCCTCAATAGCCTTCCACGGGGGCATGCCCGAACGATAGGGCCTATCGGTAGTCATGGCGTCATAGGAATCGGCAACTGCTAAAATGCGAGCTCCCAGAGGAACTTCACCTAAGGGAGAACCTTTTTGCACGTCATGATCGAAATACTGGTGATGGGCCCGGACAAGCGGTATAGCTTCGCTCAACACACTGCCCACGGAAGAAAGTATCTGTGCCCCGCGCTCGGAATGGCTTGCCATGATATTTTTTTCTTCTTTGCTGAGCGAAGCTGCCTTGCCGATAAGATCCGTGCTGATATCGACTTTGCCGATATCATGCAGCAGTGCTGCAACTTTTATATTTTCAATTTCGCAGGGGGGCAGATTCATGGCCGCGGCTAATTCTGTGGCATAATGCGAAACACGCACGGAATGGCCCTGTGTGTATGCATCCGCAGACTCGATGTACTTTGACAATATTTCCAATATGCCCATATAGGCGCTTTTGAGCTGGGCCACTTTTTTTTCATTTTCTTCATGCAGATGCCCGACAATGATTGAGCACAAAATGAGAAAGCTGCCCCATGAAATGATGTTTATATAGAATGAGACGACTGATTGACTCGGCTTGAAATTGTCATAGTTTAGAGTCATATAAAATATGACCGCCGTGATGCTGAACATACTGGTAAGCAGCGCTTTTCTTTTTCCAAGCACGAATCCGGCGACAAGCGAGGGAAGATAGAACAAATTTAGCAGAGCGAGCTTTTCGGCAATAAAATAATTCAAACCAACAACAGAAACCAGAATAAACAGCACCAGTATCTGCTCAAAATTTTTAAAAATATATTCCTTTAGATTTGACACATAACCTCCCTTTCTCTTCCGAGCTTAAGATGAAGCACTCTGAGACAAAACAACTTTGACTGAAAACTCATCCATTTTCAAGAAAATAAAAAAATTAAACTGATGAAAATTCGATTTAGTATGGAGTGGCCTTCGACATGCCCCCCATTTATAGAGGACTTACAGCAGCAACAATTTTCAGCGAACCTGCCTGGAACATTTTCTGTTTTTCTTATGGCTGCCCGGCTTAAACCAAAGGGGCGGCAATAACCCGGTTTTTACCTGAAGCTTTTGCCTGGTAGAGAGCCTCGTCAGCCTGCTTGATGACGCTCTGTATGTGGCTCATGTAGGATTCATTGGTCTCTATGTTTTTTTCGATAGCTGCCACACCGAGGCTGGCCGTCACAAAGATTGCGCTGCCCTGATACTGCAGCGGATTTGATTCAATAGCATAGCGTATGCGCTCAGCCACAAGGGAGGCTTTCTTCAGGCCTGTTTCCGGCAGCAGACAGATAAACTCTTCGCCGCCGTAACGGGCAAGAACATCGATTTTTCGAACTTCCTTTACTGA
>CAIWCT010000025.1 GCA_903911225.1 uncultured delta proteobacterium
AATATTGCTGCAGAGGGAGAATGTCGCGAGAAAGAAAAGGATCGCAAAAGACAGAAAATGTTTTCTGCGCAGAGTGCAAAGTGCAAAAACAGCCATGCCGGCGCATGCCAGCAGGCCCGCCAGCGCCCGCCAGTCGGCAAACGTGACCGGCGCCAGCTGCGGATACCCGAGGTCGCACACCAGCGGGTGCGGAAAGGCAAGCGCGCGCAGGTAATACCCGCACATCATAAAGGCGGAAGCAAAACGGCTTGACGCATCGGGCGCATAGCCGATGAAGTTTTGGATAATGCTGCTGCCGAATTCCGCAGGCTGATCCGGCAGCACTGCGGCCCGCACCGCCAGAAAAAGCGCCGCAGGAATCAGAAAGATGGCCGAGAGCTTGAGATTTTCAGAAAGCCTCCGGTCAGTAAAAAACCAGATTGTCAGCGGAAAGAGAGCCAGAAACGTGATGGCACTTTCCTTTGAAAGCAGGGCCAGGCCATAGCAGGCAGCAGCTCCTGCAAGCCAGCCCCGGCGCGGGCATTCGAAAAAGCGCCACAGGCCGTACAGGGCAGCGGTAAAAAAAAGCAGGGCCAGTATCTCATCAAGGCTTTTGATGTTTGCCACGGCCTCGGTATGCACGGGATGAGCCATAAACAGAAGCACTGACGCAGCAGCAAGCCCGGCGGGGAAGCCGGCGAGAATGCGCCGCCAGGTGATCCATAAAAGCCATCCTGTCAGGCCGTACATCAGAACATTAAAAAGGTGGTAGATGCCGGGCCGGTCGGGCGCAACCTGCCAGAGAAGCGCAAACACGGCAAGTGACATGGGCCGGTACATATGAGTAACGTAGTCGTATTGGGTCGTAAAAATAGCCGGGATGTTTTTAATACCGCCATGTACCAGGCTGTTTAGCGTGATGACGCTGTAGTCGTCATAGCAGTAGTTATGCCCGAACGTATTGGCATACAGCAGGATGCCAAGCGCTGCCGCCAGCAGACCGGCATACTTAAAGCTGTAGACAGGTGGTGATATCTGCCCGTGCGGGGGCACAGGGCAGTTGCCTGCTCGTCCGGTTTGCCTGACTTGTTTTTTTTTGCCCGACATGAAGCTCTTTTTCCAAACTGGCTAATTAAATGCCCGCTGGCACACAGGTGTCAGAATAGAAGAAAATTTTTTTGCCATGTTCTTTTTCATTCGAAAGATACAAGCATCTGCAACGGCATATTATGCCGATGAATAAATCCCCCCTCATATGGCTGTACTGGTCCCGATTACCCCTGTGAAGCCTGTATCTGATTTGAGGAATCAAGGCGTGCCGTGATGAATGCTCACAAAACAGTTTTCCGAGTTTAGATAACACCTCATAGCAGACCCCCCGCCGCGTCGCAAGATATTTTAGATTGTCATCGAAGGCCGCATTCAAAAGCCCATCCCGCATAGTGCTCTGCTTGTGGGGAATAATTAAGACTGAGGTATCAAAAAGACCTGTCTGCTACATAGAGTGGCCATGCCTTTTTTGATAGTTTAGAGGATGTTTCTGTTGCTACAGGAGCAGGGCAGGGCCGGAGTCATGCCGCCCTGCCTTTTTCTGTTTTTTCAATCTTGAATTTTGAATCCGGAATCTTGAATCATATCCTTCCGCATTACATGCTTGAACCTTGAAACGAGTTTTAACATTTGACAAATATTTTTTATTCTATTACTTATCTTTAAAACCCGCATGCCTTCTTAAGCGGGGGGAACAAAGCCGCACACAATTAACACGCCATTAAAAATTTTGGAATATGTATCAGCATTTTTTTATGCTGCAAAGATAGTTTCGAAGTGGTCGAAATTTGCTACTAATTCTTAACGGCATAAAACAAAGAAACGGTTTTAATAGTAACTTCCTCGCCCCGGAACGGGGGATAGGATCGAGGTGAGGGGGTTTTTTCTCATCATCTGCTGGCAGTTGCAGAGCAGCCCAAACGCAAGATAGGATTCACCGCAAAAGAAAAACGTGCAGCGTATGCGGTGAAATAAAAAAAGAAAAGCAAAAAGGGGCTTGAGTTTGTGTAATTTGTCTGCAACGTCCAACGTCCACAAAACCCTCTCGATTCGGTGTTGCTCGAATATAGGTCGGGGCTGTTGAGTGTGAAAGCAAAAAAAGTTTTATAGATGCGGGGAGTTAAATAGAGCCTTAAGATGAGAAAGCATTTATTTATACAAACATTTAAACGTCTAAGAAATTTTTATGAAAAAAAATATGTCATTTTTGTTTACCCGATGGTCCCAATATACACTTCTCATTAAGCAGCATATTTGCACTTTCAAGTTTTTGTTTTGGTGTTACAGGGAGCTATTATTTGGCTCAAGGGGCCTTCTCGGTAAGCGTTCAATCTGTTTTTGATATGTGTCAAAACTACCCAGTGGCATTAAATGCTGGTCTTGCAAAAAACTTGATAATGCAAAAAAACCAATCGCTTTTTTTATTCAGACACTGGGTGTGATTCTTTCTGATTTTTTAAAGTTGAATAAAAAAATATCGATCAAATACGCATCCATTATTTTGGCAATCCTTTTTTTGTTATCTTATATTGCCATAAAGGAAGTTACTTACAAGAGTGGAAAGAAGGATTGCGTAAAATATCTTAAACTGCATATTGATTCTATGCAATCAATATCACACGAAAATAATTTTTGGGCGGAGTTAAATGATCCTGGAAACAAAGAAGAACTTTATTTTCGCAACATTGCAGATTTATTATTTATTGAGAAAACTGAAATGTCAGATGTTGATTTACTAAAAGCTAAAATTAAAAAAACTCTTAATGAAAATCATCCCCGCAATTTTGAATTGATGTCGTAAAATCTGGACAGAAAAACACTACAAGGTTATAGCAATGA
>CAIWCT010000026.1 GCA_903911225.1 uncultured delta proteobacterium
TGGCTGCACTCAACCTCCAACTCGACAACGGAAAGTCAATGCTGCATAACTATTTATGAAACACTACACTAGCACATATTGTGTTGTGGTGCAAAAAACATGGATATAAGCATTATAGGATCAGGAACATGCGTGCCGTCGCAGCGCCGGGCTTCACCCTGCGTGATGGTTAAAACGGCAGAATCGATCATACTGTGCGATACCGGTCCGGGCACGCTACGGCAGCTTCTGTCTGCCGGCGTCCTTATCAGCGATATTGACATGATCATCTATTCTCATTTCCATATAGACCATACGGCCGATTTTTGCCCCTTTCTTTTTGCATCGAAATACGGCCCTGAGCTTGTGCGCAGCCGTGATCTGACAGTGATGGGTCCGCTGGGGCTTATGCAGTGGTATGACAATCTTAAGCAGGTTCATGGCGATTGGATCGTACCGGAGAGCTTTACCATCAAGTGGATTGAAACAGCTGATGCAAAACATATTTTCAACGGTTTTTCCGTACAAAGCGCACAGGTAAAACATAGCAATGCCTGCATTGCTGTTCGCATTGAGGACAGCAGCGGCAAGTCCATGGTGTATTCAGGGGACACTGACTTTTGTGAAGGTATTATAGATATTTCAAGAAATGCAGATAAGATTTTACTTGAATGCTCTTGCCCTGAAGGCCACAAGATTGAAGGGCATCTCACACCCTCGCTTGCAGGCCGCATCGCCCGCAAGTCGGGTTGCAAAAGCCTGGTGCTTACCCACCTGTACCCGGCCTGCGACCAACATGATCTCATGGCTCCGCTGCGGCATGAATTTGACGGCCCTTGCGAGATTGCCCGTGACTTACAGACATTCAGCCTCTGACATTCATGAAAACTAACTCTACACCGGTATTTCTCGTTACGGGCGCAAGCGGCTTTGTCGGCAGCAGGATATGCCGGCATCTTGCCCCGCGCTGTACGGTTGTCGGGACCTACAGCTCGCACCCTTGTTGCCTGCCCGGTTGCAGCAGCATTGCTCTTGACATAACCGACCGCAGACAGGTTCATGAGGCAATTCAAGAAGTGCGGCCCACACATATCATTCACGGGGCGGCAATCTCAGCACCAGACACATGCGAAAACAACCCGCAGGCGGCCTGGGATATCAACTGCACGGGCACGCAAAACATAATCGATGCAGCCAGTGCCATCGGCTGCCGGGTTGTTTTTATTTCAACAGACCTCGTATTTGACGGCCGTCATGGAAACTATACCGAAAACGATCCAACAAACCCGATAAACCTGTATGCCAAAACAAAGGTGGAAGCTGAAAAGCTTTGCTTAAAAAATTCGCTACATTCAATAGTTGTGAGAATAACCCTCCAGTATGGCTTAAGCAAAGGCTTTGGCGCCTCATTTTGCGATGTGCTCATACGAAAGCTGTCACAGGGGCAGGAAGTTTCTCTTTTTACAGACCAGATCCGAACGCCGACCTATGTTGCTGACACGGCCTGTGGCCTTGAGCATGCAGCCCTTCATGGCAGCCCTGGCCAGATATACCACCTGGCAGGCCCCGAACGAATAAGCAGATACGACTTTGCTGCGAAGCTTGCCACCATTTTTAATCTGCCTGCACACCTGCTCAAGCCCTGTTGTATGGATAAAACATCTCAAATAGCTCCGCGTGCCCGTGATGCTTCCCTGTGTGGTAAACAATTTACCAAACGGTTTCATTTCAGCCCTCGTGGAATAATAGATGGACTTACGTCAATGACTTATGAAAACACTGCAACCTTTTAAAATTTATTTATTTATATCTGCCGTTATATTATTTTCAGGCTGCGCAGAAGTAAAGACAGGAGAGCCGCCACCGCAGGCCATTATGCCCCCAACTGTTTGCCAGGGCTCGGCTGCCTTTTTAATTCTCAACGACCAAGCTGCAACCGAAGCCGCAGCCTGCAAGGACAATACTACTATCAGTTTCTACCGCGATAATGCCACAGCCCCGCTGCGCGCCCTGCTCGGCACCGACCTTGATGAGCCGCCGGGCGGCAAGGAGTTGCGCATTTCTATTGTTGCCAAAGACGGGAGGTTCAGGCAGCAGCGCATCGCCTATACGGTTCTCAAAAAAGATTTTTCCACGCAGCACCTCACGCTTCCAGGTGCAAAAGGCGTTCCTGGACAACAAACGGATGAACGCTTTGAGCGCGAAAAAGCAATTGTGGAAAAAATATTTACCCGGACAGTTCAAGAAAAGCTCTGGTGCGGTGTCTTTATCCGGCCCATTGCCGGCGAAATCACCACGGATTTCGGTACGCGGCGCTTCATAAACGGAGTGCCGAAAAACCACCACACAGGAATTGATATAAAAGCCCCGGCCGGTACCCCGGTCGCTGCCCCGGCTAACGGTCGCGTCTTATACACGGGCCGGTTTTCCTTGTCGGGCAACAGCATATTCATCGATCATGGCACAGGAATCTGCACCATGTATTTTCATCTTGCCTCAATTGCGGTACAATCAGGGCAAAAGGTTAAAAAAGGCGATACAATCGGAACCGTGGGCTCTACGGGCCGGTCTACAGGCCCGCATCTGCACTGGGGAGCACGGATTAATAATCAGCGGGTCGATCCGCTTGCGCTTGTGGCGCTTTTCAATAAATAACCGGTAAAGGAAATATACAGTGACAATCGCATGCCATCATCCCATTCAGCTTTGCCAGCCCGATGCGGGCAAATCCTGCGGAGCTTGCTGCGGCCTCTATAACTGGAAAAACCATTCACGGGCAGCTATTGAGGCAATACTTGTTCTGCAGACCGAACTCTTTGCGCCATTTCAGAAATCAGAAAAACATTTTGATACCTACCGCGAACTGCGCACAGCCGGCATCATGAATGAGAAGCTTTTTGAAACCATCTATAATTGCGAATTCATCGGTTTCATAGACCCGGAGCGCCGCCGCGTTGGGTGCATGCTGCACCCTATGGTCACGGGCGGACACGACCTTCGCAACCACTGCTTCTACGGTGCAGAAATCTGCTCAGGCCACTTCTGCCCGGGGTATTCCTGCTTTAGCACTGCCCAGCAGAGATCAGTTGTTCAGGCAACCGATGACTGGTACATCTACGGCCTCACAATCACCGATATTGATCTTGTGAAAGAGTTTTTCAAGTATGTCGAGGACACAATCGGTGAAAGCATTAAAGAAAAAAAGCTCAATCAGTCTGCCATCACTTCCGTGCTTGCGGATTTTTTTAAGCTCAAGGAGCACTGGCCGTTCAAAGCACGGGAGAACCGCCTCGGAAAATACTATTTCTCCGCGGCTGAATACCATCTGGCTCGCATAGCATATAAGGAACGCTGGGGCCTGCCGCCATCACGATTTGATAAAATTCTTGTAAGTCTTGAGTCCGAGTTGGCGTCGCAGGAGGATTTGCGCAGTGCCGAGGCCATTATTCAGAAATTCATAAACAGGTTTATTGCCGCCTATCCCGTTACTTGAAACGGCTTCCAACTTTGAACAATTACAGCATCAATCCTTCTGACTTTCCTGCAAACTGCCACTCAGGAAAGCAATCCTGTATTCCTTCAAAGCAGCACTATGTTTTGTAACATCTTGCCCTTGACATAGAATATTCCAGCTACTATGCTATAATAGAAAAAATAAAGATCCATTGTTTATTAAATCCCACTTTAAAAGGAGGGTAAAAAATGCAAATATTTTTATCAAGAGCAGTCGGCAGTATAGCCTTGCTGATGCTGGTCATCTGTCTATCCGGTGCGGCATATTCCGCACCCGACGGTACACAACCTGCTGCATCAAAACCAGGCGTGCAGGTAACAACGGCTGTTGTTCCCAGCGTCAGCCAGCCGCTTCGCACAATGCCGCCACGCAAAATTGACCAGAATGCTTCCAGCCCTGGGCAAAGCCTGCGGGACTTCTTACCGCCAATTCCAAAAATCAGCAAAAATAAAATCAGCAATGGCTGCGATGAATCACTTGTCCAGGATAGTAAGGTGGCATTCTCTTCTGCTGCCATGCCTTCGCCCATGGCAAATTTTGATGGCGTTAAAAATACCGACAATCCTGCTCTCTATGCGCCTCCCGATACGCAGGGCGCTATCGGTATTGATCCTGCAACAGGCAAGAAATACTATATCCAGTGGGTAAATGTTTCCTTCCAGATCTGGGATGTGACCGATCCTGCTGCCCCGGCCTCCGTGTATGGCCCGGCTGCCGGCAACACTCTCTGGTCCGGGTTTGGAGGTCTATGTGAAACTACCAATAACGGCGACCCCATAACCCTTTTCGACCATCAGGCCAATCGCTGGGTCATGAGCCAGTTCGCATTCCCATCCTCCGCCCCCCCCTTTAACGATAATCACCAGTGTATTGCCGTTTCCACTTCCGCCGACCCTACAGGAACCTGGTACCGGTATGACTTTTTGTACAGCACGACGACATTTAACGATTATTCGAAGTTCGGAGTCTGGCCCGATGGCTATTATATGTCCGTCAACCAGTACAACAGCACAGGATCTTCGTTTCTTGGCGCCGGCGCAGTGGTATTTGAACGCGCAAAAATGTTAAATGGCGAAATTGCAAGAATGCTCAAATTTGACATTGGCGCAGCCACGACGAACTACAGCAGCATGCTTCCCTCTGATTTTGATGGAGCAGCCCCCGAGTCAGGAACCCCCAACTACTTCGTGGAGTGGGACGACAGCTCCTGGCTGAGCGATCCGGACGATACCCTGCGCATCTGGGAGTTTAAAACAGACTGGGTCACGCCCGGCAACAGCACCTTTGGCGCCAATACCAGCTATGATCCCAATTATACAATTGCCACCGCAGATGTTGACCCTGACATGTGCAGCTACGCGCGCGCCTGCATTGCTCAGCCCGGCACTGCGAATAAAGTTGATGCCATTTCCGACCGGCTGATGTACCGCCTGCAATTTCGCAATTTCGGCTCCTATAAAACTTTAGTCTCCAACCATACTGTAGATATCACCGGCGCCGATCAAGCCGGTATTCACTGGTTTGAACTGCGCGACACCGGCTCCGGCTGGGGCATGTTTCAGCAGGGCTTGCATGCTCCTAATTCCGATAACCGTTGGATGGGCAGCATTGCCATGGATGGTTCGGGAAATATTGCCTTGGGCTACTCCGTTTCCAGCGCGACAACATACCCCTCGGTGCGCTATGCCGGGCGTCTTGCTTCCGACCCACTTGGCACCCTGCCGCAAGGCGAGACCACCATGATTTCGGGCAGCGGTTCTCAAACGGCCGGGGGGAATCGCTGGGGGGATTACAGCACCATGTCCGTTGACCCTGCAAATGACAGAACCTTCTGGTACACCCAACAATACTACGCCACGACCAGCGGCTGGGGCTGGCAAACCCGCATCGGCTCATTCAAATTCTGTGTTGATGCAGATAATGATACCTATGGAGTAAACTGCGACGCAGGCCCGGACTGCGACGACAATAATTCGGCAATCCACGCTCCGGTTACCTACTACCGCGATGCCGACGGCGATGGTTTCGGTAATAAAGATAACGCCTCAGAACACTGCTCTCTGACCCCGCCTGAAGGGTATTCGACCGACAATACAGACTGCAACGATAACGACCCCTTTTATAATAAAATCTGCCCGGACTGCACGGTAAAAGTTATACCCAGGGCACTTGGCTGGTTTCTTGGTGAAAAAGAGAAGACCCGACGCTTGATCATTATCGCCCCGAAGGACACGGTGTTTGACGACACCACCGAAGTCAGCTGGGAAACAAGCGATATAGCTGTTTTGAGCAAACACGTATTATTTAAGCGGTTCATGTTTCTGAAGGTTAGCATTGATGGAGCTGCGCTTGGCAAAGGAGACTACCGGGCGCTTATAGGAACCTGCTCCGGCAAACTAACCCTGGTGAAATAAGCCACAGCATCAGAA
>CAIWCT010000027.1 GCA_903911225.1 uncultured delta proteobacterium
AAGGCCGCCTACTCAAGCGGCAAGCCGGCCTATGGAGTGGGCGCCGGCAACTCGGTCGCCATTGTTGACGAGACAGTCAACGCTGCGCAAGCGGCTGAAAAAATTGTCGCCAGCAAAACCTTCGATAATGCCACCTCCTGCTCGGCTGAAAATTCGGCGATCATTCATGAGTCGAAATGGAGCGACATGCTGGAAACCTTCAAAAAACTCGGCGGCTATCTGTGCAATGATGAGGAAAAGGCAAAGCTTAAAGCCGCTATGTGGCCCGACGGTGAGCATATCGAAGCCAAGATCGTTGCCCGCTCGGCAAAAGTCATTGCAGATGCCGCAGGCATTGCAGCCCCCGATGACGTGCGCTTTATCATGGTGCTGGGCAAAGAGCCCATCGCAGAGGAAAAGTTTGCCGATGAAAAGCTGTCGCCGGTCATGACGCTCTGGAAATATTCTAATTTCGACGGCGCAATTGACATGCTCAGGCAGATCCACGGCGTGCGCGGCGAGGGCCACTGCTGCGCCATTCACACGACAGACCGCAGCCGCATGGTAAAGCTTGCCGAACTGGCGCATGTGAGCCGCATGATGGTCAATCAGCCGCAGTGCCTGGCAAACAGCGGCGCCTTCACCAACGGCATGCCCTTCACCATGACGCTCGGGTGCGGCACCTGGGGCGGCAATATTTCATCGGACAATATCACCTGGAAGCACATGGTCAACTATACCTGGGTGTCCGAGCCAACGGTTGAGCACAAGCCCGATGAGGAGAAGATTTTTAAGAGCATCTGGGACAAGTACGGCAAATAAAAAGCAACAGCCAACTCTCTAATATTATTTGTAAGGAGCTATTTATGGAAAGACAGGAAGTCGTAGAAAAAATAACGGGTTTTGCCCGCAAAGCCCTGGCCAAGAAGGATATCGAAATCGCCCCTGACGCGCGGCTCAAAGATCTGGGTATGAACTCTTCCGGGCGCCTCGAGCTGTTCACCATGATCGAGGATGAGTGGGACCTGATGATGGAAGAGGAAGATCAGGATAAGATCAGGACCGTTAATGACGCTACCGACTACGTCATGTCGCAGGTCGGGTGAGCAGTGGTAATCTAAATACAATAAAAGTGCGCGCCGGAGATTTAAATCCGGCGCGATTCTTTATTTCTTGCTGATAAAGATCATCCGGTAACGACTTTATTTGTTGCGGAACCGATGAGGCAATCATGGCTTTTTTTTTGGTAATTGTTTTTATCGTTCAAGCATGATATCAGTGATCAATAGCTCATTTTTGTTTTAAATGTTTTTGATAAGGTACCGATAGAAAGGGGACCTATGAGTTTTTTTAAAAAAATATTTGGATGGACTCCTTTACAATTAGCTGCCCAGAAAGGAGATGTGAATCAGGTTCGGATATTGCTCGATCAAGGATATGATGTTAACCAAAAAGGTTATAAGAACACAACGGCTCTTCCCATTGCCATCGAAGGCAAACACTTGACAGTTGTAACCTTATTGCTTGAAAGGGGTGCAGATGTTAATGTGACAGGCCATATTAACGGTGGCAAACCCCTTCACATTGCTACAATTCTTGGTCTTGATGAGATTTTGAGAATGCTGCTTGAAAATGGTGCTTCTGTTGATGTTAAAGAGGACGAAGGAGCAACCCCACTTTTTATGGCATCCCAATTTGGACATGAACAAATAGCAAAAATATTGTTATCAAAAGGTGCAAATGCTAATGCTAGAACAACCAATAGTGCAACGCCTTTAATTGTTGCATCTCAATATGGCCATATTGAGATTGTGAGAGAACTTCTAAAACACGGCGCAGAGGTCAACGCAAGAGGAGCTGGTGGCCCTACAGCACTAATGTGTGTAGCTTCGAAAGGTCATGTCGAGATTATAAATGAACTTATAAAGAATGGTGCTGATCTTGATTTGGGACTTACTGATGGTTCCTCACCTCTTGTAGCTGCAGCAGCTTCTGGGCAAACTAAAACTGTAAAAATTCTATTAAAGGCAGGGGCTAAAACAGACAAAACTACTAATACCGGTGCAACGGCACTAGATTGTGCAAGGATAAATGGACATTCTGAAATAATAAATTTACTTAGTAATTTGTCATAGGTAACTTTGACTGATTGTGAATTTCAAGATAACGTGATAATTATCTAAAAGACTTTCCTGCAAATTAAATGGCAGCTTCACTTTGTCAATAAACGAGGGTCACGTTTCTTAATCTTCTTGCCGAGATCACTTGCAAAGGAACAAAGAAGAATGGTTCCTTTGTCGTGCCTGTCAGTAAAGTCTTTCGCTGCCGTTGCAATAGGATTGTATCATATATGAATGGTCTTTTAAGGATAATTCTATAATTATATGTATCAATGAACTATGGAGTCCAAGTGACTGTATAAATTTTTGATTGGCAGACTCCACAGTTGCCAACAAGAAATTGTTTCATCTCGTTACTTATGCCAAGCACGCCAGCAGCTTGTTTGTACGCAGAGATTTTAGCTATATATTCCCCTGTGATTGATGTGCCACAATCAGGGCACGAACCTTTAATATGATTATTAAAAATTTCAATGGAAGATTTTCCCGTAAAAAATTTAGATGATTCAATTTTTTTGAGAAATATGTGCCAAAACTGTCCAAATTCAGTAATAGCAATTTTAGTATAATAAACACTGTTTGGGTCTTCAAGAATTTTTTCAATCAAAACTGTATAAGAATTTTTATTACCACTAAAAATATTTTCCCAGAATCCCACTTTAACTTCTTTTGGTGACATTCCTGGTGGAAGCACGTCTGGTATCATAAGAAAACAGCCACCTTTTGAATCAACTTTGTTAGGAAATATTTTAAAACTCTTTTCGCGTATGCTAACGTAAAGTTCTGAGGCCCCTTTAGTGTATGAGACTGTTGCCATTCGAAGAAATTCTTCATATTTGGCATCTTCAGGATTTTCAAGCCAAATGCCAACTACTTCTCCATTTTGATTCCGTATTGGTGCATGTGCGCCCATATCCTTATCTCCTTTTGTCTTACAGCTAACAATTGATTGACATGATCATTTGCCCTGACAACATGAAAATAATGTTATGTTCAGGTTTTATTGAGAGAAAAAAACAAGACAAAAATTTCATACATCCTGCCAAATTAATCCGGGACACGCATTTCTCTCTTCCCGTCTGCTTACCTGTGTTCTGTTTCACCGCATACGCCGCGCGCTTTTCTTTGGCCGTGAAGCCAATTTTGCGCCTGGGCCGCGTTTCTACAGCAAGAAGTTGATCAAGCGTTTCAAAGACAATTTGGAACAGGTCATTAGTTTCGCGTTTCATTTCTTCAAGCTCACGTCGTAAATCTTTGTTGTCAAACAGAGTCAGCCGTAGCTTTATGAAGGTACGCATGATAGCAATGTTTACCAAAACAGCCCGTTTGCTGCGCAAAACACTTGAAAGCATTGCAACGCCTTCTTGTGTAAATGCACAAACATTTTTTGAGAACTTAATATCCGGGGATATCACAATTTGTGATATCCTCATGATCTCATCGCGGGTTAACGCAAACATAAAATCAGCAGGAAATCTTTCGAAGTTCCGACGAACTGACTGGTTGAGCACTCTTGTCTCAACTCCGTAGAGTTGCGCCAAGTCCTTATCAAGAATCACCTTCATACTGCGGATCAGATAAATTTTGCTTTCGATGAGTTCTGCCGGAATGAGTGCCTTTGTATCCTTCATTACTTCCTCTTGTAATGTCTAAAAATCGACTATGTCCGCCCCTTTGTAGTAATATTCTGTGTTATGCAAAAGCCGGGAATCATCCGTAGTTTATTGAAGACCCTTTTGAGTCTTAAAATTTTTCGGTGAAACTATTGATCGTTTTAATCGTTTCTCTAATTTCTTTCGAACCATACTGGCAAGCCGGAGTGCCAGAAAAACAAAAAAGGCATGCCCGTTAAAGAACATGCCCTTGGCGAATCTATATTTTGAATTGCAAATAATATGGTCGAGTTAAAATCGCTGGGCTGATAGTTCCAGCTTGCTGTATAAGCGTCAACCATTCTTGACCCCCTTGTTTTATTGCAACGAGTAATCAATTATCATTTTATATTTTAAGCGTCAAATATTTATTTTTCTGACAATTTTTTATAATCTCTCCGTCAGTTGTACTTTGCTCATGGATTTTAGCAGACAGCCACATTTGCCGGCACATAACAGCATTGAAGTTCATCCCTAAAAAACCATCCTACACCCTATGCCCACATTTACCTGCCCACATTTACCTTGACACGAAACCGCCCTCATTTTATATTCGCCCCATCTCAAGGCAAGCTACTATCAAAACAAAGGCAAAAAAACATAAGCCCTGCTGCCATAACCTTTATACCGAGACACGCCATGCATCACACTACAACCACTACTGCTTTTACACGGCATGAGCGAAGCCTGATCTCCAAGATAAGAACACTGCCCCCGGAGAAACTTAATCAGGTTGAGGATTTTATCGACTTCCTGCGCCAGTACAGCCAGGACCGGCAGCTGAGACAGGCTGCGGCAAAGCTTTCCGAGGCGGCTTTTCAGCAGGTCTGGGACAATCCCGAGGATGCCGAATATGACAGACTATAGCTTCGGTGACGTTGTCCTGGTGCCGTTTCCTTTCACCGACCAGACAACTACAAAAAAACGGCCTGCCGTTGTGGTAAGCTCCATTGACTACAACACCGAGCGGCCGGATATTGTTCTCATGGCCATTACCAGCCAAATACGCACAACATCTTTTTTTGGCGAGGTATCCATCAACAAATGGCAGCAGGCAGGGCTTATCAAAACATCCGCCATAAAGCCGATCCTCACCACAATAGAGAAGGCCCTCGTGCTCAAGCAGCTTGGTCAGCTTGACGACGAAGACAAAAAAAATCTATCCAAAACCCTGCGAAAAATCCTTGGCTGAGCAGTTTCGAGCCCTGCCTGTCGTTGCGCCGTTATCTGATATCATATATTTTGTTTACCCCGAAGCGAGTTCCAGTCATTCAGTTTTTCAGTTGCAGCGAGTACCATAATATGGTACATTTGGATCATGCAATTATCACTGGAAAAGATAAAAAAGCTCTGTGCCGAAAAGGGTTGCACTGTTCAGCAGTTGCTGCTTGATTCTGCGGTAAGCAAAAACGCGCTGTATTCTCTGGCGCGAAAAAATACCATATTTCCACGATCCGTGCATGCCATCGCAAAAATCCTTAATGTTCCGGCTTCGGCGCTGCTTACCGGCGATTCGCCGGCTGACACTATGAACGGCATTATACGCAGGGTAGCGGCAATAACCGGTAAACATAAAAAAGCCGATCCTGATACCATTCGGCACACACTTATTTTGCTGCAGGAAGAGCCGCTGGACCGCCTGCGCAGGAGTTTGCTTCGTGGCGGAAAATTTAATATTCTCCGATAAGGAAATTTCTTTTCTCCGTGAACTGGTCCGGCAGGATGTGGATTTTATGATCGTCGGACTTTCCGCCGCAGCGCTGCAGGGTGCTCCGGTGGTTACGCAGGATGTCGACTTGTGGTTTAAAGATCTGGCTTCAGCAGGAATTAAGAAGGCCCTCAAAAAAGTCTCCGGGGTCTATGTGCCCCCCTCGGCAATCAATACCCCCATGTTTGCCGGAGAGGCGGTAAAGCTGTTTGATATTGTCGTTCACATGCATGGCCTGGGGGATTTCGAACAGGAAAAAAATAATACCCTGCGGGTTCGGCTTGCTGATTTCGATATAGCAGTTCTTTCTCTTGAGCGGATTATTTAAAGCAAAAAAATGACAGGAATAGCAAAAGATAAGCTGGTTCTGCCCGTCCTAAAAGATGCGCTTACAGCAATAAAAGAAAGCAACAAAAAATAAGCCAAACCCCTCCTGACAGAACACCGTCAGACCTTGCCGCCCACCATGGCTTTGATTTCACCTCATGAATAATTCGGTTTTAAAACAATACTGTTCACTGAAGAGTTCCTTCTCCCCTTGAGGGGAGAAGGTCAGGATGAGGGGTATTGAAAACACAGCAAAAAACACGGCCCCCTCACCTCAATCCTCTCCCCCCGTGCCGGGGGCGAGGAAGTTTTTTGCTTAAATGAACAGTGTTCGGTTTAAAAAAGTATTTTAAGCCCGATGCAGATCAGCACGGCGCCGCCAAGCCGCTCGGCCCACTCTCCGAGATAGAGCCCGGCCCGTTTGCCCAGAAACATGCCGATTGCAGTCATTGCGAAGGCCACAATGCCGATAATCACAGCCGGGAACCAAACCGACACGTGCAGCAGCGCAAGGGATATGCCAACGGCAAATGCATCAAGGCTTGTCGCAACCGACAGCCCCACAAGGCTCATCCCGCGCGTGGGGTCGAAGTCACGGGCAATTTGTTCTTCGTGAAACGATTCCCGGATCATTTTGCCGCCCAGCATGCAGAGAATACCGCAGGCGATCCAGTTTCCCAGATTGCCGGCATATTTTGCAATTGTCCCTCCCAGCAGCCAACCCGTTATGGGCATGAGGGCCTGAAACAGGCCGAAATGCCAGCTGAGCCGGAATGTGTGCCTCCAGGTATGGCTGTTCAGGGAGACCGCCACTGCAATGGCCACGGCAAAGGCATCCATTGCCAGCGCAAGAGCTGTCCCGATGAGGGTTACAGAATCCATCCGGTTTATTTTTTTAAATAGGTTCTCAGGATCGTGACGCAATCGGCTACACGGCTGTTGATTACAATGCCGGCATGCGCCGCACAAACGTTTACCTGTGAGATGATACCGTTTTTATAGGTATCTTTGGCATTGGCGATTTCAGCCGACTCATGGCTGACAGCTACTGCAATGATATTGTGATCACATAGCATTTCAAGGCCCTTTATGCCAGCCCCGTTTTTGCCGACACCGGCATCATTGAAAAAAGCAGCTGAGACGTGGGCATCAATGGCATACCCTGCCGACGAAGTGCCGCCATGGGAGCCCGTTATGATGATGTCATCGCGATTGTCAGCGGTAACATATGAAATGCTGTCCATCAGGATGGTCTTTCGGTTGCCATCGGTAAAGATTATATCCATTGTATGCGGCATAGACTGATGAGGCCTTTTAAAATTGTGAATGCAGCGATATGCTGGTCAAAAAAGCTGCAGGGAATCCGCTTTGGCGGATTCCCTGCAAAACTGCGTTATAACCATTTATGCACAGCTCACGTATTCTGTCCCAGCAGGTTCAGCACCTGGTCGGCCGATGACGTCACAACGGTTCCAGGCCCAAATATTGCCGAGACGCCTGCCTGATGCATAAAATCGTAATCGGCAGGCGGCACAATGCCTCCTACTACTACTTTGATGTCTCCCGCGCCCTGTTTTTTCAGCTCATTGATAAGTTTCGGAACCAGATCCTTATGGCCTGCTGCCAGGCTTGATATTCCCACGACATGCACGTCGTTCTCGATGGCCATCTTGGCAACTTCATCAGGCGTCTGGAACATGGGGCTCACGTCAACATCAAAGCCGAGGTCTGCATAGGCCGTGGCGATGATCTTAAAGCCGCGGTCATGGCCGTCCTGGCCCATTTTTGCAACAAGAATGCGAGGCCGACGACCGGTAGCATCTTTGAATGTATCGCAGCGTTTGCGGAGGGAAGCAACGATTTCGCTGTCGCCATATTCGGCGGCAAAGGCTCCGGAAATGCACTGCGTGGTTGCCACATAACGGCCGAATATTTTTTCAAGGGCGTCTGATACCTCCCCCACGGTTGCGCGGGCGCGCATGGCGGGTATGGTTGCCTCAAGAAGGTTGCCGCCCTGCGCAGCGCACGTGGTGAGGTTTTCAAGCGCCGCCTGAACGGACTGCTCATCGCGTTTGCCCCTGATTTCCTTAAGACGAGCCACCTGCTCGTCGCGCACGGCGCTGGAGATCTCGCGTACCTCCATGGGCGTTTCATCTTTTACTTTGTACTTGTTTACGCCAACGATGATGTCTTTGCCCTGGTCAATTCGGGCCTGCTTGCGTGCGGCTGCTTCTTCGATACGCATTTTGGGCATGCCCGCCATGATGGCTTTGGCCATGCCGCCCATATCCTCGATTTCCTTGATGATCGAGCGCGCTTGGTTGATGATTGACTGGGTGAGGGATTCGATATAGTAGGAGCCTCCCATCGGGTCAACAACATGGCAGATATGTGATTCTTCCTGAAGTATTATCTGCGTATTGCGGGCGATGCGTGCCGAAACATCTGTTGGAAGGCTCACGGCTTCGTCAAATGAGTTGGTGTGCAGCGATTGCGTTCCTCCCATGACCGCAGCAAGGGCTTCAAGGGTTGTTCGAATGATGTTGTTATAGGGGTCCTGCTGCGTCAGGCTCCAGCCCGAGGTCTGGCAGTGGGTGCGCAGCATGCGCGATGAGGCCTTTTTCGGGTTGAAGCGGCCGATAATGTCATTCCACATGAAGCGCGCGGCCCGCAGCATGGCTATGTCCATAAAAAAATTCATGCCGATGCCGAAGAAAAATGACAGGCGTCCGGCGAATGTATCGATATCAAGCCCCGCGTTCATTGCGGCTTTTACGAACTCAAGGCCGTCGGCCAGGGTGAAGGCTACCTGCTGCACCGAGTTTGCCCCTGCCTCCATCATGTGATAGCCGCTGATACTGACGGTGTTGTACTTCGGCATATGTTTGGAGCAGTAGCCGATAATGTCGGAGACAATCCGCATGGACGGTTCGGGCGGATAAATATAGGTATTGCGTGTCAGGTACTCTTTGAGAATATCATTTTGAATGGTGCCTTCGAGCTTGTCCTGCGCAACTCCCTGCTCCTCGGCCGCGACGATATAGCCTGCAAGGATCGGCAGCACTGCACCGTTCATGGTCATGGAAACCGACATCTGGTCAAGGGGAATC
>CAIWCT010000028.1 GCA_903911225.1 uncultured delta proteobacterium
AATAATTATAAATTGCTTATTTTGTTCAGTTAAAACAATGTTGATAATATCTTTTCTTTGCTATAAAGTTAAGACTTATTTTCATCTAAAAAAAGCGGACGGGCAATGCGCGCATCAGAAAAAAACCATACCGCCGATTATCTTAAGGCAATCTTCAAAAGCTGCGATTTCTGCTTTGCCGTCGTGGATAAAGACGGCCGCATCAGTGAAGCAAACCCGGGGCTCGGGCAACTGCTTGGCTGCGATGCTGCGCAACTGGCCGGCAGGCGCTTCTCGGAACTGCTTGCACCACCGGCCTATGTACAAACTCAAACCACCGAAGCCGCGCTGAATTATTTTTTTAAAGAGCCTGTTTTTATGTGGAGCGGCAGGCTTAACCGCCATGACGGCGGCATTGTTGATGTGCGGCTTTTATCGCGGCACACCGCAGGCTCAGGCAGCGTGCTTGTGGAAATTTTCTCGCAGAACAGCAGCGAGGCAGAAATTGAAAATACGGCAGACGATGACAGCTTTCTTGAAAATATTTTTTCCACCGTCGGCGACGGCCTGTATGTGACCGATGAGCTGGGGCATATCATCAAGGCAAATCCTGCGCTGGCAAGAATGCTCGGCTACAGCCAGCAGGAGCTTATAGGCAAGCACTTTACTGAGTTCACGACGCGGGCAGACAACGGCTCCAGCACAGTGCCCGGACTCATGGAGCAACTGCTCAGCCGGGGGTCTATTGAAAATTACGAGGCCCCGTGGCGCAAAAAAGACGGCACGCCGGTGCATGTTGAGCTGAACGTCAGGCTGCTTAAAAATAAAGCCGGCGCCATGATAGGCGCGGTGAGCTCCGTGCGCGATATCTGCGAGCGTAAAAAAGTTGAATCATCCATGCGCGAAAGCGAGCAGCGCTTCCGCGTGCTGGCCAACTCCGCAACCGATGCAATTATTTTTCTGGACAGCCGGGGTGAGATAATCTTCTGGAACCAGGGCGCACAAAAAATTTACGGCTATGACTATAAAGAAATGCTCGGCAAACCGCCCGAAACGATCATGGTCAAAGATCTCATTGAAAAACATCTGTCCTATTTTAAACAGGCGTCCGGCACTGCCGCAGCTTTTCCCGACATGACCTTTGAATCCCTGGGCTTGCACAAAAACGGAAGGCAGTTTCCCGTTGAGGTGTCCCTTTCGTCGGGCAAAGCCGGAAATGCTCTGTTCTACTGTGCTATTGTGCGCAACATAAGTGAGCGAAAAAAAACTGAAGAAGCTCTGCGAGAAAGCGAAGAGCGCTTCCGCGTGCTGGCCGAGTCCCTGCCGGAAGGCATTATCGCCATTGATAATAAGGGGTCCATTGTATTCTGGAACACGGGCGCACAAAATCTTTTCGGCTACACCAGAGACGAAGCTACGGGCAGGCCCTCCACCATGCTGATTCCGGAGAGCTACCACCAGACCGAAAAGATGGGGCTGGAAACGCTTCAGGAGCAGAATTTATCGAAATTTAAAGGGCTCATACGCCACGGCATCGGCAAAAGAAAAGACGGCTCCGAGTTTGCCATTGAGTTTTCTACCGGACCCTGGCCCACACGGCAGGGCCTCTACTATGTCTCCATCATCCACGATATAACCGAGCGGCTCCAGGCCGATCAGGCCCTGCGCGATAGCGAGCAGCGTTTCAAAGAACTTGCAGATGCTCTGCCGCAGACCGTTTTTGAACTTAACCTCGACGGAATGATCACCTTCATCAACCGCACCGCGCTTGAAACCTTCGGGCTCGCCCTGGCCGACATAGACAAAGGAATGCATGCCCTGCACATGATAGTGCCCGAGCAGCGCATCACGGTTCGGGAAAACATAGAAAAAGTAATTGGCGGCGAACGCCTCGGCGGCCAGGAGTACATGGCCCTTCGCAAAGACGGCACAACATTTCCCTGCATCATACATGCAAGCCCCATACTGGCAGATGGCAAGCCGCAGGGCCTGCGGGGCCTGCTCATTGATATAATGCTGCGAAAAGAGCTTGAAGAAGAAATGAACAAATCAAAGCGGCTCGTCTCGATTTCAACGCTGGCGGGCGGCGTGGCGCAGGATTTCAAT
>CAIWCT010000029.1 GCA_903911225.1 uncultured delta proteobacterium
ATTTGTTTTAAATATAAATAAATAATTTAATATTTGAAAACTTTCCTCTCGCGTTTCTTAGCATTTTAATCCTCTACAGGCTCCACGAATTCCAGCAGCACGCCGCCCGTGTCTTGCGGGTTGAAGTAGGCAACGCGGCTTCGCTTCATGTCCAGTATTCCGTCTTTTGTTACATGCCCGAGGCGCACCCCTTTCTCAGCCATCAACTCGACGGCCTTGTTAAGGTCGGTGACAATGAAGGCGATATGGTTGATGCCCGTCGGGGGGTTGCCGATGAAGTTTTTAAAATTATCCGAAATCGGCTGAATGAGTTCAAATTCCATGCCGCCGACCGGCACGAAAGTAAATCTGGTTTCAGCATCCGCTACTTCCCAGGGCGGCACAACGCGCACGTCCTGCTCATCGATATCGTAGAGCTTGCGGTACAGTTCGGTTGAGGCTTTCACATCATCAACAATGACCCCTACATGGCGCACCTTCACGATTAGATCACGTATTTTCATGCAGACCCTTTCAATAAAATTATTTTGATATTATACTATTTAATAAGGTACCATATGCAAATTGGTTGCGCAACCGTGAGCGGCGGGCACATACAACAACAAAGAGCCTATGATTTGATTTTGGATTTTGGAATGCGGATTTTGGATTACCTGTGTAGTTTGGGGTTTAAATCCAAAATCAAAAAAATCCGGGTCAGTTGAGGAGGGCCATGAAAACAATTCTGTTTTTGATGCTGCTGCTTTGTACGGCAGGGGCATCTGCGGCAAGTGCAGGGCAGGTGCCGGATACGGGCCAGACGAAATGTTATGGTATGACGGGTGAGATTGCATGCCCGGAGCCGGGAGAGCCTTTCTACGGGCAGGATTCCCAGCGCGGCACTGTGCAGCGCTCGTTTGTAAAGCTTAACGCGCTAGGGCAGTCATTGCCCGATAATGCTTCAATATGGAGCATGGTGCGTGACACGGTAACAGATCTTGTCTGGGAGGTGAAGGACAGCAAAGACGGTAGTGCCGATTACGGTAACCCCCATGATGCCGACAACCGGTATACCTGGTATGAGGATAATGCATCGCGCAATGGCGGTGATCCGGGCATGCCGGGCGAAGGAACAGACACAAGCGATTTCATTGAGGCTTTGAACAGCCGGTCTTTTGGCGGCTACAGCGACTGGCGCCTGCCCGGCGCAAAAGAGCTCATCTGGTTGCTTGACCGTGGCGCGGACGGACCGCCGTATATCAGTTCATTTTATTTTCCAAATACAGCCGACGAATACTTTACCGCCACGACCGACCCGAGCGGCAGCAGCCGCTGCGCCACAGTGACCCTCAAAATCGGGATGATGAATTATCCGGGCAAGACGCAGTCCTATGCGGCCATGGCCGTGCGCGGAGCATCTTCTCCGCCGCAGTTCCATGACAATGGCGACGGCACGGTGAGCGATCTCTCAACCGGGCTTATGTGGCAGAAGAACAGCGTGCAGGGTATTTCCTGGCAAGACGGCCTTGCCTACTGCCAGGGCTTGCAACTTGGCGGCCACAGCGACTGGCGCCTGCCTGATGTTAACGAGCTTATCAGTCTTGTCGATTATGCGCAGTCATCCCCCTCCATCAACGGGCAGTACTTTACCAATACCTCTACGCATTACTGGTCCTCAACCACCTATCCTTCAGATCCGGCTAAAGCATACCATGTGTGCTTTCTGCGTGGCCGCACTGAGTTTTATGACAAGTCCGATCAGGGGTTCTCCAGCCATCTGCGGGCAGTGCGCGGTATGTTTGCAGACAACAGTTCAACCACAACAACTGTTCCCGGCAGCCTCTGCCCTGTTGAGAAACTGTATGGTGAGAATGCCCCTCAAACCCGGCTGCTGCGCACGTACCGCGACGAGGTGCTGGCTTCATCAGCGCCAGGCCGTTTGCTCATAGCTTTTTATACCCGCATAAGTCCGGTGGTGAACCGGTATATGGCCCGCCAGTCGTTTGAAGTGATTGTGCGCACTGCATGCGACTCCATAATTGCAGCGCTGGTAAAGACCGATTTCTGTTCTGAACGGCACCCTGACTTAAGCAAAAAGCGGTTAAACGTGAAACACCCTGCGCAGCAGGGATGAAAACGATTCTTTTTAAGAAATAACTTCTCTTTGATGTGCACCTGTTGAAAAAAGCTTGCGTTTTTTGATGATAGCAAACAGACGCGAATGTTTTTCTGTACGTATCTTTAACTATCTGAAAAAACATGGTTTTTTTAGTGCTCACAATTTGAGCAAACAGAACAAAACCTCTGTTATTAAGCCTTTCCTGCAATGTTCCAGCATGGTTTTCAACAGGTTTTCGACATTTTTTGTGGAATGACGCTCTGTGAGCATATATTGCGATACTGACTGGTCGGACCATACATATTGTGCCCTTGCTTATTGTCTTCACGGAACCTTCGCCACAGGCTATGATTCCCTGAAAAAGGCAACTGCAATAGTGCGTTTTTTTTGATTCCACCGTTTCAATGCAAAAGCGGGCTAACACTATGTGTGTGGATCTTGCCTGTAGCGAATGGTTAAAAATTTCTTGACAGGAAGCTGTATTTAAATCTATATTTTCTATAGATTTATAGATTAACATGGAAGTACAGGTTGAATGATGAAGATTTCCGATTCGCTGACGGATCTTGTTGGGAACACGCCTCTGGTATGGCTGCGGCGCTTGACCCATGCCCGCGTGGCGGCAAAGATAGAGGCGTTCAATCCCGGTGGCAGCGTTAAAGACCGGATCGGGCTTGCCATGATCGAAGCGGCGGAAGCCGATGGCAGGCTCAGGGCCGGTATGACCATCATCGAGCCCACCAGCGGCAATACGGGCATAGCCCTCGCCTGGATTGCCGCCATAAAGGGATACCGGCTTATACTGACCATGCCCGAGGAGATGACGGCCGAGCGGCGTATGCTGCTGCAGGCGCTGGGGGCTACGGTCATATTGACGGAGGCGGCAGCAGGCATGAACGGCTCAATAGCAAAGGCGCGTGAGCTTGCTGCAAAAATCGGTTCAGCGTTTATTCCCATGCAGTTTGAAAACAGCGCCAACCCTGATATGCACCGCAGAACCACAGCCCGGGAAATATGGGATGACACGGACGGGCAGGTGGATATTGTGGTGGCTGGCGTGGGTACGGGCGGCACGATTACAGGCATAGGCCTTGAGCTTAAAAAGAAAAAGCCGTCGGTGCATATCGTGGCAGTAGAGCCTGCGGCATCTGCCGTGCTTTCCGGCGGTTGTGCAGGGGCGCATATGATACAGGGAATCGGCGCAGGCTTTGTGCCGTCGGTGCTTGACCGTTCGGTCATCGATGAAATTGTGCCGGTTGCTGATGCCGGAGCTTTTGCCATGACAAAGAGGCTGCTGCGCAGCGAAGGCATCATTTGCGGCATATCATCGGGCGCGGCGGTTCTGGCTGCTATTCAGGTGGCTGCCCGGCATGAAAACAAAGATAAGCTTATAGTTGTTATTCTTCCCGATACCGGCGAGCGCTATTTAAGCACGGTTATGTTTGATGCATAGGCTGGCAGGCATGTTCAAGGTTCAAGGTTCAAGGTTCAAAGTTCAAGGTTTAAGGTTTAAGGATCAGGGATCAGGGTTTTAATGTTAAATTCTCCGCAGCGGATTTGCGGGTGACAATTCAGGATGTTTTACGAACACAGCAGGATTCGAGATCGTACATCCAAAATAAGATTGTGAATAATCAGGTCTACAGTTTAGACTGAATTGAGTGTGCAATGACTTTTGAAAAAACACGAACAATCACTACGGACTTGCTTATTATCGGCGGCGGAGCGGCAGGCTGCATGGCAGCCATCATGGCCAAACGCCGCGAGCCGAAGATGTCTGTTACCCTGCTTGAAAAAGCCCATCTCAGCCGCTCTGGCTGCCTTGCCATGGGGCTGAATGCGGTTAACGCCCACCTGACGGAAGGCACGCCGCAGGATTATCTGGACTATGTGCGCCGTGACAATTACGGCATTGTGCGCGATGACCTCGTGCTCTCCATCGGCGAGCGCCTGAACCGCATGACAGCGCTTCTTGAAGAGCTTGGCGTTCCCCTGCCTCGCGACGGGCAGGGCAACTACATTGCACGGTCGAAGCGCTCTATCGTAATGCAGGGCGAGCATCTGAAGCCGCTGCTTGCCCGCGCCGTGCTGGCAGCCGGCGTGCATGTGGAAAACCGGACACCGGCCTACCGGCTGCTTCAAACCGATGACGGTCGCGTTTGCGGGGCTGCCGGATTTAACCTGCGCACCGGAGAAATGATTGTGGCCCATGCCCGCGCGGTGCTGATCGCCACCGGCGGCGCAAGCGGCATATACCGGCCCTCAAACCCCGGCCTTGCTCGCACCAAAACATGGTACTGCCCGTATAATGCCGGCTCGGGCCTTGCCATGGGCCTGCGCGCCGGAGCCGAGATGACCTCTTTTGAAATGCGCTTTGTGGCCCTGCGCACCAAGGACGTTATTGCGCCAACGGGCACGCTGGTGCTGGGGGCGCGCATGCCGCAGTGCAATGCCCGCGGAGTTCGCTATGTGCGGCAGAAGGAGCAGATGCTCGGGCGCAGCCTCACAACCTGCGAGCGTCTGCAGTTCACCATCGACGAGCACCGCAGGGGAACGGGGCCCTGCTATGTGGATGTGAGCGGCCTGTCGGCCGATGAATACCGGGATCTCGTGGAAAGCTATCTCAATATGTCGCCCTCCATCGCCCTTGATTTGATGCAGGACGCAGGGCAGCCCAAGACGCGCATTGAAATCTGCGGTTCTGAGCCCTACGTGAACGGCGGCCACGGTATGGCAGGGTTTTGGATAGATGCACAGCGCAGAACAACGCTGCCCGGCTTGTATGTCGCGGGTGACGTGGCCGGCGGCGCGCCGAAGAAATACCTTACCGGCTGTTTTGCCGAGGCCGAGATGGCTGTCGAGCACATAATCGGCTCGCTGAACGCAGAGGCAGGCTGTGCGTCCGCTGAAACTGAAGCGGCGCTGCGGGAGATACGGGCACCGCTTAATGCGGCAGAAGGGCTTGCGTTTCAGGAAGTCGAAGCGCGTCTGCAGAAGATCATGGAGGAGTACGCGGGCGGCAGTACGCAAAACTATGAGACCAGCCGCGACAAGCTGCTTCTGGCGCGGCGCTATCTGGGCGTGCTGGACGGGCATGCAGCGCAGGCTGGCGCAGGCGACGGCCACGGCCTGATGCGGGTGCACGACACATTCGACCGGATTCTGCTTGCACGGGTGCTTGTTGAGCATCTGCTGGCGCGTCGCGAAACGCGCTGGCCATGCTATCAGACAAGGCTTGACTTTCCTCTGCGCAATGATTTTGAATACGGGCTTTTTGTGAATTCAACCTGGCGTGACGGCGCTGTCAGGGTGTTTGGCAGGAATCTTGATCCACCTTACGGGCCGGTTCATCTTGAGGGGATTTTATGACGGTGCATATCGACAGGAAACTGTGCAACGGCTGCCCGGGAAAGCAGGAAGGCTGCTGCGAGGAAGTTTGCCCGGGCGATCTTTTCTACCGCGACGGCAGCAGTGCCTGCCTGCGCGAGCCCGCCGACTGCTGGGACTGCTTTGCCTGCGTTAAGGTCTGTCCGCGCGCGGCTTTGTCTGTGGAGTTGCCGTTTCAGATATCCGAGGCGCGGCACCGCCTGTATGCACGCCAGCGGGGCGAGCATATTATCTGGAATCTTCGTGAGAGGCAGGGTACAGTCATAGCCCAATACCGGCTTCGCAACCGGCAGAAACCGGAGGCGCAACCCCAGGAGCCGCCGGCGACTGATAAGAAAGGAAATCATGACTGACACCATACTACCGGTTTTTCCCAGCGAAGCGATGCCTGCAGACGCAGCGGCCTGCAGGTTGCTTGGCCTGTATCAGCAGAGGCAGGAGGGCCTGTGGCTGCAGCGGATAAAAGTGCAGGGAGGCGCGCTAGAGCCGCAGCAGTGGGCAGCTCTTGCCGACTGCTGCGACAGTTTCACCCCTGGAACGCCGCTGCTTTTAACAACACGGCAGGATGTGGAGTTTCATAATGTGGCGCCGGAAGCGGTTCCCTGTCTGCAGCAGGCGCTGGCAAAAGCCGGATTCACCGGCCTTGGCGCCTGCGGCGATACGCTCCGAAACATCACCCTTTGCCCGGGCAATGGCCTGACCGAAGAGTCTGTGGATTTGCGCGCTATCGCAGAAGCAGTGCGGCTTGCTCTTTCGGAATTTTCAGCCATATTCAGCCTGCCCCGAAAATTCAAGATAAGCTTTTCCGCCTGCCCTAAAGCCTGCGGTCAGCCATGGATTAATGATCTCGGTTTTGTAGCGCAGCGGAAAAACGGCACGCTGTTGTTTCGGGTGATCGGCGCGGGGTCGCTCGGGCCGCGGCCTGCTGCCGGCATAGTGCTGCGGGAGGAGCTGGCCCTTGAGGATGCGCCAGCATTTTCCCTTGCCGCGCTGACCCTTTTTAATAAATACGGCGACCGCGAGCACCGCGGCAAAGCGCGGCTGCGGCATGTGCGGCAGCGGCTCGGCGACGTACCGTTTCTGGAATTGCTTGACGATTTTTTTGTACGTCTGCGGGAAGGCACAGCTGCCGGACCTGCCACTGCCCCCCCTGCAATAGGCTTGCATCGCGTCGCGCTGCTGGCGTTTCCCTGCGGTCTTGTGACTGCGGCCCAGGCGCGCGCCATAGCCGAAAGCGGCTTTATTTCGCGGATTCAGAACCACCACCGAGTCGCGCTGTACGCCAGTGATCCTGCCGGGGCGGCGGCTGCCCTTGCGGCAAATCCGGTGCTCGGAAGCCTTGCCTGCGGGCTTGATATAGCATCCTGCCCGGGCACAACCTGGTGCAGGCATGGCCTTATTAATACCCATGCTGTCGAGCTGCTGCTGCGGCAGCAGCTGCCTGAAAATTTTAGCAAGGCAATCCGCATTTCAGGCTGCCCCAACGGCTGCGCCCATTCGGGAGTTGCGCAGATCGGTTGTATCGGCCGCGTGCGTAAAGATGAACAGGGCAACCGCCTTGAAGGCATGCAGGTGCTTGACGGCGGCGGCATGGGCAAAACGCCCGAGCTTGCCCGTGAAAAAGCTTCGTTTGTTTCCGTGCAGGACATGCCGGATTTCTTGAAAATGAATTTTTAAAAAATTTTGGAGGATACCAATGATACAGAGCGTGCATTCACCGTATGCGCCTGAAGCAATCGGGCCGTATTCGCAGGCAATAATCGCTGCGCCGTTTGTGTTCTGCTCCGGCCAGATAGGCATAGACCCGGCAACAGGTGCTCTTGTCGAGGGGGTCGAAAATCAAACGAGGCAGGCCCTGGCCAACATAGAAGCAGTACTTGTGCGCGCGGGCTTTTCTCCGGGTAAAGTCGCCAAAACAACCATCTTTCTAAAAAGGATGGAGGATTTCGGAGCAGTCAATATGGTGTATGGAGATTTTTTCGGCAGCCACCGCCCGGCCCGTTCAACCGTGGAGGTTTCAAATCTCCCCAAAGGCGCACTTGTGGAAATAGAATGCATTGCTGTGTTGTAGTCTTTAGTTCGGAGTTAGGAGTTCGGAGATGAAAGATTTAAAATTAAAATTGCAGGGGCAGATTTCAAACCTGCCCGGTATTTAAAATCGAAGGTGTAGATATGCGTGTCTGCCCAAAGAGCCCTTACATGCTTAATCCCACTGAAAATGACCGCGAAATCCCACTCAAAATGACCGGCAAATCCAATTCAATTTGACCGGCAAATCCAACCAACGTGACCGCCAAATCCGATTCAAAATGACCGATTTTTCATCCTTCTGAGATTTCC
>CAIWCT010000030.1 GCA_903911225.1 uncultured delta proteobacterium
AAACTTGTATTTAATTACTGGGTGACCCTTGCCTGCGATGGTCAACAGATCAGGTTTAAATATACCACCGATTACGGTGATAACATGGGTACACGGATTGCGCGCGCACTTCTTCAGAGGATGGACACACGTCAGATAAATATTTTCCACCCTATTGGCTCACCTGGTGGGGTATTAGCGCGTGAAACTGGAGGTGAAGCTGTCCGAGTAGGGGGCATTTGTGTCGCCATCGGTGGTAAATATGTTTTCCCTTGGACACGTATCGACGCTGAACAGTTTTCGATAATGAAAGGAATTGGTTCAGATGCAGCCTGTGTGGACTCAATACCATTGGATACCTCTCCGTCCTTGGATTAACCGTGAAATCAATTCTATTACTTCATCTGAATGCAGGAGGATGCTATGAATATTAATAATCGGAATCTGACCATCGTATTTTATCTACTTTTTGCCTTTATCTTTTGCTGTTTCATTGCCGGTTGCAGCGGTAAAAGCAGTGGCAGCAATTCTAAATTTGATTTGAGCACAGACAGTAATGATAATGGCGTTCCGGACGATTTTGAACAGGCTTATGAAGCGGTAATGAAAATCGTTGCCGGGGGTGAAACGGCCGGACTCGATGAGGATGAACTGTATGCATTCAGTGAGGCACTGAAAGGAATCCAGGAGCGATTGCCATACTCAGATGAAACCGAGCAGTTGCTGGATGAACTTGCAGAACTCACAGCGGAGATGATGTTTGTAACCAATGCGGCTGATTTTGCCAGTCTTCAGGAGCAGATCCGTCAAAAGCTGGATCTGCTGCAGGGCGACAATACCTACCGGATGGTTCAGCAATCGCTGGAGCTGCTAAGACAGCAGGCTGCAGGTGCTATTCAAAACTCTTCTGCAAGTGCTGTTCAAAGTTTTTCCGCGTCAAGCTCAACAGCAAATGCCGCTGCTTTGAGTGCTGCATCAGCAGTTGAGCTTCCTAAATTTGAGCTTCTGCAAAAAGGTGATATGATGTTTAACAGGCACGCTAAACAGAGTGCATTAAATCTGCTGTATGCCAGAGATTACGGTCATGCCGGCATTTATAACGGGAATGATTTTGTCTATGAATCAGGCACTGCATTAGGCGTCTCCTTCAAGCCACTGGAGGAGTGGAAAGAAGACGGTATGACTGTTGCGTTTGCCCGCCTTAAAGACACCTCTTTGCAAGCTTATGTACCTGAAGCAATGCTCTGGGCACTATCCGAGTACGGATCGGGTGCCGGCAGCAACAAAACAACTCCGTATAACTTCATAATTCCCGATAAGTACACTAATGCCGGGATCTACTGTTCTCAATTGCTCTGGAAGGTATTTGATTACCTCGAAGTTGATGTTGACAGTAACGATCCTAAACTCATGGTAGATCTGGTCTTACAATTCGGTACCAATGCTCCAGGAATACTAATGGACAAGATTGGCGGAGTTGCGGTAGTATTTTACCTACCCATACAAGCTTTAGGAGCAGAGCTGATGCCCCGCTTTGTGCAGGTGTCTGTTCTTCCTGATGAAGTGGCGCTTTCGAGCTTTGTTACTGTCTATAACGTTGGCAGGAATAAAACGATAGTCGCGCCTAGTTCACTTGTAACTGATGATATGATAAGACCAGGCATAACTATTCCTTTCAAAAGCTCAGGTGCAACCCTGGATGACGGCACGGCGGGTATAGAATATCGTTTTTCATTGTCATGGTCAGATCAGAAGAAAATATTCTGGCGGCCTTCAGAATCAAGCTTTTGGACAACAAACACGTGGCGTGGGCTGACTATCCCGTCTGCAGCTGCCGGCGGTTATATCAAGATCCGCGTTGATGTAAGGGATGCAACCTATGTATCACAAAACACCGACAAGGCTGAGTTCACGTTTTCAGTGCCTGCCGCGTCTTAATAACAATATGCGGAGGTCTTTGTGGAACAGCTCAATATCTGCATTATTAATGGTACTGCCGCTGACGATGGTAGTTGCCGGATGTACTGACGGGAAAGATCTGCCGCCATCAGCGCTGGTAATCCTGACCGGGCCCAAAGCGGGGAAGCCCGCCGGCAGCATCTGCGCCCTGGATTTATCAACAGGAAGCATACTCAAAGAGACACTCCTGCCGGGGGGCAGGGCAAAAGCCATTGCCCGCGATCCACTAGGCCGCTACTGGGTGGGCTATTCGGCACGCAGCGGACCGTCTGACCATCGGTTGTTGCTCTTTTCCGCGAATCTGAAGCTGCAAAAGACGATTACAGTCGGCTGCAACGATCCCGGTGTCGGAATTGTTTTCAGCAGAGGCAAAGTCTTTGCCGGCTGCACTGAAAATGGCAGAACAGGAAAGATCGTTGTTCTGGATCAGAAAACACTTTCAGAGCTTGCCATCATACCACTTGAAGCAGCACCCAAAGCCTCAGTTTATTATTTGACAGCCCTTACTGCAAGTAAAGACAGGCTTATCGTCTCCGGAATGACTGAAGGGCCAGATCTGTCAAAAAGATATGCGGTGGTTAGTGTTATTGATCCAGTAACAAACCGTCTTACCTGGCAGGGCAAGCCCCTTGCCGGCGTGGATGTATGGCAGATTATTCCTTACCGTGAACAGTTCATTCTGCTCAATGTTGCCAGTGCCGAGAAGCGCGACAAGAGCAGCGCGGATATCCTGCTACTGCACACAGACAACCGCCTGGAGCGACGCATTACCTTTCCGGCGCCGCTGTGGGGTACCGTGCAGGGCGACACTCTGTTCGCGTTTCATAATGCCTCCCATAATTCGCGCTCCAGTGATCCGAAACGTTTTATTTCATCATTTGATCTGCAAAGCGGCGCGCAAGCCAGTTGGTCTCTGCCAGACGGATTTAATGCCTCCGGATTAATCCAACAGGAGGGCATGCTTTTGCTGCCGGGCAAAACCGGGCAGCCATGGGTTCACCGTTTTAACCCGGCGGATGGCAAGTTTTCCTTATTAGGCCTTTAGGTAGTTACAAAACAAAAGGGTCAAATCCGCCTTTGATCTTTTCAAAATTTCAGGGAGAAAATGTGGCCAAATCTTGGCTTAGCTCTTTAGCGATGTCGGATACCACAATATAAATGGTAATCTTTAATTATTTTCCAATTAGCATATGTTGATTAGTAGATGCTATACGTAACAAAAAGGTGATTGTAACTTTAGATTAAAAGGTTCATCATCTATCTGAATTTCCTATTGAATCAAAGGAAAGGAGATAGCGATGAACCAAAAGACGACAGAGATTAGCAGTATCATATCAGCGA
>CAIWCT010000031.1 GCA_903911225.1 uncultured delta proteobacterium
ATTTCTGCGGGCTCGGCAGTCGAGGATATGACAAACTCCACTGGAAAATCGCCTCCGCCGGGCAGAGGAGGCGGGGTGATTGTCATAAGCCGAACTCCGGGTATGGCGCGCAGGTTCTGCTGGAGTTCCGCCAGTATCTGCTGCACCGTGCGCTTGCGCTCTTTCCAGGGCTTTGTAATCAAACCGCCGAAACCCGAGGAGGGAAATATGACTTCGAAGGTAAAGTCCATCTCAGGAATGGCCCTGAAAATTTTATCGGCAGCATGCATAAAATGAGAGGTCAACTCAAGAGCAGAATTTGCCGGGGCATCGACAATGCAGAATAAGGCGCCCTCATCTTCCTTGGGGGCAAGCTCTGATGGCGACATGATGAACATGGGAACGGCGCACAGGCTTAAGGCGAGCCATACCACATACACGGCCGGCCGCGCGGCCAGGGTCTTATCGAGCATGCGGCCGTATGCCCCGCGAAGCCGGTCGAAATACTGTGCGATCTTTTTTGCAAAGCCGTGCTCTTCAATGCCGGGCTTGAGCATTTTTGAAGCCATCATGGGCGACAGGGTGAGGGCAACAACGCCAGAAATTATGACCGCGCCCGACAGGGTGAAGGCGAATTCCCGGAACAGCGCTCCGGTAAGGCCGCCTTGGAGACCTATGGGTGCATATACAGCCGCTAAGGTCAGGGTCATGGCGATAATCGGGCCCACAAGCTCGCGCGCTCCGAGCAGCGCCGCATCGGTGGGAGATTTGCCCTCGCTTAAATGGCGTTCCACGTTTTCAACCACAACGATGGCGTCATCAACCACGAGCCCCACCGACAGTACTATTGCCAGCAGCGTCAGCAGGTTGATCGTGAAGCCGAATGCCTGCATTACAAAAACAGCGCCAATAAGGGATAAGGGAATGGCCACAATCGGAATAAAAACCGAGCGCACCGATCCCAGAAACAAAAATATGACAATCATGACGATGATAAGAGTATCGATGAGCGTGCCGAGAACTTCGCTGATCGCGCTTTGTATGTATTCGGTTGCGTCATAGCCGATACCGGCATCAATACCGCTCGGGAGATTTTTTTTAATTATTTCCATCTCCTTGCGCACGCTTTTTATCACGTCGAGGGTATTGGCATTGGGAAGGGGGTACAGGGCCATGAAAACTGCGGTCTGGCCCGAGAGCCTGACTTCAGCGTCATAGTCCTGGGCCCCGAGGGCGATCTGGGCTATGTCCTCAAGCCGCACGACCGCGCCGTCCTGCTTGCGAATGATAAGTTTTTTAAACTCCTCAACCGTGTGCAGATCGGTATTTGCCGTAAGATTAACCTGAATGAGCGAGCCTTTTGTATGTCCAAGCGCGGCAAGATAATTGTTGGAGGCTAGCACCTGCCTCACCTGTATCGGGCTGATGTTGAAGGCGGCCATGCGCTCGGGCTGTAGCCAGATGCGCATGGCAAATGTCCGGTCCCCGAGAATCTGCGCCCGCTGCATGCCCTCTATAGCCGAAAGCCGGGGCTGTACGACGCGGATGAGATAATCGGTTATCTGGTTCTGATCCAGAATATCGGACTGGAAGTTGAGATAAGCTGCGGCAAACTGGCTGTCTGACGATACGATATCGATGATCGGCACTTCGGATTCGGGAGGCAGGTCCTGGCGCACCTGATCAACCTTGGTGCTGATCTCGGCAAGGGCCTTGAGTGGATCATAGTTGAGCTTCAGCCTGACAGTAATATTTGAAAAACCCTGCGCGCTTTGGGACTGCATATAATCAATGCCGTCTGCTGCGGCAATAGCGCGCTCAAGGGGGGTGGTGATAAAGCCGCGCACCAGCTCTGCGCTTGCCCCGACATAGACGGTTCTGACCGTAACGGATGCATTTTCGCTGCGCGGGAACTGGCGAACATTGACGGTTCGGATTGCCTGCAGCCCCGCGATGATGATCATTAAATTGATTACCAGCGCAAGGACCGGACGGCGTATAAACAGATCGGTAAAATTCATGAAATATTACTCATTTTTAAAGAAGTCAGAATTCAAAGTAAAAGCTAAAACCCCTTTTGGCTTCTGTATTCTGCAACCTGTATTCTTAACATTGAACCCTGAATTCTGTCTCCTGACTACTGAATTCCGTCTTTCCGTTATCTGTCCTTGGGTGTGGGCGCAAGCTCGAAATTTGGAGCCAGCGTATTATCAACAACAACAGCCTGTCCGTTGCGGAGTTTGAAGACTCCCGTGCTGACAATTCTGTCGCCCTGTTTAAGGCCGGAGATTACCGCTACAAAATCGCCCTGCCGCAACCCCAGGCGCACAAACTGCTGGCGAACCACAGTACCGCCTCCATCAGTGCTGTTATCAGGAGCCTTTTCAACAATAAAAACGGAATCGCTGTAGGGAGCGTTTAAAACTGCGGTTGCGGGTATGGCAAGAACTGCCTGCTGCTCCGGGAGCATCAGGTTTACGGTTACAAACATGCCCGGCCGCAGCAGCAGATCGAAGTTTTTTATGGTTCCCTGAATCATGATATTGCGCGTTGCAGCCTCAACCTGCGGATTAACAGCCGTAATGGTTCCTTCAAGAACTTGGTCAGGCATCGCATCCGACTTTATGCGCACGGTCAGGCCGGTTTTTATTTTTGAGAACTGCTGCTGGGGGAAGGAGAAATTTACAAACACCGGATCAAGGGCCTGCAGCGACACGATGGCGTCTCCGGCGCTGAGCATCTGCCCAAGATTTATCAGCCGTATCCCGAGCACGCCGGCAAACGGCGCCCGGATTGTTTTCTTTGCAATGACCGCCTTTAAGTTATCGGCCTGCGCTACGGCCTGCTTGAACTGCGCATCGGCATTGTCATACTCTGACTGGGAATTGGTTTTCTGCTGCAGCAGTTTTGCAGCACGTTCGAAATTTACTTTGGCAAGGGCAAGGGTTGCTTCCGCCGAACGCAGCTGTGCAGTCTCTGATGCTACATCCTGCTGCACAAGCAAATCGCCCGCCTGCACCCTTGAGCCAGGCTCAAAAGCAATAAGTGTCACTTTCCCCGCCATTTCCGCGGATACCGTTACGCCCTGCACCGCAACCAGCGATCCGACAGCTGAAAGCGTTGATTCCCAATTCTGCGGCTCTACGAGGGTTGCGGTAACTGTTTCAGCATTTACCGGGCGCTTCTGGCCCATCATTGTGCCGATCTGCAGTCCCTTGATGCCGGCAATAAAGCCAGTCAGCACAACCAGTCCAATAACAGCAATAATTATTTTCTTTTTCATATTTTCATGAGCTGCTTAGAGGTGTTTGGATAAAACACTTGCTTCTGCACCCTCCGACCGAACAGAAAGCAGCCAGCTAAATGCTGTTATTCAGCAAAAAAGCTTGCCTCTGTAAAGGGATCAAAAGCAGAGTTATATAATACCGTATATACTGTCTTCAAAGAGTTTATGCAAGTGTCATAAATATATTTAAATGAAATTTTTTTATACTAACAATTTCGAGCATCCCTGCCTGCGCATGCTCATGCACAACAGCTCTGCCGGCAGTATGTGAACGGTCTGGTAAAAAGCAGGGAAACTGTTATGCAAATCCGTTGCGGTTGGCTCCGTGCAAGGCCGCTTTGGCACACAGGCCCGTTTCCCTCAGATATGAGCTGCACTCCCGCCGTGCTCAATTAATTCATGCACCCAAACCCGCAAAGCTTGGCGCACTTCCCGGTCTAAAAAGGAGAATATGCTGTGAGCCGTATCGCGGCTTGACGGGCGGGTATGGCCTGTCACCTTTATAACGTCAAACTCCTGCGCATCGTAGAGTTCAAAATATCTGCGATAAAGGGACGCGTTATTGAGCGCTCTTCTGCTTCTCTTTGCACAAAAATCATTGTTTTCCAGAGCCGCCCTTCTGTTTAAAAGACCTGCTATGCACTGCGAGTCGCTATACAGCTGCAGTCTGCCCTCGTCCCTGCCTCTGCAGTCTTTACGGTAGGATTCAAGCGCCCAAAGAGCTGTTTGTACTTCAAGGGCGGTGCAAGAAGTTGCTGTAAATCTTTGAAACCGCAGCCGGTCCAACAAAGCTGCGGCACCAGTGCCGCCCGCAATATCAAGCATGGCTATAGGCAGGACAAAAAATGCGCCAACACCACAGGAAAGCTTTGCATGCAGACTCGCGTCAGTAAACAGGGCAAAACCTCTCATATTTTATAAGCCCTTTTCCGGTCTTCTGACATTTCCACCTCCCAACCAGCTGAATTCCCTGCTGCAGCCCGAGATTTATCGTCCCCTCGTGACAAAAGCCTTTGCTTTGGCCGATCCGCATGACCTGAAGCCGTTTGTGCGCGCGAGATCAGCCCGGCATCCATCTTAGCACGATACGGTTTATGATCAAACCCCGGATATCTGTCTTGAAACACATTTACAACTAAAGGGGTTTTGTGTATATTTTTTATGTTCATATTTTTGGCATACACGTTAACGTCACAGGAAAGGTATAATAGATATGTATAAAATTGCAGTTGTGCCCGGCGATGGAACAGGACCGGAGGTTGTGCGCGAGGGTTTAAAAGCGCTTGCTGCGGTAGCGCAGAAAAAGGGTTTTAGCTATGAGCTTATAAACTATGATCTTGGCGGCGAGCGTTATATGAAGACCGGAGACCTTTTGCCGGAGAGCATTATCAGCGAGTTTCGACAGTGCAGCGCCATTTATTTGGGGGCCATCGGGCACCCGGATGTGAAGCCCGGCATTCTTGAAAAAGGCATACTGCTTACCATGCGCTTTGAACTTGATCAGTATATAAACCTGCGGCCGGTAAAGCTTTTATCAGGCGTGGAAACGCCGCTGAAGGATAAGTGCCCTGCAGATATCGATTTTGTGGTGGTGCGTGAAAACACTGAAGGTCTGTATACAGGCGCGGGCGGATTTCTTAAAAAAGGAACGCTCGATGAAGTCGCCATACAGGAATCAATAAATACGCGCAAGGGCGTTGAGCGCTGCATCCGCTATGCCTTCGACTTTTGCCGCAAGCGCGGCCAGGAGAAAAAACTGACCTTTTGCGGCAAGACCAATGTGCTCACCTATGCTCATGACATGTGGCAGCGCGTTTTTAACGAAGTGGCCCGGGAATATTCCGATATCAAGCCCGATTATGCAAATGTCGACGCCATCTGCATGTGGATGGTAAAAAATCCCGAGTGGTTCGATGTGATCGTTACAGACAATATGTTCGGCGACATCATAACCGACCTTGCCGCCATGATACAGGGCGGTGTTGGTGTTGCTGCGGGCGGCAATATCAACCCGGAGGGCGTTTCCATGTTTGAGCCCATGGGCGGCTCTGCGCCCAAATACACGGGCCAGAATATCATCAACCCCATAGCAGCCATTGCCGCCGTGCAGATGATGCTGTCGGTTCTCGGGCAGGATGACGCAGCCAAACTTGTCGAGGATGCAATACAAAAAGTTGTCCTCAAGGATATGAAGAGCATGTCGGCAGGCAATATGGGGCTTTCAACCAGCCAGGTCGGCGACAGGATTGCTGACTATATCGCGCAGGCATAAAGCCTTATTTTTCAGTTTAGCATAAGGCGCAAAGGGGTTTCCTTTGCGCCTTATGCTTTTGAGCATATTGTATCAATCAAGTTATACAGATACACTTGCGACTTTCTGCTTATATGGTATAATTTTTCAAACATTGAACCATATTATGGAGGATTTTATGCCGGGCATTAATTTTCAATTTGATGAGCTTGCAGCAAATGTGACGCCGGGTGTGCGGATGCTTTTCCAGACCTATACGGATGTTATTCCCTATCCTCACAAATTAAATGATGCCCTGGTGAAGGCTCATCTTACCGACCTTGATTTCGCCGTGCGGCATAATCACTGGCAGGAAGCTGTCGATCATTGGGTCTATACGCTGGAGCCGATTCTTGAAATGATTGGCGGGTGGGTTGAAACAGAAGGCCCCGACAAAGGCCTCTATGGCATGTTTGAAGCAAATTCCTGCAATTATCAGCTATTTGAAAAGATTGAGGTGAAGAATTGCGAGCGACTGCTGCAATGCCCCTATAAAGAGATGCTTGAAATCGTGAGCGTTCTCGGCCGGCACACCATAACACTGGATGATGTGTGCCACAAGTGGTGTATTCCGCTGTGGAAGGGGTTTGCGAAAAAAATCGGATTTGAAATCGACGTCACGCCGGGCGAGATATGCCGTGTTGTGGGGAGAAAGTAGCCACCCTGCATCCTGTCATGTGGCGGCTCAGTGTGCGTGTGCCCACTGATTCAGAAAAAGCTCACTTCGACCAATCTCTCATAAAGGAGCTGCTCAGGAGAATGCCTTTTGTGTCCTTTTCGGGCAGGTATTTTTTCAAGCGATAATAAGTTTGGTTTTATGCGGGCGCCAAGCGTCACTTAATAAAATACAATCATAAAAAATCATTGTGAGTCAATAGGCGCTATGAAAGGATATGTTCAGGTATATACCGGCAATGGTAAGGGCAAAACGACGGCGGCTCTTGGTCTTGCGTTGCGGGCCGCAGGTTCAGGGCTCAGGGTTTTTGTCGCTCAATTCATCAAATCCAGTGAATACAGTGAAATTAAGGCGCTGCGCCGGTTCGAGG
>CAIWCT010000032.1 GCA_903911225.1 uncultured delta proteobacterium
GTTTCAACTTTCGGCTCCCGCAGAATGGGCAGGCCGTTGCTGACCGCCTCAATTCCGGTGAACGTGCCGGCGCCCATGCTGTATGCCCGAAGAATAAGCAGGCCGGTTCCAAGAAGGCCAAGCTCGGAGTTGCTGGCCTTAACATCGGCAAGGGTTGATTGCAGGACTGCGGGCAGATTCAGCAGATGCGTGATGAACGTATAGCCGATGGCAATGATATGCGTTGCTATGAATACAAGAAATATGGGCACCAGGGGCAGCACCGCTTCTTTTACCCCGCGCATATTCATGACCGTCAAAAGCACGACGCCGGCAAAGGCAAAAGCGAGTTTATAGTGAAGAAACTGAGCAGGTAGAAAGCTGAAAATAGCATCAGCGCCGCTGGCAATCGACAGAGTTATGGTGAGCACATAGTCGATGAGCAGGGCGCAGCCAGAAACCATGCCGGCTGTCGGCGACAGCAGCTTGCTGGCAACAAGATATCCGCCGCCGCCCGAAGGGAACAGCTCGATAATCTGGGTATAGCTCATGGAGATGATGAAAATCGTGAAGACCGTGGCAAGGCCTACAAAGAGGGCCAGGTAATGATGCCCCTGAAGGCAGAGAAAAGCTTCTTCCGGGCCATAGCAGGATGAGGTAAGGCCGTCGGCCCCCAAGCCCACCCAGGCAAAAAAAGCAATCAGGGAAAGCTTGTGAAACACATGCGGATCTTTTGGATTGCGGGCAGCGCCAATAATGAACTTAAAAGCTCTTTTGAGCCAGTGCATGCAATTTTCCTCTACAATGGTAAATATGACTGCGCACTATGATACTCTTTGCAGCATGTGTCAATACTAATCTTGTCGTAGGAATCCGCCGTTGTGGTCGACCTTTCCTGCAAAATCCGCAAGTAGGATACGGGCTCATGGGGGCGAGGAAGTTAAGAATCAACTAACTTGATCAGAGTTTAATAACTCTGTGTGGTGAAACGGCTCAGGCGGCTTGGACATTGCGCTGTGTTTTGGAGACATAGTATTCGTAGCTTCCCTCGTAGATGATCATCTCGCCGTGGTCGATCTCAAAAACGCGGTCAACCAGCGAGCGAAGGAAATACCGGTCGTGGCTCACCAGCACCACCGTGCCGGTGAATTTGGCAAGCGCCTGCAACAGTATCTGGCGCGACTGAAAATCAAGGTGGTTGGTGGGCTCGTCAAGGATCAGCAGGTTTAAGGGCCGGGCAAGCAGCGTTGCCAGCAGCACCCTGCTCTTCTCGCCGCCCGACAGAAGTTTTATGCGCTTCTCAACGGAATCGCCTTGAAAAAGAAAGGCCGCGCATAGATTTCTGACCACGCCGATGTTGGCCGTGGGGATGGCATCCTGAACAGTATCAAAAACGGTCTTCTCGGGATGCAGCAGATCCATGGCATGCTGGCTGAAATAGCCCGCCATGATGTTTGCGCCGATGGTGAGGCTGCCAGTTGTCGGCTCGGTCTGCCCGGCAAGCACTTTCAGAAAGGTCGACTTACCGGCACCGTTTACGCCCACAACAGCAATTTTGTCCTGCCGCCGGATAACGCCTGATACGCCCCCAAAGACGGATTTTTCAGAGCCGTCGTCGTGCTGCCATACCTTCCCGAGGCCCGCGATGCGGGCCACATCGTCGCCGGAGCGCGGGGGCTCGGCAAACTCAAATGATACGACGCGCTGCTCGGGCGGCAGCTCGATACGCTCGATCTTGTCTATTTTCTTCACGCGCGACTGAACCTGCGAGGCATGCGAGGCTCGGGCTGCAAAGCGCGCGATGAAGTCCTCCTCCTTGGCAAGCATTTCCTGCTGGCGGCGGTAGCTGGCAAGCAGCTGATCGCGCCGTATGTCGCGCTCGCGCAGGTAAAAATCATAATTGCCAGAATACGTGGTGAGGCCCTGGTTGGCGACCTCGATAATGCGCGAGACGATGCGGTTCATGAAATCGTGATCGTGACAGGTCATGAGCAGCGCGCCCTTGAACTGCGTGACAATCCAGTCTTCGAGCCAGACGATCGACTCTAGGTCAAGATGGTTGGTGGGCTCATCCAGCAGCAGCACATCGGGGTTGATGGCCAGTATTTTGGCAAGCTCTATGCGCATTTTCCACCCGCCGCTGAACGACTCCACTGGCCGGTTAAAATCATCGGGGCCGATGCCCAGGCCGGTAAGCACGGTTTGGGCCCGCGACTCAAGATCATAGCCGCCGCTGTGCTCAAACTGCTCAACTGCATTGCCGTAGCGCTCCAGAAGCTCTGCCATATCGTCGTCGCTCATAGGCAGGGCCATGGCCTGCTCCATCTGCCGTATCTCTTCCCCCAGGCTCATCACATCACCCACAGCCGACATGACCTCGGCAAGCGCAGACTGGCCCGCCATATCGCCTACATCCTGCGAGAAATAGCCGATTTTCGTGCGCTTTGCGCATGTTATATCACCCGAGTCAGCCTCTTCCTGACCGGTTATAAGACGAAAGACGGTGGTCTTTCCGGCGCCATTGAGCCCCACCAGGCCAGTGCGCGTGCCGGGAAGAATCTGCAGGCTCGCGTTCTTGAAAAGAATCTGCGAACCATGCTGCTTACATATATTGGTAATATGAACCATTAACCGTTCTCCGAAAAAACGTAAATAGTAACATCAGTGGCCCCGGGGAGCAAGGCATTTCGCCAACTGTGCGACAAATTGAAAATACAGGCTGCGGCAGGGCCTTGAGCTTTCGAGTCATGTCAAAGTTTTTTCAAGGACTTGCATACGGACGTACATCAGTGTACTATCTAAATGCTGGATGCATGGAGTCTAAAAAAGATTTTTTCAGCCATGCACATCCCTATATATACATTATTTTGCAGCGGCCTTCCATGTGCGCTGTGCATACAAACAACTTGAGCCGAAAGGAAATTCCCATATGCTGTCGATTGAAAAAATAGATCATATTGATGAACTGCTTGAAAAAACAGGCCATGAAACCATGAATGTCGAAGAACTGCACGGCCTGCTGACCGCCATAGCCTGCGGCCCGGTGGAAGTAAAGCCAAAGCAGTGGCTGCCGCTGGTTTTTCTTCGCGAAGACGATTTGCCGGATTTTGCATCCCCTGCGCAGCTGAAGAACCTTACCAAAAGCCTCACCGAGCTGTATGCTGAAATTGTCAAAAGCCTTGACGCCAATGAATTTGCGCCCCTGATTGCCTCTTTCGAAGAAGACGGGGAGGAATTTTTTGATCCCGGCTACTGGTGCTGCGGCTTCATGGTAGGTGCGCGGTTTGCCCCCGATGCCTGGCATGACGAGTCCGACACAGCTCTTCTGGAACTGCTTTCGCCCATCGTTTTTCTCTCTGATCCAGATGAAGTCTATGAAGGGATGGACAGCAAGCTTGACGAAGAGAAGCAGGA
>CAIWCT010000033.1 GCA_903911225.1 uncultured delta proteobacterium
AGCGTGCGGGGATAGTGCGTGCGCACCTGAGCGCCGAAGCGGTCTTTCAGCGGCGTGATGATGCGGCCGCGGCTGGTGTAGTCTTCAGGGTTGGCGGTTGCGATAATGAAGATATCAAGGGGCAGGTTGAACTTGTAGCCCCGGATCTGCACATCGCGCTCTTCAAGCAGATTAAAAAGCCCCACCTGAATTTTCTCATGCAGGTCGGGCAGTTCGTTTATGGAAAATATGCCCCTATTGGTGCGGGGAATAAGGCCGTAGTGGATGACGCCCTCATCGGAGAGATGCCGCCCTTCGGCAACCTTGATGGGATCGATATCGCCGATAAGATCGGCTATGGTCACATCGGGCGTTGCGAGCTTTTCGCCGTAGCGAAGGCTTCGGTGCAGCCATGCAACAGGGGCTCCGTCCCCGAGCGCGGCAACCTGCTTTTTGCAGTGTGAGCAGATGGGAGCCAGCGGATCGTCGTTTATTTCGCAGCCCTCCAGAACCGGCAGCCATTCATCCAGCAGGTTTGTGAGGCTGCGCATGATGCGGGTTTTGCCCTGGCCGCGCTCGCCAAGAAAAATAATGTCATGCCCCGACAGGATGGCGTTTTCCAGCTCAGGTATAACCGTGTCCTCATAGCCGATGACGCCGGGAAACAGGTTCTCGCCGGCGCGTATCTTTGCGATAAGGTTCTGCTGCAGCTCGGCCTTTATGCCGCGGCTTTTCCAGCCCGATCCCTTCAGGTCACCCAGCGTTTTTGGATGGTGCATGTCCGTCATTTTTACCTAACAGGTTGTATGCTATGTTTCAATTTCATTTAGAAGGCGGCGCCGTTCCCGGCAGCACGAGCAGATTCGACCGGTCTTTTTTAAAGCGCAGGCCCCTGTGCGCAGGGCCGACCTCTTCGATTGAGATGATGGTGTAGATTGAAATATGCAGCGTTTTGACATCGGCCAGGCGTCGCTTCAGATCCTCTTCTTCTGGATTAACAACCAGCATGCTTGAAGAAAAAATAAAATCGGCTATGGCGATAAAGCTTAAGCCCAGGCTCGAATCAGTTACCCCGGCCGCCTTGAGGCTGACGATTTTATTATCCTTCGGGTCGCGGTAGGTGATGACGTAGTGGGTCTTATCTTTTGCTTTTGTCGGCATGCATGTCCTTTCCGCGACAGCGTATGAGCAGGCTAAAAAATTAAATTCTTCTATCGAAATAAACCATATTATGATCTTTGTCAACTGAATGCCGCTACGCCTGTACGGCGCAGCTTGTATGACTCCCAGGGCAGGTGAAATGATATAATAATACTAGCATGGATATTCATTATTTGCCTCTTTTACCACTTTATGTTAGGATTTTTTGAGTGTTAACCAAGAACTTTTAATAGCATTTTAGACGCCATGAACGTTTCAAAAAATATTTTTTCCCCTATCAGCAAGCACACTGCAGCGACTGCACTTCTGGTGCTGGCATTCTATTTTTTTAGCGCTGTTCCCTCTATTTGTGCCGGTGCAGAAGGTGCGGGTGAAACCTCCGGGCCCGGTCATCAGGGCGCCATAAAAAACGCCCCGGCGCTTTTCAGCAGCCGATTCTTTTATGAACCCAATCCCCCGGCGTCTTTTACCTCTGCAACCCCCGAAGGGCAGGTGACGGTACAAACAACCCTGCGACCGGAGCTGCAGCGACGGCTCATGTCCTGCTTTGCACATGCAGCCCCCCTGATTGCAGCAGCCGTTGTGCTTGATGCAAATACCGGCGCCGTGCTTGCCATGGGCAACCAGACAACAAAGGCCGGGGTGAGACTGCTTCCCGACGGAGCCAACAATTACTGCCTTTATGGCGAATTTCCTGCAGCCTCTCTTGCCAAGATGATTACGGCCTCCGTTGCTCTTGAAAAGAAAGGCTTTAACTCAAGCCATCTTGTGCCGGTATCGGGGCGGTATCACACGCTCTACAGAAGCCAGGTTGGCATCGAGAATGCGCCGTACAAGCCAGAGCTGGTGCCGATGCTCAAGGCTTTTGCCTTAAGCATCAACCCGTATTTCGGCAAAATGTGGCTGGACTCTTTCACGGACCGCGACTTTCTGGATATGGGCAAAGACATGCTTTTCAACATGCCCCTGGAGTTTGAGTTGCCCGTAACGAAAAGCCGCATGGTGCCACCGACCGACGATTTCCAGCGCGCTGAGCTTGCAAGCGGCTATAACACCCGCACAACCCTTTCACCCCTTCATGCCGCGCTCATTGCATCGCTGCCTGCAAACGGAGGCAAGATCATGCGTCCGTATATAATTGATTCCATCACCGATGCAAACGGCAAAACAGTCTACCAGCATATGACAAAAACGCTTTCCCAGCCCCTGTCGCCCCGCAGCGCTTCCCAGCTCGGGGAACTTATGCAGGGAACTATTCAAAACGGCACTGCTCGCGGCTCTTTCACGTATGCCAAGCAAATCGGTGCGGCAAATGGCTGGACAATGGGCGGCAAAACAGGCTCTATTGATCTGCCCGAGCATACCGGTCGCTGCGACTGGTTTGCGGGGTTCGGCCAGACAAACCAAACAAGCATCGCCGTAGCCTGTATTTTGGTGCACGGGGCGCAGAGAACCATGCACTCGTCATTTGTCGGAGCAGAAATGATACGGGCCTGCCTTGACCCCACAAGCGTTAATAAGCAGCCAGCGATACAGGCAAAGACAACAAAGCCCATGCCGAGCAAAAAAGAGAGCCCGCCAACGCCTGCTGTTGCACCCAGGCCTCCGCAAAAAAATAAAAACCCCTCGCTTCAGGCAACAAAACCCGAAAGCAAAAAGCAAAAATCTCCGCAGCAAAAAACCGGCGGCTGAAAAACAAACAGGCCTTTATTGTTTTCAGGACCATCAGCTCCTATGGCCATGGTTTCCCTGCAGCATATATCCCCGCCCCCGCGCGGTTTTTGACGCGCATCCTGTTTCCCATAAGCGAGAAGCATACAGGTCTGGCACTAGAGCAACATTAGCAAAGCAAAAACCGAGTTCAATATTATGCCGTAGTGTTGACTTATTAGAAGAAAGGCCCAACCACTATATCTAGCAGTCAGGCCAATCGATCTTCTTGCTATTAATTTCGAATAGATTGATCTGCCTCAAACCAAATTATCAAAAAACTCTAGCACACAAACGGTCATTAAAACCTTCAATGTCTTTATCATGTTAACGCCTTCTCTTAAATTATGGCTGCAATCACCAACAGTAGCGGTCCAGTAACTCTTTTATGCCTTTACCATTTCACTACTGGCCCCTCTGGCGACTGCATGAGATATTTTAATTCCAGCACTCTTTTCTCAACAATTTTTGCTTTGTAATCCGCAAACACAACACTGCCAAATGACCTCATTTCGCTGTTCAATTCTTTACTGAATTCAAGACTCAAATCACGAAATTTGAGCCATGCTTTCTGAGCTTCCTTAAGTTTTGCTTTCTGGCCGGCGGGAAGAGTCTTCATTGCTTCTGTATAAATAACATTTAATTCCTTATCGGCTTTTACATAATGCTGTTCATGACACTGTACAATCGCAATTGTGTTCCCGGCATCACTGCAATCTTGAGCAAGCGCAGGTCGGACGAGAGCAAAACTAAAGAGCATGACTAATGCACTTAACAATACAATTTGTGATTTTATAAAAATATTTTTCGTTTTCAACGGTATCCTCCTTATGATTGATTAATAGAGGCTGCAACCCCAAATCCACAATAAGGGATAGCAGTATAGTATCTCAGAACTGTCCTAAGCCTAAAATGAGATGCAATAACCGCTTGATCCATCAGGATGGTATCCGGAAGGACAAGAATTTCCTTGTTGCTGAATGATATTTTTTTTGGGGATTTTATCAAATGGGGCGCAATAACCACTTGACCCATCAGGATGGTATCCAGAAGGGCAAGTTGACCCTAGCTTCGGAACAACTTGAGGAACTGAGTTGCCACTGAATGGTGTGCAATAACCGCTTGATCCATCAGGATGGTACCCGGATGGACAACTGTCCCCGATTTTCAGGACAACTGATGCAAATACAGGCTGAACAAAAAATGATCCGACTATTGCTAATATTGCAAGAAGAATCCCACTTCTCGTCATTGTTGCCCCCTGGCTAAGGTTTAGCAATTTGCTCCTGCACCTTTTTTCTAAATTCAATAGGTCTTTAAATTTTTTTAAAAGGGTCTTTTGTGCCGCCAGTCCCCGATGATCTTCCCAGAAAAAAATGGACACGGGGTTAGGCTGCTATAGTGTTGGCCCAGCGCTGCTCAAACAGAACGGGGGAACAGTAGTTGAGCGTTGAGTGCAACCTGGTCCGGTTGTAATACGTTTCGATGTATTCAAAGACGCTGTTTCTGGCGTCTTCCCGAGTTTCATAAGTTTCAAAATAAACAAGTTCTGTCTTTAACGAATGGAAAAATGATTCGGCCACAGCATTGTCATAGCAGTTGCCTTTGCCGCTCATGCTCTGAATAAACTTGTGCTGTTGTAACAGATTGCGAAATGCCGTGCAAGCATACTGAACACCCCGATCTGAATGGAAGATGATTCCAGAACCCGGCCTGCGGCGCCATAGAGCCTGCTGAAAGGCATTTAAGACCAGCTCTTGACCCAGACGGTGACTCATGGACCATCCTACAATTTTGCGGGAAAACAGGTCCAAAATAACGGCCAAATACAGCCACCCTTCACGGGTCCACAGGTAGGTAATATCTGATACCCATATCTGGTCTGGTCGCTGTGCGGCAAAGTCCTGGTTAAGCAGGTTTTCGGCTACCGGATGACTGTGCTTTGCATGAGTTGTGACTTTAAAACGTTTTTTCGTTTTGGCTTTTATTCCGTTTTTGCGCATACGGGCAGCAACACGGTTTTCACTGCAATCAAGGCCCTGATCGTTGAGCGCTTCAGCGATCCGGGGGCTGCCATACCGGCCCTTGTTTTGCTCATAGACGGTCCGGATGTGGTGGTCAAGCTTCTCATTGGCAGCAGAACGCTTGCTTGTGGGCCTGACTCGCCAGGAATAATAACCGCTCTTTGAAATGTTCAATGATCGGCACATTTTCTCAACCGCAAATGCTGAGCGGTGTTTCTCGATGAACTGATACTTCATTTGGGTTCCTTCGAGAAAATGGCCAAGGCTTTTTTTAATATGTCGCGCTCCTGTTCCACATCTGCTAAGTGCCTCCTGAGTCGTCGCAACTCCTCATCCTGTGGCTTTAAACGGCCTTTGCCGGGAAACGAATCTGCTGCATCTTCAAGATACTGCTTCTTCCATTTGCGCAGCAGGTTCTCATGAATACCCAAGTTCCTTGCTGCTTCGGCCAGCGGCGTCTTTCTTTCTGTTACCAGCTTTACTGCTTCGAGTTTAAATGCCCGATCATACTTTCTTCTTTTGCTCATGACACACCTCCTTGGTTTTGGGTTATAACCCTAACCTTTCGATGTGTCCATCAATTCAGGG
>CAIWCT010000034.1 GCA_903911225.1 uncultured delta proteobacterium
CGCTTGTGTTTTTTCAGCCCCCGACACCAGGGTTTTTGCCTGTTTTGGGCCTTAAAAAGCCTATTGGTAACATCTGCTAGCCTGCTTGCAACCGGCGTCACTCATAAAAATCATCGCTCACCTGCTTTTTTGCAAGGCTGTAAATCACGGCGGATGAAAAACCCCGGGAGCGAAGAAATGCAGCCTTTTTAGCAGCCGTTGCTTCATCGTCTGCAGCGCCAAAGCGCTTGTGCAAGGCCCGTTCGGCAATATCGGGCTCGTCAAATTCCTGCCACACGCGGCGCTGCACCTGATCGATCAGATCGCGGCCCAAGCCTTTCTGCATGAGATAGACAGAGACTTTCAGCGGCCCCCATAACCTGTCGCGCACCAGGGCCTGCGCCCACCGCAGCGCCATGTCATCTTCATCAATATAGCCCTTGCCCGTCAGCTCATCGATCACCTGCACGATGATTTCAGCGCCGGCGCCTTTGCGGGAAAGCTTGCGTTTTATTTCAGCCCGCGTATGCGAACGAGCGGCCAGCAGCCGGTAGGCTGTATCGAGGGCTTTCTGAAGGGTAAGATTATTTTCCATTGGCTGAAAGGAAGGTGCATCACTGAACACATTACAGACGATTTAAGATGCTCACCGACAGGAACGGGCGGAATGCCCGCCCGGGGCAGGGGGTAAACCCCTGCCCCGGGAATCCATTTTTTTGCTATAAATAAATTTGCGTTTTCGTTAGCAAGGGATCAATCTACCGGCTCAACAATAGGCCTTCCAATCCCGGCCTTCTCAAGAATCGCCTGCTCGATTTCCGCCATAATTTCCGGATGCTCTTTCAGATAGTTTTTTACATTCTCCCGGCCCTGGCCGAGGCGGTCGCTTTTATAGGAAAACCATGCGCCGCTTTTATCGATAATATTCTGGGCGGCTCCCAGATCAAGGATGTCACCCTCCCGGGATATACCCTCGCCGAACATCAGGTCGAACTCAACCTCCCGAAACGGAGGTGCAATCTTGTTCTTCACGATCTTCACCCTGGTGCGGTTGCCGATAACATTTTCGCCGTCCTTGATCATGCCGATTTTGCGTATGTCAATGCGCACGCTTGCATAAAATTTCAAAGCATTGCCGCCGGTTGTGGTCTCGGGGTTGCCGAACATGACCCCGATTTTCATGCGGATCTGGTTAATGAAAGTAACCGTCGTCTTAGAGCGGCTGATAGCGCCGGTGAGCTTCCGGAGGGCCTGCGACATGAGGCGGGCCTGCAGGCCCATATGCGAATCGCCCATATCGCCCTCGATCTCGGCCTTGGGCACAAGGGCTGCAACCGAGTCGATGACCAGCACATCCAGCGCACCGCTTCGGACCAGCACTTCGCATATCTCAAGGGCCTGCTCGCCGCTGTCGGGCTGGGAAATAAGAAGCTCGTCGGTCTTCACGCCCAGCTTGCGGGCATAGGTTACATCCAGGGCATGCTCGGCATCGATAAACCCTGCTGAGCCCCCTGTTTTTTGTGCTTCGGCTATGACGTGCAGCGCCAGCGTGGTTTTGCCGGATGATTCAGGCCCGAATATCTCAATTACTCTGCCCCGCGGGATGCCGCCAAGGCCCAGAGCTATGTCAAGGCTGAGCGAACCGGTGGGGATGACCGCTATGTCATGAACCAGCGCGCCTTCCACCCCGAGGCGCATGATAGCACCTTTGCCAAACTGTTTTTCGATCTGGCTTACGGCCATTTCTATGGCCTTTTCCTTGTTGGCTTCCTTGTCCCGCGCTGCGTCTTTGTCCCGTGCTGTTTCTTTGCTCATCTGTGTCCTCCGCTGTTAAGCGTTTTTCATTAGAGTGATATCTTTAATTGCCTTATAGACAGGCCCCGATGGCTTCAGTTCGCTTTTAAAAAAAATGACGTGGTCCGCCTCAAACCGGCCGAAGTGCTCTGAGCTGAACCGTTCAATAAGCCCTGCGATATCCTTGCGCGCAAGGCCGTCTTTGAGCCTGCCCAGAGTCAGGTGCGGGGCAAACGGGCGGTCTTCCGCTGCAAACCCCTTATCGGCAAGGGCTGTTTCAAGCTCCTCTTGAAATACTTTCAGGCGGTCTTCAACCTGCAAACCAGCCCAGATAACCTTGGGATTGCGGCTGTTGGGAAAAGCGCCCATGCCGGTAGCGTCAAAAGAAAACGGCGCCACATCCCGGGTCAGGTGATCAAGAACCCCGCAGACCATATCCACTTTTTCCATGCTTGTGGCGCCTAAAAATTTCAGCGTCAGGTGGATAGCCTCGGGCCGTACCCATTTCACGCCCGCCGTGCTCTGCATGAATGTCTTTTGCATGCGGGCAAGAACCGCCTTAAGCTCGGCAGGCAGCTCAAGAGCAATAAAGGTTCTTATAGATTCCATGGTTGTCCCCCGACAGATGCTCCGTAGAGCTATCACAGGCATCAGGGTTTGTCAATCGCAGGTTGGCCGCATCTTTCGGGCGTGGTCAGGGGGCAGGGCGCACTATTTTTTCCTTGTGAAAACTCTTGAGATGTTTTAGTCCTATGCATGTGCATAGTGCTTAGATAAAAATTCAGGATATGGGGGCCATGGCCACATACACAAGCATAATCAGGCAGTTTTCAAAAGCGCGCATCTGCGTCATCGGCGATATGACGGCCGATGTGTTCATCTACGGCAAACCACACCGCCTCTCACGCGAGGCACCGGTCATCGTGGTGCGCTACGATTCCGAAGAACTGGTTCCGGGGGGAGCAGCCAATACGGTGAACAACCTGCTGGACCTCGGGGCACAGGTTTATCCGGTGGGGCTGCTGGGACGTGACTATTTCGGCGAGAAGCTTTTTTCCCTCATTGCCGGCAAATGCCCGAACATGGACGGCATGGTTCTTGACCCCTCATACAGCACCATCATGAAAACCCGGATACTGGCCGGGGACGACAACACCACCAAGCAGCAGATAATGCGCATCGACCGCGATGTGGAAATACAGCTTTCGCCGGAAAGAGAGCAGCGCCTGCTGGCATACTTAAAACGCATCCTGCCGGGTATCGACGCGCTGATCGTATCGGATTACGGCTACGGCATCTTCACCAAAAAAATACTCGCCTTTATAAAGCGCTGCGCCCGCGATAAAATAGTGGCTGTTGATTCGCGCTATCACATGGCCTCTTTCAAAGGCACCACCATCGTCACGCCCAACCTGTCCGAGGCAGAACAGATCACCGGCATCGCCATACAGGATGAGGCCGGCCTGCACCGGGCCGGGCGAAAGCTGCTTCGGCTC
>CAIWCT010000035.1 GCA_903911225.1 uncultured delta proteobacterium
CGGGTGTGTGTCAATAAAAAGTATGCCGACAGCAGGGCGACGCGGCACATTCGATTGTATAACAAACACCGGGCTCAGCTCCTAACGTTCCCTTAGAATTACAGAGCTCACAGCCTTTTTTTTTCAAGCCAGTAAAACAGCAACAGACCGCCGACGATAAAAATAGGAATGATCACCCAGTGGCTTACCCCCAGAGCCTGCGGGAGTGTGATCTTGCCGAAATCGCCCCAGGTTAAAAGTGTTTTTTTAAGTTCCGGATATGCCTCGGCGTACAGCCCTGCTCCAGCAAGCATGCCGAGCACTCCCCACAGACCATCCCAGCGGCCTTCAGCCAGTGCACCTACTGATGTTCCGGGGCAATAGCCAAGCAGGCCCCAGCCAATGCCGAAAATAAGGCCTCCGGGAATAACAGCGCCCAGAATCGTCGGCTTGACCGCCAGAACGACTATGCCAAAATCCTTAAGCAGATAGATGCCGACCATGGCCACCAGTACGGTTGAAAACATGAACTTAACAATGGTCATGTCCATGAACCGAAGCGCCCCGAGCTGACGGTCATACCGCAGCACGCTGCCGCGCTGCAGCAGAAAGCCAAATAAAATGCCGGTTATAAGTCCGTAGATAAGCGTATTCATTGCGCGTCCCTCCCCTTGTACAGCATACGGGCCGCAATAACACCTCCGATAAAAAAGCAGATGAGCGCTATAAAGCCGCTTACAGCCAACTGTGCCGAACCGCTCAGCCCATGACCCGACGGACAGCCGTCGGCAAGGCGTGCGCCGAACATTGCAATAACGCCGCCGGCAAAAGCTGCACTGGCGCGCTTAAGGATGCTGCTGCCGAATCGCCTGCGCCACATATCGGGCAGCGCTTGTAATTCATAGGTCCCTGAAATCCGTGCGGCGATGAATGCTCCGAAGAAGATACCCACGACAAACATCCACTGCCAATCGATTATGGGCGCTTCCTTCATGAAATAGGCCATCTGAGAAACACGTTCGCCGCTGAAAATTTTTTCAATCATACCGGTTGATCGGACAAAGGTTGTTGATGCGCCAAAAAATTTTCCCGCAACCCCTGCTGATCCAATAAGAACTAGCCCGCTGAGTGCGCCCGCAAGATAGGGGTTCCAGAATTTTCTGTCATGTGCTGTCGTACTATTCATAACGACCTCCTTTCTTGTCGCATGCATTAAGGCCCTGTTTGATTATGCAGCATCCAAAGCATCAAGGGCTTTTACAACCTCCATGATATGGGTAAAGGCGGGCCCGCCTCCCATAAACACGGCAACGCTTGCAGCCTCCATTATTTCCTGCCGGGTCGCGCCCGCCAGTACCGACTTCTGCACATGCAGATAAATACAGGGCACGCAGTGCTGTGCAACAGCGATTCCAAGCGCAATAAACTCCTTCTGCTTAGTGTCAAGTGCGCCGGGCTTCAGCGTTCCTTCAACAAGGCCCATAAACTGCTTGACCGTTTCAGGTATTGCGGGCACCATTTTTTGAGTTGCCTGCATAAAATCCTTATAAAA
>CAIWCT010000036.1 GCA_903911225.1 uncultured delta proteobacterium
AAATCCATTTTGCCCGCGTGTTCCGGTTCAAATGGCCCAACTTTTAATTCGAAAGCCACCAGCGCCTTGAGGATGCGGTGGTAGAAGAGCAGATCAATGAAATACTCCTTCTGTCCCAAGGCCAGCCGGTATTGGCGACCAACGAAGCAAAAACCGTAGCCGAGTTCAAGCAGGAACGCTTGCAGACGGGAAATCAAACTGTCCTCCAGCTCCCGTTCCTTCACCTTTCCACGGATGCCGAGGAATTCTAAGTTGTAGGTGCTTTTTAGCATTTCGTCCGCCTGCTCGGCAAGATACTCCGGCAGGGCAAGGGGGAAATTGTGGGTTTTCTTCTCGGTAACAGCGCGTTCGTAAGCCCCGGCTTTTATTTGGTTGAGCAGAACATTCCGCGACCAACCGAACCGGGCGGTAGCGCGGAGGTAGTAAAGGCGGGCTGCTGGGTCTGTGAGCTTGTTGAGGATAAGCAGGTTGTGCCCCCAGGGAATTTCTGCAACAAGTTGTTGCAGAAATTCCGTTGATACGGCAGCCCCTACATTTTCCCTTTTGGCGACAGTCTGTCGCCGAATGATAGTATCGCCGGTGGTTGCCGTTCCCGTCAATTTGGCGACAACTTGTCGCCAAATTGCTTCATCAATGTAGGAAAGATAAAGGCGCTTCATGTCCCGCAGATTTCGCGGCGAAAAGCCTGTTATGCGTGGAAACGCCTGCCGTAAGTCTGCTGAAACCATTTCAACCACAGATTCACCCCATCCAAGCACTTGTTGTTTCTCAACAATACCGCGCCCGATGTCCCAATAAAGCAGGATTAGATCGCAGTTCACAGCCCTCGCCGCCGAGATGCGTGCAGAAATCACCCTCGTCTTCAGATTCTCGATAAACTGCAGGTATTCTGGTGAGGTCATCATGTTTTGGTCGTTTGTTTTTTTCATCTGGCCAATCCCTCCAGCATCTTCTCCGCTTCTTTTTCAAGTTTCCAAAACTCCGCAAGCAATTCTTTCGCGGGCTTGGGCGGCTGGTAGCGGTAGAAGTATTTGTTCGGTAGAATTTCGTAGCCTAGCTGCGGGCTGTCTTCCCAGCGGATGATAGGCTTGGCGATTTCCCGTTTCAGGAATGTCGCGATGTCTTCGCCGTGTGGAATGTATTCGTCGTCCTGTACATAGTGCCGATGCGTCCATTCGACGGAAAGGATTTCCGGTTTATCACCCAAAACCGCTTTAATCGTCTTTGCGGCGCTGTCGGCTGGTTTAAGGGTAAATTGCACGGTTTTTTCTTTATTGTCTGTCATCAGGCGCACACGGAAAGTCAGGTCGCTGTCATGAAAAGTCTGCTCCTTGGCGAGGTTGGCAGCGGTAAATGTTTTCTCATAAGGCTCGGTAATATTTGCTGGTTTGTCATTCTCGTCGGTTTGCCAGAATACTACCTTGACTTTATGGAAGGCGAATTCCTTCTCACGGAATATTTTCACGTGCTCATCGTCAAAACCTGGTTTCCATCCTTTGTGGTAACGCTCCTGTATCCATTGCCGATGAACGTCCGTCATCCGATTGCGTTTATTGCCGAACGACTTCGGCTCTTTCTCAAACTGCTGGCGGGCATCAATGAGCATCACACGCCCGCGATGAGCGGCGGGTTTCTCGTTTCTCAGCAGCCAGATGTAGGTAAAAATGCCGGTGTTGTAGAAAAGCTGGTCAGGCAGCATGACAATGGCGTCGAGCCAGTCGTTTTCAAGTATCCAGCGGCGGATTTCGCTCTCGCCTGAGCCGCAGTCGCCATTGGAGAGAGGTGATCCATTAAAAATGATGGCAATGCGGCTGCCGCCATCGGCTGGCGGAATCATCTTGGCAAGCATAGTCTCTAAAAATAGCAGCGCGCCGTCGTTCACCCGAGGCATGCCGGCCTGATAACGGGTCTTCTCCAGTTTTCGAGCTTCTTTCTCGTAGCCGTCTTTGCCGCCCCAGGTGACGCCAAAAGGCGGATTGCTGAGCATGCGGTTGAAGCGGTATTTCGTTTCCGGGAACTGGTCGCCCGGTTCTTTGCTGTGCGGCTCATGGGGAATTAGTGAGTTGCCAAGCAGAACCGTCGCCTGCTGGTCGTTCTTGATCAGAAAGTCAGCCTTACAGATGGCGTAGTTCGTCGGTGATAGCTCCTGGCAGTGGAGGGTCAGGAATTTCTCGACGCGATCCCTCTCGGCTGGGTTGTCTGCGCGGTCTATCAAATGCTCTTTAGCAACGGATACCATGCCGCCTGTCCCGCCGGCGGGATCGTAGATGGAGAAATGCCGGTCGGGGATCGGTATCTCCAGTAACTCGACCATAAGCCGGATGACCTCGCGCGGAGTAAAATGTTCTCCTGCCTCTTCACCGCTTTGTTCCGAGAAGCGCCGCAGAATTTCTTCGTAAATGTAGCCCATCTCCAAGCCGGAGAGCTGATCAGGCCCCAGCGGGAGTTCTTTGTATTGATTCAGGATCGGGGCAAGACGGTTGTTCTTCACCATCGTGGTAATGGTGGCGCGGTAGTTGAATTGCTCGATGATGTCGTTAATATTTTTGGAGAAGCCGTTGATGTAAGCGCGGAAGTTCTCTTCCAGCAGCGTGTGATCTTCCTCATAGACCTTGCGCAGCGTCCATTTCGTTTTATTGGAGAAAGGCGACTGCTGGGGATTTAGTTCGAGTTCCTTGACTAGCTTGGCGAGCTCCTTTTCGGTGAGTTTGGGCCGCTTAGCTAAAACCTCGGCACTTTTAGCCTCACGCCAGCTAAGCAGCACGCACTCCAGTCGCCGAATGACAATGATGGGAAGGATGACGCTCTGGTATTCGTAGGCTTTGTACTTGCCGCGCAGTCGCTCGGCAGATTTCCAGATATCGCCGGCAAGGTTGTCGAGCTTCGGTTTGTTGAGCGAAAGAGCCATTAGATAATCCTTTCAAAATAGCAATTGTTTTATACACTTGTTAATTGAAAAAATCAAAGTAATTGAGTTCTCGCACAAT
>CAIWCT010000037.1 GCA_903911225.1 uncultured delta proteobacterium
ATCCGTTCCGAGCCAGAGCAACGGCATCGAGGATGCGCGCTTCGTTCAATTCCAAAACAACGATGGCAGCTTCACCTACTACGCGACCTACACAGCCTACGACGGCAAGATCACACTGCCGCAGCTGCTGGAAACACAGGACTTTTTTCATTTCAAATTTATTACCCTCAACGGCCCGGCCGTGCAGAACAAAGGCATGGCTCTGTTCCCGCGCACAATAAGTGGCCGCTACGCCATGCTGTCGCGCCAGGACGACGAAAACATCCTGCTGATGTATTCAGACAATATCCACTTCTGGCAAGAGCCGAAGCTGCTGCTGCTGCCGGCCCAGCCGTGGGAGTTTGTAAAGATCGGCACATGCGGTTCCCCCATCGAAACGGAGGCCGGCTGGCTGGTGCTGACCCACGGAGTCGGCCCAATGCGCAAGTATTGTCTCGGCGCGTTTCTGCTGGATCTTGAGGACCCCTCGCACGTCCTTGGGCGCCTGCGCGAACCGCTGCTGGCTCCGAACGAAACGGAGCGCGAAGGCTATGTCCCCAATGTCGTGTACACCTGCGGCGCGCTGCTGCACGGCCGGGAACTCATAATCCCCTACGCCATGAGCGACTATGCAACCAGTTTTGCCTCCGTGTCGCTGGACGAAGTACTGGGGGCGATGGAGTGAGACGAAACAGGCTGCGGCATATCGTTTTCTGGAAGTAGACTCCACAACCCTTTGTTTTGACAGCTAAGGCCAGTGATATTTTGGCTAAGACTGATCGTGCGAAAAAAAAATCCGTAAAAATTAAGCCTGCCTGCATGCGACCTCCCGCTTGACAATGGAAAGTCCACGTTGCATCATATTTATGAGACTCTAAAGTAGTCATATAAAGAAGTGTTTTATTTTAAAATCTGAGTAATTAAATTGACAAGTGGCTCATTTTGCGGTAATTTTTTTTGTGTTTTTCCAAAAATTTTCAGTTGACGCATTTGTAGCGTTACTGCATGTTCCTAGAATTTCAGAGATAAACAAATTGTGGATTGTTAATATTTTTTTACCTTAACAGTCGCCACCAAGATGTGCTCGTTTTTTTATCTTCTTCAACAGATAGAAGCAATTCCTGAAATCAGGAGATTTTTTGGGATTGCGGCAGCTATTAAATACATTATGGATCCCTTTGTTAACAACCAAACCGTTACGGCGCACCTTGCGCATCAGTTGGGGGAATTGGAAGTTTTTTAGTCATGAATTTTGAATTTTAAATCTTGTTTATATTCACAACCAAGGCGTTTAAAAGGTCCCTTTACTGTTTGCCGGGGTTGCTTGTGGAAGGGCTTTTAACGGGCCCTTTTTTTGTAGAAATGTAAGAGGTTCCAGTAGGATTAAAATTTGCTGCAAACCCTTTAGGCCCGTTCCTCATGAACTTGTGACCGAAAGGGCGGAGCTGTAGGAAAAACCAGAGCAAAACACTTTAAAGTTAGTAGCGAAAACTGCCGACAGAGTTAAGATGAAGGAGACAAAAATTCAAAACTACTGATTGAATTCGCCGCCGCGGATTGAATCCTTTTATTAAACAACCAACGAGTCGCGATTTCCGGCTTTTACAGGATTTACGATATAAAATTAATAAGGGGATCCTATGGACCCTCAAGAAGGTCAGCAGCAAATTTTTCTCAGTAAATTACTTACGGAAGCCGCCGATTAGGACAAAGAAAACGGCTCCTCCAATTTGAAGTGTTTCCCGCTGCGCCGATCAGAGCAAACCATTTTCTGATGCCTGATTGTGAGGTGAGTAATGCACTGTAAGGTTTTTTTCGCCGAAGCAATAAGGGAATGTTATAGTAACATTAGTACCTATTTCAGCACTTAAAACAAACATGGAGCGTACAATCCAGAGCATCGTTACAACGCATCAACCGGCAGCAGTCAAAAAAATCAGCATTCAACGGTTGTGATGCCCCTTGAAGAGAACCCCGGCACGTCTTGTGTTGGGGATTGGAAAGATTGATGATTTGATAGCACGAGGGAAGTAATGTTCATTGCTCTGCTGCCCCTAATTTTCAAAAGCAGACTCGGGCACAGCATGTCCGCGGGCGCACTGCTGTCTAGCCTTTATGTGAGCCCATGATGAAAAAATTGCTGATACTTGCCTCCGTGGCCTTGCTTGTTTTTATTTGTTCGGTCGCAAAAGCCTCTGCGCAGCAAAGGGAAATTCGGTTGGGCCATCTACATGTGATCCCGAGCCTGAGCCTGGAGGAACTCTATGACGACAATATTTATTTGGGCAATGGCAGCAGCCAGATAATCGAGCAGGAAGAAGCCGATTGGATTACCCATACAAAGCCCGGCCTGCTGTTTGATTATACTCTTGATGGCAGAGGGAAGATAAAGTTTGGCTATGAGGGCGATTTTGCGCGGTATGCGAAAAACAGTTTCAATGACTGGCGTACGAACCGGAGCATGCTTCAAGTTGACTATAATGCGCCCGGCGGACTGATTGTAAAATTAAACAATGTTTTTACCGATGCCGAGGATCCTTACGGAGCCCCGAATCAATTCGGCCTGGGCCGCAAAACAAAGCGCTGGACGGATGATTGTGCATCCACAGTAGGATTCATGTTCAGCGACAGGTTTAAAGTGCTCACGTTTTATAATTTTTTCAAGCAGCGGTACGACAGCAAACTCGATTTTACCCAAAACTCTACTACCATGGAAGCAGGCGTGGGCTGCGAAACAAAGGTGGCGGAGAAGACCTGGCTGTTTCTTCGGTATTATGCCGGACAACAGAGTTATGATACGCACCGCGCAGGCATTACCAGTTCAAATGACGCCTCTTACGGCTGGAAAAAAGTCAAAACCGGCCTTGCATGGGACTCGGAAGCGCGCTTTCAAGGCGAGTTAAATGTCGGCTATCAGTGGTACAGCTTTGATAACAGCCATGACAAAAACAATCAACCCTATAACAACACAAGCAGCTGGGTGGCAGACACTTCGGTCAGTTACCTGCAGACGGCAACCCGAACATTCACCGTATCTCTTTTAAGAAATTTTCAGCAACTGGGAGCGGGCCAGAGTGGCGGTTATACAAACACGGCTTTAGGTATTGGCATGCAGCAGACAATCATGTCCAGATATTTGCTTGGTGCCAGATACGGGTATTCCAGAGACAAGTACAGTTCGACAGATAACAGAAAAGACCCCATTCACAGGGTGGACCTTTCGTTCAGATACCTGCTTTCAGACTGGCTTGCAGCAGGCTTTGGTTACAGTTTTAATAAAAACAACTCCAATATTTCCGGCGACAGATATACGGACAACCAGTTCAGTATCACCCTTGATATGAACCCCGGTTTTTTGCATAATGACATCGGGTACTGGCAATAAAAATGAATCATGCATTGCAAGGCGGTATGTGTGCCTGCGCCGAGCATTTTTTCTGCATCCATTTACAGTGGCTGTCCTCTCGACCGCAAGGAAGAGAGCTGATGTTTATGGCCGTAACAATGAACAATAAATTTTATGCGGCGGATACTACAGGGGCATTTGCCGTGATTTTGCCAGGAGGAAATCAATGAGAATACAAAACAGGCCCGGATATTTTTTTTGCTGCCTGCTGCTGCTTGCTCTTTCCGGCTGCAGCGCAACTGGCGGCGATATTGTAAAGATCAGCAGTGTTCCTGAAAATGCTTCTGAATCAGGCCTTAAAGCTGCCGACCGCGCCAGGCTGGAAGAAATACAGAAAACTTCTTCTGAAAATAACGGGGCAGGCACCGGACTCAGCAGCGTCATAACGGATAAGGCTCGCAATCTGACCATAGCAGAATACCTGCGCCAGTATCCCAACGCCAGTGGGGCAGGAGCCGGAGAGTATACCGTCGGGCCGCATGATGTGCTGAGCATCACGGTCTATGATGAGCAAGATTTTTCAAGCCCTGCGCTGCGCGTTTCAGTCGACGGGTACATCTCCTTCCCTCTTATCGGCAGGATCAAGGTCAATGGCCTCACCACAGCGCAGATAGAGGCGCTCATTACCCGCAGGCTTGGCGAAGGTCAGATTCTGCTCAATGCCCATGTGGCGGTGCGGATAGCGGAATGCAACAGCAAGCGGTATCTGGTGATGGGTTCGGTGCAAAGTCCCGGCAGCTATCCGCTTGCCGAAAACGAGAGGGTTTTAGATGCCATATCAAAGGCAAACGGCATAACCAAGGGCGAGAAAGGTGCCAGCAGAAAGGCGAAAATCGTGCGCACGGTTCATGCCGGCACGGCTCAAGAAGAGCAGTTGGTCATAGACTTGGATTTGCAAAGCATGCAGCAGGGCACAAGCAGGCAGGCAAATATCTTTATGCAGGATAAAGACACGCTGTTTATACCTATGCCGGAAAAATTTTACATACTGGGCGAAGTTAAAAGGCCCGGGGACTATCCTCTGTCTGAGAGTGATATAACACTTATTGAGGGCATTGGCCTTGCCGGCGGGTTTACCAATATTGCGGCGCGCAACAGTACAAGAATTATCCGCACGGAAAACGGACGGCAAAAGATTATCCGGGTCAGGGTTGATGCCATAACCGATTCAGGCAGGCAGCTGCGCGAAATTATCCTGCAGCCAAACGATATCATCATTGTGCCGCAAAGCTTTTTTTAGTGATGGGTGTATGGATGCAATCCTCCCCGGCGGACAAGACTAAAGCCGGTGGTGATTAAAATCCACGATTCAAGATAAAGTCACATCGCGCTAAAGCAGTGAAATGTGCATGGTTGGTTGTTAGTCTTGTCCGTCGCGGCGGATTAAATTTTTCTCCCATAGCTGATTTTTATTTTTGGAGTCAATAAAATGGAAAACAACAGCAAAATTACGGGCAGCCGGGGCTCGATGCATATCGAGCAAAATATCGATATTTATGATTATGTTAGAATGATCATTAAGCACCGGTGGGTTGTCCTCTCCGTTTTCAGCCTTATTGTTGGGGCCGTGCTGCTCTACTGCCTTACGGCAACCCCCATTTATCAGGCTACCATCGGCATCATCATCGATAAGGAGGAAAACGATCCGGGGACACTGCAGGCTGCTGTGTTTGCCGATACCTCTGGCATCGAGTACTATCAGACCATGTATAAGATACTGGAGAGCCGGTCGGTTGCCTACAATGTCATAGAGCGCCTGAAGCTTGCTGAAAATGCAGATTTCTTCCGCCGGGCCGATAGAATGGATACGGATAATGCCTCCGCGCAGGCAAACCCTAAAGATGCATTGATCGGGACTTTTCTTGCAAATCTGAAGATCATGCCGATTAAGAACAGCCATTATGTCAATATCTGCTATCAGTCAAAAAATCCGGTGCTGGCTGCCACTATTGCCAATGCCATGGTCGAAGCCTATCGCGAGCATGCCTTTGCCATGAAACTTGACTCTATTCAGAACTCGGCGCAGTGGCTCAATGACAATATGGCCCAGGAGCGCAAGAAGGTTGAAGACGCAGAGCGGGCACTGTTGAACTTCCGCGAGAAAAACAATATCGTTATGGATTTTTCAGGCGAAACGGAAACTATAACCGCACAGAAGCTGACCAAGCTCACTTACGATGTTGCCGACGCGGAAGCCGCCCGTGCCGAGGTGGAAACCCGCTATAAGCAGGCTGTGGCTGCTACAGGCAATCAGGACATGCTCGACTCGCTTCCCGTTGTGCTCAGCGACAGCCTGATAGGGGAAATGAAGACCCAGGAGGTCGGGCTCGTGCAGCGCAAATCAGAGCTGTCGAAAAAATACGGCATGCAGCATCCCCAGATGCTTGCACTGCAATCCGAGATGAAATCTCTACAGGTGAAAAAAGAGCAGCAGGTGCAGCGCATTATCGAATCCCTGAACAATATTTATCAGGAAGCCCTTGCCAAGGAAAAATCCCTTAAGGCGGCCCTTGAGGCTCAAAAAGGCGCGGCTTTCAGCCTGAACAAAAATGCGATTGAATATACCGGCCTGTACTGCGAGTCCGAAGGCGCCAAGGCCATGTATGCACTGCTGCTGAAGCGGTTCAAGGAAACCTCGGTTACTGAAAACCTGAAAATCGGCAATATCCGCGTAGTCGACAAGGCCGAGACGCCGCTTGTGCCGATCAAGCCCCAAAAACTGCGCACTATGCTTTTAGCGATTATTTTCGGCCTCGGCGCGGCATTTGGCGTGGCATTTCTGCTGGAATACATTGATGATGCCATGAATACCCCCGAGGATATTAATCAGCAACTGCACATTCCGTTTCTCGGCATTATTCCGCTGCGCCAGCAGAAAGGGCCTACTCCTGAAGATGCAGAAACCGGGCCTCCCGGGCTTGAGTCCTTCTCTTCACCACGCTCCCCTACCACGGAGGCCTATCGCGGCATACGTACAAATATTTTCTATTCGCTTCCGGAGGCAGAGCCGCAGGTGATTCTTGTGACCAGCACACTTGCTCAGGAGGGCAAAACCACCTGTGCAACCAATATAGCTATTACCATGGCCCAGTTTGGATACCGGGTGGCCCTGCTTGACTGCGACTTTCACCGGCCCCAAATCCGCAAGATTTTTGCCATTGCGCAGGAAGACGGTATGACCAATCTCCTTGTGGGCAATAAAAAAATTGATGATGTCGTGTGCACCACGGAAGTGCCCAACCTTTATGTGATCCCCTCCGGGCCTATTCCTCCCAATCCTTCTGAAATACTCGGATCAACAAAAATGCAGGCGCTGGTGGAAGAGCTTAAGCAGAAATACGATAAGATTATCATTGATTCCGCGCCCATTGGAGCAGTAACCGATTCGCTGATGATCTCGCGTTCGGTTGACGGTATTGTCTTTATCGTGCGCGCAGGCTCAACGCCAAGAAAAATCGCCGGAAACGCAGTGGGAGCGCTCAAGGGTATCGGCGCTACGGTGCTTGGCGCGGTAATCAACGGCCTTGACACCCATAAAGCCGGTTATCATTACTATTCCAATTATCCTTACCATTATGGCCACTACTCTTATGGGGACGATGCCGATAGGTTCGAGCCGCAGGGTCTTGGAAAACAGCTTACGTCCATTTCGCGCAAAGTGAGAAGGATGTTTTTGGGATGACAGGTTAGAGGTTTTTACCTGAACCATATCACCCGTATTTTTCTCTGGAGGTATAACAACCTGTAACCAATAGGCCACGGCTGACCATGCGCATCACTTCGGGCAATGGGAAAGTTTTAAGTCTTGCATTATGATTTTTTTTCATTAACAACAAAAAATCAACTCTTCGCGACCAGAAATTTATCATGAACAATTTTGCTTTGATCGGAGCAGCCGGGTTCATTGCCCCGCGCCATATGCAGGCCATTAAAGATACGGGCAATAATCTTGCCGTGGCGCTGGACAAGCATGACAGCGTCGGCATCCTTGATCGATACTTCCCCGATGCCGCTTTCTTCACCGAGTTCGAGCGGTTCGACCGGCATGTGGAGAAACTGCGACGCGGGCCGTCCGACCGGCACATCAGCTATGTCAGCATCTGCTCGCCCAATTATCTCCATGACGCCCACATCCGTTTCGCCCTTCGCGTCCACGCCGACGCGATCTGTGAGAAGCCCCTGGTCCTTGAGCCGTGGAATGTCGACGCGCTGGCCGAGCTTGAAAAGGAAAGCGGTCGCCGCATCAACTCCATTCTACAGTTGCGACTGCATCCGGCAATTATGGCCCTGCGGGAAAAGGTTGCTGCGACCGGTGACAAAATTCATAACATCGATCTGACGTATATCACTTCGCGCGGCCGGTGGTATCTTGCCTCCTGGAAGGGCAATGATCAAAAGTCCGGTGGGGTTGCCATGAATATCGGGGTCCATTTTTTCGATATGCTGCTGTGGATATTCGGCCCGGTCGTCAGAAACACAGTTCACCTGCTGGGGCCCATATGTGCGGCAGGCTATCTGGAACTGCAGCGGGCGCGGGTGCGGTGGTTTCTATCTGTTGATGCCGGCGACCTGCCGAAGGCCGCGTTGCAGCAGGGTATAACCACCCAGCGGGCGCTTATACTGAACGGTGAGGAGTTTGAGTTTTCCGAGGGCTTCACCGACCTTCATAAAAAAAGCTATGAGCATATTCTTGCAGGGCAGGGCTTCGGCATCCCCGATATCCGCCCGTCCATTGAGCTTGTCCATGATATACGCAATGCACCTAAAGCCGGGCTTACCGGGGATTATCACCCAATGGCCTTTGGCAAGACAGAAGTAAATAGTTGCAATTTGTAAGAGTAGAAGGTTAGAGGCTTGGATGTTCAGAAGCGTTCAAGTCTTTTGCTTATCATCTAACCTTCAAATCATCCAATCATCTAGCTGGAAGGTGATAGTGTTGGATGATTAATTTTTTGCTGCTAGAGAAACCTCCAAACATCACATGAGCGAAACTTCATGAACACAGTCAACTCTTCACCATCTTATTTTAAGCATGAATCAGCCTATGTTGACGATGGCGCCGAGATCGGCGCTGGAACCAAGATCTGGCACTTCTGCCATATTATGAAGGATGCAAAAATCGGGCAGCGCTGCGTCTTCGGGCAGAACGTGAACGTTGATGGGGGGGTCGTGATCGGCAACAACGTAAAAGTTCAGAATAATGTTTCCATTTACACCGGCATTATCATAGAAGACGATGTTTTTCTCGGGCCCTCCTGCGTATTGACCAATGTCACCAATCCCCGCAGCCAGATAAGCAGGCGCAGCCTTTACGAAAAGACAATTATCCGGCGCGGGGCCACTATCGGCGCCAATGCCACTGTGGTCTGCGGCATTACCATTGGCAGATATGCCTTTATTGCCGCCGGAGCTGTGGTGGCAAAAGATGTGCCCGACTACGGCCTCATGATGGGCGCACCTGCCCGACACAAAGGCTGGATGAGCAGGCACGGCCATATTTTGAAAAATCCTGATACGGACGGCATCATGGTCTGCCCTGAATCCGGCATGAGGTATCAGTTGGTAATTCAAGATTCAAGATTCAAGATTCAAGATTTGCAACAACCAACGACCAAGGACCAAATGTTTCCGATCTCCGGGTTCCTTCTCCGTTGCCTCGATCTGGACGAAGAGGCTCTTCTGCCCCCGGAGCTGGCCGTCGGTAAAGAGTTTTATGATGAATTCAAGCAGAATCGTTGACCGTTCACCGTTGATTTTCCATAGCCCTTTCCGGCAGTTTTTATGTTGTCATAGATGACGGGTTGGGGGCAGGGCAGGTTTACCACCTCAATCGTTTCTATAAGGGGCTCCATGTCCACAGAAAGACCCAGAGACAATTACGCCATTTTTCGACCAATTCAGTCGCATTTATACTGGCGTCCCTTCCGTATTAAACTGAAGATTATCTCTATGACTACAAAGAATTTTTTAGGGTGATCTCGTGAAACGAAGCACCAACTGCGAAGATTGCCGCATAAATACTTTGGCCTCTATTGAAAGTGGGCGTAAGGGGCGGCCGGCACATGACGCATGACAAAAGAAACAATGCAATGATGGCAGGTGATATCCGACATGTCTCAGTGGCTTAGTGAATATCCTGGTGCGTGGGTCTCTTCAAAAGCCTCGCTTGGAGAGAATGTAGCTATCGGAATCGGATCCATTGTATACGACAATGTTTGCGTAGGCGACAATACCAGCATTGAAGAGCACTGTGTGATCGGGAAGTTCAGTCAGCTGACTAACGGCCCCCTTGTGATCGGTGCCGGTTCGATAATTCGCTCACATACTGTTGTCTACCAAGACAGCATCCTGGCTGAAAGGCTGGAAACTGGCCACCATGTGGTCATCCGGGAAAGAACAAATGCAGGCATCAATTTGCGCGTCGGTAATTTTTCTGATATTGAGGGAAATTGTTCAATAGGTGATTACTGCCGCTGTCACAGCTATGTCCACATAGGCAAGGGGAGCAAACTTGGCCATTTTATCTGGTTGTACTCTCTGACGACTTTGACCAATGACCCCCTGCCCCCTTCCCGGCTTCATTGTCCCGTTGAAATTCAAGACGGCGCCGTCGTGTGCGTGGGCTCCACAGTGCTGCCCGGGGCCATTCTGGGCCGGGGATGCTTTATCACCGCCGGGGCCCGGGTTTCGGGCACAATTCAGGATGGGGCCGTGATCACTTCCGACAACTGTGTCGCCGGCCATGTCAGCAACCTGATGCATATGGAAACAGCAACGCGCCATCCCTGGATGAACCATTTTATGCAGGTCTATCCTGAGTGTTGCCATGACAGGCTGCGGCAGCTGTCTGCCGACATTATGAGCACTAAAAAAAAAATCCGGGCGGCCCATCAGGAATGGCGTAAAACCACCCCCGCCTTGCCCCGTGAGGGCAAAGAGAATCCGCAGTAAAAAGGCGGCGCAGCGCTCATGCACCGGGGACGAAAATTTCTCTTCAAATACCCTAGGGGCGCGATTTTTCGAAATCAGAGATGTGGGAGAATCATGGTATGACCTATGAAGAACTCAGGCAGCAGATTGCTGAAATCCTGGAAATGGACTTGACGGAGCTTACTGAGCAGACGAGCCGAGACAGCGTTGCAACGTGGGATTCCATGGCGGCGCTCAGTATTATTTCGCTGCTGGATGATGCATGCGACGATGAAATTACGTCTGATGACATCGGGCGGTTCATATCTTTCAGGGCTATTGTCGAGTTTGCACGAAACAGGGGGATACTTAAAGGTTGATGCACATGCATAAGGCAGTCATTAGCGCTTTGGCCAGCTATCTGCCTGAGCGGGTTCTCACTAACAAGGATCTGGCCGCTCAGTTCGGAACCTGGACAGCCGAGCAGATTTTTGAAAAAACAGGGATCCGCTCTCGGCACAGGGCGGGTCCGGACGAGTGCGCATCGGACCTGGCGGTCAAGGCTGCGCAGAAGCTTATTGATTCCGGCCGGCTTGACCCTCAGGAAGTGGATTATCTGCTGTTCTGCACACAGGCTCCGGACCACTATCTTCCAACGACTGCATGCCTTATTCAGGACCGTTTAAAACTCCCCCGTTCATGTGGCGCCCTTGACTTCAACCTCGGCTGCTCGGGATACGTTTACGGGCTTTCGTTAGCTAAGGGCCTCATCGAAAGCAGTCAGGCTCGCTGCGTGCTGCTGCTCACCGCCGAAACATATTCAAAATACATCAACAGCAAAGACCGCTCTGTTTGCACTGTATTTGGTGACGGCGCAGCAGCGACAGTGCTCAGGGCGGCAGAAGGCGCTGCCGGACTGGATCAGTTTATTTTCGGCTCTGACGGCCGGGGCGGCAGGAACCTGATCGTCCAGACCGGGGGAATGCGCTGCCAGAGAACTGAAGAAACCGCCCAGGAATCAACCGATGCCGACGGCAATGTCCGCTCTGCAAATGATCTGTACATGAACGGTCGCGAGATATTTCTATTCGCCATTCAGGCGGTTCCTGTTACCATTAACAGCCTGCTTGAGAAGGCCGGCCTCGGCAGAGATGATATTGATTTCTTTGTTTTCCACCAGGCCACCCGCTATATGCTCGATGAGCTTGTCCGGAAATGCAAATTGCCGCCGGACAGGGTGCCCTATGCCTTCGAGATGGTCGGCAATACTGTTTCCTCGACAATTCCCCTTGTTCTCGAGGATCTTATTCTGAGCGGTCGCATCAAAACAGGGCACCGGCTCATGCTTGTAGGTTTTGGCGTAGGCTATTCCTGGGCCGGAGGTATTGTGCGATGGTAAACAGGCGGCAAAATGGTTTCCTCGAAGGTGAATGGGCCTGGATTTCGGGCGCTTCTTCCGGGATCGGCGAGGCTATTGCCCTGCATCTTGCAGGCCTGGGCGTGGGGGTGGTTATTTCGGCGCGCAGCCAGGATAAACTGAACGCAGTGGCCGAAGCCATCCAGGCCAGGGGCGGTAAGGCGATCCCCCTGCCATTGGATATTACGGACTTTGCTGCCGTAAAGCAGGCAGAGCAAAAAATCAAGGCGGATGTTGGCAGACTCGACGTGCTTATCCCCTGTGCAGGCAGGGAATTGATGCTGCCATTCAATATTTCCTCACCCGAAAAGTGGCTAAAATTATGGGAAGTCCAGGTTTTGGGGGCTTTCGAAATGGTCAGGACGGCTTTGCCGATGCTGACAGACAGTGGTGCGCGCAATGGCGGCCAGGGTCGTGTCGTTTTTATTTCTTCGACTGTGGCTTTGCGCGGCTGGCCTTCCCTGTCGGTATACTCCGCCTGCAAGGCCGGGATTCTGGGCGGCATGCGCAGCCTAGCCGCTGAGCTGGCGCCCAAGGGCATCCGGGTCAACGCGGTGACTCCGGGCATGGTTCATACGGACATGCAGAAACGCATGTTTGCGCGTATGCCCAAAGATAATCAGGATGCCATTGAAAGTGCTCATCTGCTGGGGATGGGCGAACCGGCAGACGTTGCGGCAGCTGTTGCCTTTCTGGCTTCATATGAGTCCAAGTGGATTACCGGCGAGAGTTTAGTCGTCGATGGCGGCCTGACCTTAAAATAAAACTCTGCACCGTTCGCAATGGAAAGAAGGTTCTTATATGCTGCGTTTCAACGCAGAATGCAAACTTATTGATTTTCCCAAAATAGAAGACCCGAGGGGAAATCTAACTTTTGTAGAGCAATTAAATCATATTCCTTTTAAGATTGCCAGATCATACTGGATTTACGACGTGCCAGGTGGGGGGGTAAGAGGTGGTCACGCCTATAAAAAACTGGAAGAAGTTATTATCGCCCTTTCCGGCAGTTTTGATGTTGCCGTAGATGACGGGTTGGGGGCAGAGCAGGTTTACCACCTTAATCGTTCCTATAAGGGTCTCTATATCCCCAACATGACCTGGAGACAGTTGCGCCATTTTTCGACCAATGCCGTGGCATTTATTCTGGCGTCCCTTCCGTATTCTGCTGAAGACTATATTTACGATTATAAAGAGTTCATGAAGGTGATCGCGTGAACCTGCAGACCAGCTGCGAAGATTGCCGTATCATCGCTTTGCCCTCTATCGAGAGTGAGCGCAAAGGGCGTCTTACCCCGATCTATAATTTTGAGCATATCCCTTTTGATATTAAGAGAGTCTATTACCTCTACGACGTTCCTGCTGGGTCTGAGCGCGGAGGGCATGCGCATCGCGAACTGCAGCAATTGATCATATCCGTATCTGGCAGCTTTGATGTCGTAGTGAAGGATGGCGAACAGGAGAAAATATTTACGCTTAACAGGCCCTTTTACGGGCTATATATGCCCCGGCAGATCTGGAGGGAACTGACAAATTTTTCAGCAGGTTCAATATGTCTTGTTCTTGCTTCTTCGCTTTATGACGAGCATGATTATATTCGCGACTATGAACAGTTCCAAGCCTTCAAGGGTTTTCTGTGAATATTCCTTTTCTCGACCTTAAAGCGACCTATCTTGAACTCAAAGCCGAAATGGATGCTGCCTACCAGCGGGTGATGAACTCCGGCTGGTATCTACTCGGGCGGGAGCTTGAAGCCTTTGAAGCGGAGTTTGCCGAGTATTGCGGCGTGAAACATTGTATTGGTGTAGCAAATGGTCTTGATGCACTGCACCTGATCCTGCGGGCTTTTGATATTGGCCCGGGGGATGAAGTGATCGTTCCCGCAAATACGTATATCGCCACTTGGCTGGCAGTATCACAGTGCGGCGCATTACCTGTTCCGGTTGAGCCGGATCAGCGAACCTATAACATTGACCCCGCACTCATTGAAAAAGTGATCACGCCCCGCACCAAAGCAATCATGCCGGTGCATCTGTATGGTCAGCCGGCTGACATGGACCCGATTCTGGAGATTGCGGCTCGACATGGGTTAAAAGTTATTGAAGACAATGCTCAGGCACACGGCGCCCGCTATAAAGGCCGCCGTACCGGTGGACTTGGCCATGCCGCGGGCAACAGTTTTTATCCGGGGAAAAACCTGGGCGCTTTTGGCGATGGGGGTGCTGTTACCACCAATGATGATACTCTTGCTGATCGTATCCGCCTGCTGCGCAATTATGGTTCTAAAATTAAATACTATAATGATGAAAAGGGCTTTAATTCACGACTTGACGAACTGCAGGCTGCTTTTCTTCGGGTCAAGCTCACCAAGCTGGATGAATGGAATGAACGTCGCAGAAGAATAGCTGCATTTTATATTCAAAAGCTTGGGGTGGGCAGCACAGAGCGATCAGAACTCGTTCTGCCTTTGGTTGCTTCCTGGACAGAGCCGGTCTGGCATTTGTTTGTTATTCGTCATCCCCAACGGGATGAGCTTCAAAATAAATTAATGGCAGCCGGTATCGGAACGTTGATTCATTATCCGTTTCCGCCGCATCTTACTAGCGCCTATCGGGAAATGGGGTCCCACGCAGGAGCGTTTCCCGTAGCTGAAGAATTGGCGCGAACGGTGTTAAGCCTGCCGATCGGCCCCCAGATGAGCCATGAGCAAGCGCATCATGTGATCCAGTCAATGAAAGCGGTTGCTCGTTGATGTACCTTGTCAGTGATCACATCAATCCAACTGATTCATTATTGTGACCAAAACGCATTATCGCAGCATATTAAAGTCCACCTCATTGATTGGGGGGGCCTCGGTCATCAACATTCTGATCGGTATGGTGCGGACTAAGTTTGTTGCTGTGTTACTGGGGCCGTCAGGTGTCGGGCTGATGGGTGTCTATGGAACGATCACGGGCATGGTCGGCACGGTGGCAGGCATGGGCATCAGTACCAGCGGGGTGCGGCAAATCGCGTATGCGTATGCCAATGGGGACGAAAAGGTCGTAGCCGGTACCGTGAAGACTTTGCGACGGACTGTTTGGCTGACAGGCCTGCTCGGGTGTTTCGGAATGGTTGCGGCTGCCTGGCCGCTTTCAAAAGTGACTTTCGGATCAGGGGAAGAGACGTTCAACCTTGCCTTGTTAGGGAGCACGATTCTGTTTGGATCCCTCGCTGCCGGGCAGGGGTGTTTGCTTCAAGGGACCCGGCGAATTAAGGAACTGGCCTGGGTTAGCATTTTGGGTGCCCTCAACGGCACACTCATCAGTATTCCGTGTTACTACTTTTGGGGATGCCGGGGGATTGTGCCCAGTCTGATTCTCAGTGCGCTGGCGGGGGTTGCGACATCCTGGTGGTTCGCCCGCTGCATTCCGGTGGCGTCGTTTGCGATGCCTTGGCGTGACAGCAGAAATGAGGCTGGCCGACTGTTGAGCTTTGGTTTCCCGATCATGTTGACAGGGTTGTTTAGTGCTGTAAGCACCTACCTTATCCGTGTCGTGCTGATTCGGCAGGTGGGGCTTGACGGTGTTGGTGTTTATCAGGCGGCCTTTGGTTTGTCCGGAATTCTCGCTAATTTCGTTTTGAACGCGATGGGAACGGATTACTACCCACGCCTGACAGCAGTGGCGCACGATTCTGTGCGCGCTAGAGAGGAAATCAACTCGCAAACCGAAATTGCGCTTCTTTTGGCCACACCTGCACTGGCGGTGACGCTGGTTTGCGCGCCTCTGGTGATAAGGGTATTCTATTCAGGGCAATTTGACGGGGCAATTGAAATTTTGCGCTGGGCCGTGTTCGGAATATTTGGGCGTGTTGTATCTTGGCCATTGGGTTTTTTGATCTTGGCCAAAGGAAAGGCGGCTTTGTTTCTTGTATCGGAAATATTGGCAGGCCTGATTCATTTGGCGCTCATATGGGCGTGTACACGGCTCTGGGGGTTGCAGGGAACAGGGGTCGCCTTTTTACTGCTTTATTGTTTTTACACTGTGTTGATATATGGTTTCTGTACTTATCTCAATCGCAATCTTTGGAATCGGGCAACACTGTTTCATGTGCTGGGATTAGGTGGAATACTGGTGCTGATTGGTATGGCGTGCATGCTGGTCACGCATGATATTTTGCGATGGACGCTGAGCATTTGTGCCTGCGGAGCCTTAAGTGTGTACTGTTTGGTTCGACTTTCAGCTCGAACCGGAATCACGCTTCAGACACTCAGAACAAAATTGTTGGGAGCATAATTGAGCACTGAACAGACATCCGAGATTCAATCTGTGGTTGTTCAGCCTGGAGGCCTGCACCCTACGGAGGATCGTCCGTTGATTTCTTTCTGTCTGGTTGCCTATAACCAAGAGCAGTTCATTCGTGAGGCTGTAGAGGGGGCCTTCTCGCAGACCTACTCCCCCCTGGAGATCATCCTTTCAGATGATTATTCTTCTGACCGCACCTTTGAAATTATGTGGGAAATGGCCGCCGCCTATAGCGGACCTCATAAAATCATTACCAATAAAAACGAGAAGAATCTGGGGATTGGTGGCCATATTAATCGAGTGGTGCAAATTTCCAGCGGCGAGTTGATCGTCGGCGCGGGCGGTGATGATATTTCCCTTCCCGAGCGTACAAGCGAGATTTATCAAGCATGGATTGGATCAGGCAAAAAAGCCTTTTCTATCGATTCAGCTTATATGTTGATCAATGAATGTGGCAATAATCTTGACTTTCTCCCGATAAAAGATTTGCCAAAAGAACAGCAGTTGCTTCATTTTTCAAAAACGCTCGTAAACTATGTCCATGGATGTACCCATGCATGGCATAAAAAGGTATTTGATGTGTTCGGCCTATTGCCCGACATTGCCATGGAAGACCTTGTGATTCCACCACGATCCATGCTGTTGGGAAGTGTGGTGCGCATCAACAAGCCGCTGGTTAAATACAGAACCCATGACAGTAACATTTTCAAGACATCCAAGAAGTTTACAATAAAAGAGGGCCTTGATAGGGAAATATTTGCTTTGAAGGATAGGATAAATGGGGCCATTGATGTTGTCAGGTGCATTAGCGAATACAAGCGCACTGAAACAGACCCTTCGCGCCTTTGCTATTTTGATACCTGTATTTTAAATATGCAGGTCAGTATCGGGAAATTTGCACTGCGATTGCATATCCTTACTGATTCTCCGGTGATAAGATTGTATGCTCTTGCAAAATATATTTTTTTATATGGGTTCCAGCGGTATGATGTATTTTTAGTCGTATGCGCTGTGTCAAAAAAGGCATTTATGCTAATTAGTTACAGCAGAAGATTGTTAAGGGCTTGCCATATACTCCCATGTAAAGGTTCGTAATATTTTCCGTGCCGGAAAGGTGCGATTTGCAACTTGAATTGACCATGAAAATTTCTATCGTGATACCTTTGTATAACAAAGCTCGGTATATCAAGCGGGCGATCGACTCCGTCTTGGCGCAGACCTATTCAGAGTTCGAGCTGATTGTGATTGATGATGGCTCGTCCGACGGCAGTGGGGGTATTGTTCGACAGTACGCGGATCAACGTGTGCGGCTGGTTGTACAGCCGAATAGCGGCGAATGTGCCGCGCGCAATCGCGGCATTGCCGAGTCGCGGGGGAATTGGGTTGCCTTCCTCGACGCGGATGACGAATGGATGCCGAGGTTTCTGGAATGTGCTACTGGTTTTGCAGCAACTAATCCTTCCCTAATCCTGGTATTTGTAAATATTTTAAGTTTTGCAGAAAAGAGTCCGTGGCTCGATTGCTCCTTATCGGAGCCGCGTGTGCTTGAAAATTACTTTGCTTTTTCAATCCAATATGGCTGCCGTGGGATAACGTCTTCTTCCGTAATAATTCAAAAGCAAATTTTGGAAATCATTGGCGGTTTTCCTATTGGCATCCATCGAGGAGGAGATGTCGACACGTGGACTCGTCTAGCGCTAATGGGTGAAGTAGGATTTGTACCGGAAGTACTGGCTGTTTATCACAATGAGGTGGGTGGTAGCGGCGCATTGTTTCCGAAGCCACCTTTTCCTGAGGGTGTTAAAACATTGCGGCGATTGCGCGAGGAGAACAGCATTTCCTGTCAGTTCGCCAAGAGCAGCTTGGTTTTCGAAAACCTGCTTCTCCTGCAGTATGCTAAAGAATTGACCGACGATGGCGATTGGGCCAACGCGATGCGAGTTCTCTATAACGAGTGCCAGATCAGGCATTGCCCAATGAAATATTTTTTCAAGATACAGTGCCGACTGATCTTGAGATGGCTTCTGCTAAAAGGGCGGAGGTCCCATTCGGCCGATAGCGAGAGGTAATGTTACGCGGTTTGCTGAGTATCGTGGGGGGTAGGGGCAAATGTGACGGCGACAAAAAAAGCCGCCGGGAAGCCCAGTGAAGAAGCAATGTCTGAACGCAACGTATCATAAGGACTTCGCGAAGATGAAAACCGCCATTCTCAAGCACATGGCCTACCACGAGCACAGTATTGCCTCGCCTCGTTGCTCACTTGGAATTTTCAACTGTTTTAAAAACACGCAAGAAATAAACTAAACCGCTGGGAGTATAATTACTTATGGATGAACGGGCTGTTAATTGTGTGAAGATGAGAGATTGTCCGGGTTGTGGTTGCGCCAAAGTGGTCATGGAGGGTTCTCTTATGGGTTATCCGTTGCAGCGTTGCACAGGCTGCCGATTGCTCGCTGTAAGCAACCCGCCGGATGACGCATCGCTTCAGGATATCTACAACAAAGTCTACGTGAGCGGAGGCCTCTATCAGCCGCACCTCAAGCAACTCGAAGAGATTCGTACACTTGGAGCAAGCAGGCAGGGTTTTTACCGGAACCATATGTTCCTTAAACGTTTTAAACCTGCAAACGGCGACCGCCTTCTGGAGGTGGGTTGTGGAGTCGGTGCGTTCCTCGTAGCCGCAAGAAATGCAGGCTGGATGGCCGAGGGAGTTGACCTTTCAGAGGAGGCGTTGCAAGCCTCAGCCTCGGTTCACGGGATTCCCGTTCACCACGGCACCCTCGAGACCGTGAGCCTGACGAACGCTCCGTATGCTGCTCTAGTCTGCTGGGAGGTCATGGAGCACCTCGTTCAACCCAGCCGGTTTCTGGCTAGAGCCCGAGAACTTCTTTCTCCTGGGGGCCTTTTTGTCTGCTCCGTCCCTAACGAGGGCTCAAAGGTGCCTCGCTACGTGAAGCAACTCGGAGCAGCAAGCGTACCCCCCATTCACCTGAATTTTTTTGACCGCCAGTCCCTGACTAGGCTTTTCGAGCAGAATGGCTTCATTCCTGTGTCCGTAGTTTCCCAAAAAATCCTATGGAGCATGGCAGGTCGATCGGAACATATGGTGCGATGGTTCTTCGATCAATGCTTGGCCCTGGTTGGTATTACAGAAGGGCCGCATCTATTCGCTGTAGCTCGCAGTAAAAGCGGTGCTGTATGATGGACTCTTATATGCAATTGCAATGCGCAAACCCGTGAATCCATCTATCTTCCACGATGCAACCTTTGCATCTCCCAAGTGGGTGGGCAATTTTGTCGCATCAGTTGCGCGTACTGGATCTGAACTGCAAGAAAGAAGGAGCGTTTGCAATCCGTGGTTTCGCAGATTGAGGGCGTCGCAGGCCGGAAAATGTCCTATTCTTTGAATAGGTGTTCACCCCCTTCGAATACTCCGAGGGCCTCAAGACAGCGGGCTTTGAAGTGCTCGACGTGGTTCCGTTGGTTCCAAACAATCTCAAAGCAATTGGGCTGCTGTAGACGAACCTTGTCATGACCATCCATAAGCTGTGGCTCTGGTTTTTTGCCCACATGATGGGAGCAATTTGTTGCAAGCCGCACGTCGCTTCAACACTAACTAACCGTTAGAGAAAGGATGCATTCATGATGTCTACGATCCTCCACGTCGCCGATTACTTTCCTGAGTACGGCGGGAATTTTATCGCTTCATTGTCGCAACTCCGCGAGACTTGCCGAAAACAAGGTTGGGATATGGTGGTAGTATTCCCCGAAGCCGCGCGTCACACGTCGTGGTGCAATAGACTGGTAGAGAAAAATTGGCGGATTCATTTTCTGCCCCGCGATGTGTCGAGGGCACGATGTGCATGGATTCTAGCCAAGCTCATTTCCAGGGAACGCGCCGCATTGATTCACACACACTTCGTTCAATACGACTTGGTTGCCTGGTTGGCCGCGAGGCTGGCGGGAAGAGGCGGAAAAAGGGTCCGGGTCGTCTGGCACATCCATTCGGAATTGAACGTACCACTGACTCCAATCCGCAGGATTACCAATTTCATCAAATATCGATTGATGGGTCGATCTGCGTGGATGATTCCTGTGGGGTACTCAGTAGCCAAGGGGGCACTTGCCGCCGGTTGCCCGGAATCACGCATCCGTACCGTAGAGAATGGAGTTGATCTGGCGCACGCTACGGCCGCAACGAAAGAAAGGTTGCAAGTGCTTGCGGACTTGGGAATCGAGGAGAGCGACCGCCTGATTCTTATGTTCGGGTGGGATGCCGTCAGGAAAGGCGTTGATATTGCTTTTGATGCTGTGGCCAAGTTGGTCGAGCAGAAACGTCAAGTGGTATTGGGAATTGTTGGGGGTCAGGGATTGCAGAAGTATGTTTACGAGAGAGCTGGCAGCCAACTGCCTTCATGGCTTCGCGTCCTTACGCCCGTGGAGAATGTGGGAGACCTTTACCGGGAAGCAGCCGTTTTTTTGTCCGCCAGTCGAAGCGAAGGGCTGCCGTACTCAGTCTGCGAGGCAATGGCGGCTTGCCTACCCATAATCTTGAGTGATATACCAAGCCTGTTGTGGGCACATCGGAGCACGGGTGCCGTGTTCTTCCCATCCGGCGACAGCGTGGCACTGGCTGCAGCCTTATGTCGAGTCTTAGATTGGAACGCCGAGGAGCGAGAGCAACACACCGCCGCCAACGAACAATTTATTAAGACGGAATTTTCTGTTTCATTGTGGGCCGATCGGATTCTGCTGCTGTACAGGGAGATACTCGGGCAGAATAAAAATAGCAGCCCGGCCAGCTCTCTCGGCCATTAAATTTATTATTTTATTCTTTTCGCACAGGTTCTAAGAGTTTGAGATGTTGATTTCCGATGTTTTTTTAGCCACATGCGGGTCCTCTTATGATAACGATGCTCTCGGTGGAGAGGGCAACGTAGCCCAGACCATGCGGGGGATATGGAGGGAAAGCGGCGTCGATCCCGAAAATCCGCTGGCACAATATCTGTCACCTGGTGGGTGCGCAGTGCTCAAGCCCAATTGGGTGATGGACACCAACTTAACAGGTCAGGGGCTCGATTGCCTTGTCACTCATGCTACATTTATTGCTATGGCCATTCAGTGGTGTGTTCTTGCCCTGAAGGGCAACGGACGTATTATTGTGGGCGATGCCCCCATTCAAGGTTGCGACCTGCCAAAGCTCATGGAGGCGGCGGGCTACAGTGCCTTAAAATTACTCTACGCTCAGGCGGATGTACCAGTCGAATGGCGCGATTTTCGCCGCACGGTGCTTGCCAACCCAGAGGGTGTATGGGATCGGCAGACAGGCGTTCGACCGATGGAGGATTATGTCCTGTTTGATCTTGGAACCGAGAGCCTTTTGGAACCGATCGTGCAAGATGCAGATCGTTTCCGCGTCACCATGTATAATCCGGACCTGATGCGCCAGACGCACGCGCCCGGCAGGCATCAATACCTGATCTCCCGTGAAGTCATTGAAGCCGATGTGGTCATCAACCTGCCCAAGCTGAAGACGCACAAGAAGGCGTGCGTCACCGGGGCCTTGAAGAACCTCGTAGGCATCAATGGCAACAAGGACTACCTGCCCCACCACCGACTGGGGGGGAGCCGGACGGGTGGCGACTGTTATGCCGGAGGAAATCCCTTCAAACTGGCCTCCGAACACCTCAGCGACGCGGCCAACCGCAGGGAAGGGCTGGCGGCGTATCTGCTGCGGCAGACCGTGCGTGGCACCTATAGCCTGGCCCGGCTCACCGGTGCAGATAATAACCTGGAGGGAAGCTGGTATGGCAACGATACCATCTGGCGCACTGTGCTCGATCTTAACCGAATAATTCTTTATGGCCGCCCGGATGGCACTATGGCTGATCTGCCGCAGCGCAAAGTGCTGACACTTACCGATGCCGTTGTTTGCGGGGAAGGTGATGGTCCACTGGCACCAATGCCGCACCCTTTAGGCATGCTTACCTTAGCTGCCAATCCCGTTGCAGCGGAGTATGTACACGCACATCTGATGGGCTTCGATTGGCGGAAGATCCCTCTGATCCGCGAGGCCTTCGGCTGTTTCAAATATCCTCTTTGCAATTTTCGGCCCGAAGACATTGAAGTTCAATTTAAGGGTCAGCGATGTTGTCAGCCTTGGCCATCATGGAATCAGAGGCCGTTCGTGCCGCCGACCGGCTGGAAAGGCCACTGTGAGCGGCAGGAAGGGCTGTAGCCTGAAGGCTGTTAGACTGTTAGGTTAAGATTTTTTTGTGATTTTGTAAAAATTGCTCTTCCTCTTCCATACAACCTAACGACCTACAGCCTATCCACCTGCGTATCATAGCCTTCAGTCCATCCAACGTAATAGTTAAGGACATAAAATATGATTGGGATTCACGATCGCCCGGGCAGTTTTTCCGACAGGTGGATATTGTATTGCACGGACAAGGGAATTCCTTTCCGGCGCGTTAATTGTCTGGCAACGGATGTGGTGCTTCAATGTAAGGGGTTAGACGGATTGCTCTGGCACTGGCCGCATGACGATCCGCAACATGTAATCGTGGCGCGGCAGGTCATCACGGCCTTGGAAATGCAAGGGCTCAGCGTCTTTCCGAATGTAAATACCTGTTGGCACTTTGATGATAAGATCGCCCAAAAGTATCTGCTGGAGTCTATTGGTGCCCCTTTGATACCCACATGGGTGTTTACCAACAAAGGGGATGCCTTGCGGTGGATTGAGGGGGCCGCCTGGCCAAAAGTGTTCAAGCTGCGGTGCGGAGCCGGTTCGGCCAATGTCAGACTCGTGCATTCCCGAAGCCAGGCTATTGCTCTTTGCCGTCAGGCATTCAGCAGCGGATTTCCTGCAGTGGCCGGCTATCTGACAGATATGCAAACCCGGGCCCGGACAACCAGGAATGCCCATGAGTTCTGGCAAAGACTCGCCCGCGCGCCAAGATCGCTGCTGAAGTTTATGGCTCTTCGCCGGCAAATGCACTGGGAGCGAGGATACATCTATTTTCAGGAATTTCTCCCTGGAAATGCGTTTGACACCCGCATCACCATCATTGGCGACCGGGCATTCGGATTCATGCGCGCAAACCGGCCAAATGATTTTCGAGCATCCGGTAGCGGTTCAATTATTTACGATCCTGAAAAAATTGATAAACGCTGTGTTGAAATAGCGTTTCAGGTAGCAGATCGCATGGGCACACAGAGTCTGTCTTTCGATTTTCTGTTCAACCAACAACATGTACCAATGATCGGAGAAATCAGCTACAGCTATAAGTCTTTGGCAGTTCACGCCTGCGAAGGACACTGGGACCGCGAAGGCACATGGCATGCGGGGCATGTCTGGCCGGAAGAGGCAATCCTGGAGGACTTGCTTGCGTCTTGCCGTCAAAGGACGCAAAAAGCGGGCTCTTTAAACATATCTGTAGGGAGTTCTGTCGGATAGAACCCCTTGTTACGCTTGTTATATGTCATTGCCATGGCCATTCAGTGGTGTATCCGGGCCATGAAAGGCAGTGGTCGTATCGTCGTAGGCGATGCCCGAATTCAAGGTGACCTGCCAAAATGTATGGATGCGGCGCGGCTACAGTGCTTTTTAATACTCTGCGTCCAGGCGAATGCACCCGTCGAATGGCGCGATTTTCGCCGCACGGGGTTCACCAAAGAGCATTTGATTAAGAGTGTGTTTGCAATGTTCCATTGCGGGTCGATTTGATTCTGCGGCAGCACAGGAAGATATGCCGGCAGAATAAAAACAGCAGACCGGCAAGCCCCGTTCGGCAATAAAAGGTAACACAAGTATGTGCGGATTCATCGGACTATGGGAAGGTAATTGCCGGGAGACAGAACAGCTGTCTTGTACGGCAGCCTTGATGGCCGACACACTTAAACATCGTGGGCCAGACGATTCAGGAATTTGGACGGACGCCGCCGCAGGCATTGCACTGGGGTTTCGCCGATTGGCCATTCTTGACCTTTCGCATGCGGGGCACCAGCCCATGCACTCCGCCAGTGGCCGATATGTTGTCGTGTTTAACGGCGAGGTGTACAACTTCGACGACCTGCGGCGCGAGTTGGCGGGGGCCGGGCATACGTTTCTTGGCCACTCCGACACTGAAGTCATTCTTGCCAGCATCGAGCACTGGGGCCTTCGCAAGGCCGTGTGCCGCTTTGTGGGCATGTTTGCAATTGCCCTATGGGATCGTCGCGAACGAACGCTTATGTTGGTCCGCGACCGGCTCGGCATCAAGCCGCTTTATTACGGATGGGTGGGTAAGAACTTTATTTGCGGATCCGAACTGAAGGCCCTGTGCGCCTACCCCGGCTTCTCCCGGGAAGTGGATCGCGGCGCTCTCTCACTGTATCTTCGTCACCTCTACGTGCCTACACCGTATTCAATCTATAAAGGCATATACAAGTTGCCGCCTGGGTGCCTGTTGGAGGTGCGGTTGGATGCTTTGCCCGATACTCTCAAGCCAACACCTTACTGGTCGGCGCAGGATGCCGCTGCAGATAATTTTGCCAATCGCTTTGACGAATCGGACAGCGAACTGGTGGATCGTCTTGATACCTTATTGCGGGAAGCCGTTCGTATCCGCATGGTGGCCGATGTACCGCTCGGGGCTTTTCTCTCCGGTGGCATTGATTCATCACTTGTGGTCGGTTTGATGCAGGCGCAAAGCGAAAAACCAGTAAAAACTTTTACTATTGGGTTTCATGAAAAGCAATACAATGAAGCAGAGTATGCCCGGGCTGTTGCAAAACACTTGTGTACGGAACATACCGAACTGTATGTCTCACCTGCAGATGCAAAAGCGGTTATTCCACAACTGCCCGATATGTTCGATGAGCCCTTTGCCGACTCGTCACAGATTCCAACATTTTTGCTATCGGCATTGACCCGTAGACATGTTACCGTAAGCCTGTCCGGAGATGGTGGAGACGAGCTTTTTGGAGGATATCAGAGATTTGCCACAAATGCAGAGCGGTGGCGATTATGGGGATGGTGCCCACCAAAGATTCGTCATTTTGTTGGTGATATGATCCTTTCTGTGGTAGGAAGGAATCCTCTTGAAGAGAACCGATTCCTGCCACGGGGTTTAATGGACAGATTGCGATTAGAGGCCAGGCTTATCTCTCAAGAAAGTCGTGAAGCAATGTACCGTGACTATGTCTCTTGGTTACGCAATCCTTCGGAAATGGTTCGTCGTGGATGGGAACCGTCGTATGCCCTGACTGATCGCTCCAAATGGCCTCAGATTCCAAACTTTTATGAGCAAATGATGTATCTCGATACTGTCAATTATCTGTCGGATGATATTCTTACGAAAGTTGATCGCTCAAGCATGGCCGTTGGCCTGGAAGCGCGTGTGCCTCTTTTGGATCATCGGGTTGCTGAATTTGCTTGGCGGTTGCCATTTTCGCAGAAGTTTCGAAATGGTCAGGGGAAATGGATTCTCAGGCAAGTTCTTGATCGCTATGTCCCGAGCGGGCTTATCAATCGTCCCAAAATGGGTTTTGCCGTCCCGGTTGAATTCTGGATGCGAGATTCGCTGCGCGATTGGGCGGAATCTTTGCTTGATGAGCGTAAAATGAACGACGATGGTTTTCTTAACGCCCGTCTTGTCCGTTCATGGTGGAAAGCATTTCTGGGAGGACAATACCAGTGGCACCCGCAGCTTTGGGCAATACTCATGTTCCAGGCATGGAGAGATCGCTGGCTGTAATGAACTATAAGCTATGGCGCAATATGATACAAGGTGAGAAGCCCCACACCATCGGGAGTTGTTCAATAAAGTTCTCAAAAGGTGACCATTGAATTCTTCACTTTTTCAAAAATCACATGTCATAAATCCAGATGGCTGCAAAGAGTCTCTGGATGAAACCATCGATTATTCATCGCTCGCAAAGGCACAAAGAATTGCTTTGTACCTTTACTTTTTTTCCATCAACTTCGAGGTTTGGGATCCATTAAATACCGATGGGTCTTTTTCGATAGCGAAGCTCATGGGATTTATTTATTTACTTACGATAATCCCTCGGATCAAGAATTTTCTCAGAGTAGATGGACTGCAATCCTTTTTACGGCCCGTCTGGCTCTATTTTGGCTTGATCACATTAATAGATTGCCTTAACCTTACTGAAATGTCCGGCGAATTCTTTGATTTTTCCATGTTTCAAAATATCTTTTTATTATGGTTTTTAATGAATCATGCACGGCAAGATTCCCTGGTTTTGGAAAAGGGAATTCTCAGCTTTACATTAGGTTCTGTTGCTCTGTCGCTGCTGTACAGTGCCGGTATTGGAACCGAATATGAGCTCGGCAGAGTCATGATTTTTGGTGATAATCCAAATGCTATCGGGGTAAGAATTAGTATTGCGCTGCCGATAGTTATCTTGACGGTAGTACAAAATAGATTCAATTTCGGAAGGCTGCGCTATTTATTGCTCATCTCCCTGCCTCTCTTGATAAAGCTTCTTTTGGAAACCGGTTCTCGCGTTGCTTTGATTTCCATAGCTTTAATGTTGGTAGTGGGAATAGTGTTGTTCAAAACAAAAAGTATTTTTGGTAAAATTGCATCTTTTGCCTTCGGTGTGCTGGTTTGTATCTATGGCTGGCTGATTGTGATGGAGTCGGATATTTATGTAAAACGCCTAGCGGACACTTATTATAAAGGCGACTTGGCGGGAAGAGAAGTTTATTGGGAGACTTTATTGCCACTTATTGAAAGTAACCCGTTTTTTGGGGTTGGGAAAATAGGTTACGCTGATTTTTGTCAAAGAGCCATAGGTTATCTGTTTAGTCCGCATAATGTGTTTTTGGAAGTGCTTTGTTATACCGGCATTGTAGGATTAAGCCTTTATTTGACTTTTTTGTATCGGATAGCAAAAAAAGGCTATGAAAGTTACAAGACCGAGGGCTTGCTGCTTCCACTGCTTTACTTAATTCCTATTGCGGGCTTGCTTTTTAGTGGTCAAATTCTTTCTACAAAAATTGGCTGGTGCCTCTTTGCGTATATCACAGGTGTTTCTCTGTTTACACCAAAAGCAGAGTCAGAGTCAGTAAATGAGGTTGATACGTTTACCCCGCATGATGATTCTTCGCCGTCGTAGATAGCGTCTGTTTGAGGGAAGCATATGCAGCACGTGGTTGAAAGCCGAGTGGCTGCGAGCTTTAACAAGGAGCTACATGCTGGTCAAAACAATGGTGAAGCAGGAAAATTTTGACTGATCAGACCTGTACAACTAAAATATCTTTGATACCCCACTGCTTGCGGCGGGGTGTTTTATTGATTATGTACAGTAAAGAAATTGTGTTTGGTTTATAATGAGGATCACAAAGCTCACTGAAAGCCCCGGCTGCTGGGCTTTGTACATGATGCGGGCGTGGCCTTGAATGCTGAATGTCTCATCTGTATACAGGGGGAAATTAATGATACCCGTAAGTGATCCCCCGAAGTTCACTTTGTTCATCGCGGATCTCGGGGGCGGCGGGGCGGAAAGAGTTTTCGTGAATCTGGGAAAAGCACTCTCGCAAAGCGGCTACCCCGTTGATCTCGTCGTTGGAACCCTTCATGGGGCGGTGTACCTCGACGAACTACCCCCCGATGTGAGGTTGATTAACCTGGGGGTAAGCCGTATGGCCTTCGGGGCTCCTAGCCTTATCCGGTACTTACGGCGCGAGAGGCCGTCTGCTATCCTCGCTACAGGGGGGCATTCCAGTTGCCTGGCTGTCTTGGCCCATCAGTTTTCCGGTGTGCGTACAAGGATGATCGTGCGTGAAGCTAACATGGTTGGTCAGGGACTTCGGGCCATGATGCCCCTGATGCGTTGGGCGTTTTCTTTGGCTATGTGGTACTGTTACCACCGCGCCGACCACATGATCGCCGTTTCCCGGGGGGTCGCTGACGATCTGAGCGGACAGCTCGGCATACCATGGAAGAAGCTGTCCGTAATCTACAGTCCTCTCATCTCCAATGCACTTCAAAACCGCGCTTTGGAACCCCTGGACCACGAGTGGTTCCAAGAGGGGCAACCCCCCGTGATCCTCTCGGTGGGCCGGTTGACAGCCCAGAAGGACCAGCAAACTTTGATACGGGCTTTCGCCCTTGTGCGAAAGAAAGTGGTTGCAAAACTCGTGATTCTCGGAGAAGGGGAAAATCGGGCGAAACTGGAGGCCCTCATTTCGGAGCTGGGTCTGGCGTCTGACATCTCCTTGCCGGGTTTCCACAAGAACCCCTTCGCCTTCATGTCGAGGGCGAGGCTTTTTGTCCTTTCTTCGGCTTGGGAAGGGCTCCCCGGGTCGCTTATTCAGGCCATGGCCTGTGGATGCCCCGTCGTCAGCACAGACTGCCCGAGCGGACCGAAGGAAATCCTGCAGGATGGACGCCTGGGTAGGCTGGTTCCGGTTGGGGACGCCACAAGCATGGCGGGGGCTATTTTGGAAAGCCTTTCCAAGGGGCGTAAGGCGCCCTGCGGCCCTGAGGATCTTTACCCGTACACGGTGGAATATTCCACACGGGAGTATATAAAGATTCTCCTCGGCGGCAAAGCGACTCCGCCATGAGCTGGTCGCGTGAGATTCTTGAGGAGCAAGACATACGATGTTTTGGTCCCAGCAAGCTGGAGGACAACTGGTACGCCCACCTCATGGCGGAGTCGCTTTGCCGTTCATGTGTCCCTGCATAATAAGATAGTGCCTATGCCTCTAATGATGCAGCGTCATAGCCATCCTGGAGTTTTTAAATGAATATCACAATGCTCACAGAGAGCCTCGGCAGCGGAGGGGCCGAAAGGCAGCTATGCATTTTGGCTGTGGAGATGAAACGCCGTGGTCATTCTGTCCAAGTAGTGACTTACGCTCCGGGTGATTTTTATTTATCTATGCTTCAGAAAGCGAATGTAAACCATATATTCCTTGGTGGACAGGGAACATGGGAGTGGCAGAGCAAAATAAGGCGGTTTTTGAGAAGTGAACGTCATGCCGTGGTTCTGGCATTTCTTCAGAGCAGTGCGGCATACGCTGAGTTGGCGGCTTTGCCTTCCCGCCGGTGGGGGCTTGTTGTCAGTGAACGGCTTGCATTACAGGATATGGATACTGGTGCATACCGTTTTAGAAAGTATTTCCATTTGATTGCCGACGCCATTACTGTGAACTCTCATGCCAATCGGCTAATGCTGGAAAAAGCAGTGTCGGCGCTTAAAAATCGTATGGTGACGATATACAACGCAGTGGACCTTGAAAGGTTCAAACCAGGCGCAACTCCGTGCAAATCTAAAGAGTTACGGTTGGTTGTAGCTGCCAGAATCAACAAACAAAAAAACCTGTTAGGGTCTATCGAAGCGGTTGAGCTCCTGCACCATCGGAGGGGAATCCGAGTGTCAGTTGAATGGTATGGGAATATTGCAGATGATCCACCATTGTTGTGCCAAGCCAAGCGCCGGATCACTGAGCTTGGGCTGACCGATTGTTTTTATATTCACCCGCCTACACGCGACATTATTGCGAAATATCAACAATCGGACGCGGTTTTCCTTCCTTCTTTCTACGAGGGCCTTCCCAATACGGTATGCGAGGGTATGAGTTGCGGAAAACCGATCCTTATGAGTGCAGTCTGCGATGCAGGAAACCTTGTAAAAGAGGGGCAAAACGGTTTTTTGTTTTCTCCCCATGATCCGCACGATATCGCCAATGCAATTGAAAAATTTGCTTCATTGTCTGAGGCACAAAGGCATGCTATGGGCGAGACAAGCAGGCGGATGGCTGAAGAATATTTCTCTCTTACAAAAATTGCCGACCTATACGAAGCAGTTTTATTATCAGCAAGTCAGCGACAGCATCCCAACATTGGTCATTGGTTGCCTGAAGTGCCGTGGACAGCTTTGCAACACAATAAGTTAGCAGCTTCTTAGCTGTACGGTGCAACTTAATTAAAAGAACCTCAGGGAACGTCATTCGGGCCTCAGCCTGATCGCAAAACCAGCGTGATCCTGTGTGGCGATGAATACCCCCCCCCTTTTTTTTGATTTCAGATATTACGGTATATCACAAGCCCATGAAACTACTTTACATCACTGTCTCCATGCCGTTTGGCCCAGGCGAGGAATTTTTTATCCCGGAGGTGTATGAACTGCTCCGACAAGGGCATGAGGTGCTAATCGTGCCGCGATTACCCAAAGGAGCAATCGTCAATAAGGACGCCGTGGGGTTGGAGCGCCACAGCATTCGCCGACATCTGTTTAGTCTGTCTGTACTCTTTGTCGCTGTTTTAGAGATTCTGCGACATCCGGCAGCCGCAATGCGAGCTTTCGCGCTCCTGTTCGATAGCAGCGGCTTGCTTGTCCTGGCCAGAAACATCGGAGTGTTTCCAAAGGGGTTATGGCTTGCACACGTGGCATACAAGTGGCGAGCCGATCACATTCATGCCCACTGGGCCCGCACTACTGCGACCATGGCCATGGTCGCAAGCGAAATGACCGGGATACCGTGGAGTTTCACAGCGCATCGCGGGGATATTGCGGATACCAACCTGCTTGCGACCAAAACAGCAAAAGCCGCTTTTACAAGGTTTATCTCGCAATCCGGGCTTCACATGGCAGAAGGCTTAGGCGCGCTACGGAAGCCCCGAAGCGCCTGTGTCATTCACATGGGCGTTGAATTGTCTGCCCCACCCGTGCTACGGACAAAGACCGATAGCAGCTTTATTGTTCTTTGCCCGGCAAACTTATCTCCAGTCAAAGGGCACAAGTATCTAGTTGAAGCGATGCTCATTCTCCGGAATTCGGGGGTTTGTTGCAAGTTACTTCTTGCTGGTGCAGGCGGCCTCCAAAAGGAACTCCAGGATCAAGTTGCTCGACTGGACTTGGAAGCCACAATCTCCTTCCTGGGCCAGGTTGCGCATGATCGACTCCTGCAACTTTACAGAGAAAGTGGTGTCGATGTTGTTGTTTTGCCGAGTTTGGACCTCGGGAACAATCAGCATGAGGGAGTCCCTGTTTGCTTGATGGAGGCCATGGCGCACGGCATCCCGGTGGTTTCGACCCGGACGGGAGGAATCCCCGAACTGCTGCGTGATGGCGCAGGGATTCTGGTGCCTCCGCAAGACCCCGAGGCTTTAGCCGAAGCGATCGAACGGCTGATTCGTGATTCCGCCCTGCAAATTCAATTGGGTCGTGCTGGAAGGCAACGGATAGAAGAGCAATTCGCCGTAGAACGAACTGTAGCCGGCCTTGTGGCCCGCATTGAAGCAACAACAACGGCCGTTAGCTAATATGATAGCCGAAAAACAAGCGGGGGAATTTTAATGCGGATCATTTATTTACACCAATACTTCAATACACCCGATATGGCTGGCGGGACGCGATCTTACGAAATGGCGCGCAGGTTAGTAGCTGCTGGTCATGAGGTAAATATGGTAACGACTTGGAGAGAACCAACAAATAATAAAGGTTGGTTCTCAACGAAGGTAGCGGGTATTCAGGTGCACTGGCTTCCTGTGCCGTACTCAAATGAAATGAGCTTTATTGAGCGCATTCAAGCTTTTATTCGTTTTGCGTGGGCGTCAGCATGGAAAGCAGCCTCATTGTCTGGTGACATTGTTTTTGCGACAAGCACACCCCTTACGATTACGATACCCGGAGTTCTTGCTTCGTGGTGGAAGCGCGTTCCTATGGTTTTCGAGGTTCGCGACATGTGGCCGGATGTGCCAATAGCGCTTGGGGTCTTGCACGATCCAATTCTTATTTGGCTATCAAAGCGGTTGGAAATTTTTGCTTACAGACAGGCTGCTCACGTGGTTGCGCTGGCGCCAGGCATGCGTGAGGACATTATCGCAAAGGGTATCCCTGCGGAGAAGGTTTCAGTCATAGCTGGCGGTTGTGATCTGGATATGTTTTCTGCAACTTCAGACAGCGCTTCACCAAGACTTGAGCATGCATGGCTAGGTGAACGAAAGCTTGTGATATATGCAGGAACGATCGGCAAGGCCAATGGTGTGGATTATCTGGTGCGGCTTGCTCAAGAGGTCGCGGTGATGGATCCTGAGATTCGATTTGCGGTTTTTGGCGACGGGCAAGAATGGGATTCCGTTTACAAGCTTGCAGATAAGCTCGGTATAATTGAGCAAAATTTTTTTATGTTTACTGCGCTTTCAAAAAAAAAGACAGCTGTTTGGCTCAGGGCGGCTGATATGCACATGGCTCTCATGCGAGGGCCACGGATTTTTATCAAGGATGCGGTTAACAATAAATTTTTTGACGCACTGGCTGCAGGGAAACCCATTGCCAACAATTTTGATGGCTGGCAGTCGCGTGTGGCAGAGGAAGCGGGCGTTGGTCTGATTCTGGATCCCGATGATATCGTGTCGGCTTCGCGTCATCTTGTTGATGTTTTGCATGATACTGATTGGCTCAATATGGTGCCAAGCCGGGCACACGATCTTGCTACGGGGAAATTCAGCTGTGATCGATTAGTCTTACAGCTGGAGAAGGTGCTGGCAGGTGCTGTGATACAGGGCGAATGAAACGCCTTTTTGATGCTACAGCTTCTGCCGCTTCAATTTTTCGAATGCGCATAGAGAGACCCATGGAAAATCCAGATGATTATTCTGGCTAAAATTCATTAAAGAAAAATTTGGCAAATCACATGCAACAAAAGACCAAGTATATCCCTTTATTGAGAAATGTAAAAATTCGATCGGCAATCGGGTTTATTCTTCTGGCCCTGTCTGCGATATTTGCCGGCATTATTTTTAGTGAAGGCCGCCTTGAAGTAATAGTTTTGATTACTGCAATCGCCTGGATGGCAGCTGTATTCTTCACGGATAAATATGTTCATAAGTATCCGCAGAGATACTTTGCTTATCTTTTCGCTTCGCACATGAAAGCCGCTGTAATCATGGCATTTTTTTTATACGTTTTTGGCTGTATCGCCGGTCGAATTGACGCACCGCCTCTTGTCTTGTGGACAGGCTTCATACTGTTTGTTTTAGCAGATGCCCTTGCTTCCATTCCCCGCTGCCGGGATATTCTGAAAAAATCATCTCAAGAAATGCCACCTGCTGCAGATGAGGAAGATAGCTCCAGCGATGTATTCACCAAGGCGGATTATCTTAAACTGGCGGCATCTTTAGTCGACAAGCAGGCATTTCTCAGAAAAATTCGTCCTGATTTAGACAAGCCATTCCTTGATTTTATCAAAAATAACTTACCGGATCTTCAGGGCGGGGCAGGTGATGTGCTGATTTTAGATGATATAACCGCAGCAGATAATAAGTTTTCCACTGCTCCGGTTGGCCTTCTCATCGGCCGCACCCAAATAAACAACGTGCTTCGGCTGAACCAGTTTATGCAGTTTTGCTCAGGGTGCATAAGTATGGGGGGATATATCGTTATCCGGTACCTGCCGCTTGAAAACGCCAAAAAGAATTTGAGGGCACGCTACGCAGGCCCTTTCTATTGGATGGCATTTATTCTTCATTTCATATGGTATCGCGCAATCCCGAAAATTCGATGGTTAGAAAAACTGTATTTTGCGCCGGTGCTTTCATGGCTAGATACCATTCATCTTTCATTCGTGAAGAAAAGAAATCGGGTGCTGTCTAAGGCTGAAGTCTGGGGCCGCTTATCGTTTTATGGCATGAACGTGCTGGCAGAATCAGAAGGTGATGGCGAACTATATATAATTGCTCAGCGCACTGCATTACCGGTTCAAAATAAAACACCTTCATTCTATATCATTGCCGTTTTGGAAAAAGTCGGTCTGGATGGCAAAAGCCTTCATACTCATAAAATAAGAACCATGTATCCATTCAGCGAGTTTCTCCAAAAGCGGATATTCGAAGATCATGGTTTGGCGGCAACAGGAAAATTTGCCAATGATTTCCGGCTTACAGATTATGGAATCTTTCTACGAAAATACTGGCTCGATGAATTGCCCCAGATATTTGACTGGTTGCGCGGTGAAATTAAATTGGTTGGAATGAGGGCGACGAGCCGACATTTTTTAAGTTTATACCCAAAGGAACTCTATGATCTCTATATTCAAATAAAGCCGGGGCTAATCCCCCCTGTTTTTGACGAAAGCACAAACGGTTTTGATCAAATCGTTGAGGTGGAATTAACTTATCTCAAGAGTTATTGGAAGCAACCCTTGAGCACTGATGTCCGGTGTTTTTTTAAAACGTTTACGGATATCGTTTTTAGAGGCGTACGAAGCAAATGAAACTGTGTAAATAAGAGAATAATCATGTGCGGCATATTCGGATTAGTCGTTCATAAAGATGCGGGCTATGAACACGCTTTTATAAAAAAATCTTTAAGGATACTCGCTCAACTTTCGGAATCACGGGGCAGAGATTCATCGGGACTTGTATTTAGGAATGAGCCGGAAAAGGAATTCCTGGTTTTCAAAGGGCCTGTATATCTCAGCTGTCTCTTGAAAAGGAAGGAGGTCGGGGCTCTAACCGATCACTTGGCCGAGTCATCTTGCAGCAATCAAACGATAGGGCCGCAAAACATATTTGCAGTGATGGGGCATTCACGACTCGTCACAAACGGATCACAGCTCAATGATGCAAATAATCAACCGGTTGTCAAAGACGGTGTGATCGGGATTCATAACGGCATTATTGTGAACGAGGACGAGCTCTGGTCGCATCATCCTGAGATGCAGAAGACCTGTGATATTGACACAGAGGTTATGCTGGCTTTGATCAGGGCGCATATCCGGGCCGGCTGGGATGTCGCAACAGCAATTTCAAAAACGGTAAAAGAAATCTTTGGCACTGTTGCGGCAGCATTTTTTTTTGATGACCTTAACAAGCTTGCGATAGCTACCAACAACGGTTCTTTGTATGTTTTGACCGATGAGAGCGGATTTTTTGCCTTTGCTTCAGAAGAATATTTTCTGAGAAGATTGGCCCAGGCGATGCATTTAGATACGAATGAAAAATTTTGGATACGTCAGGTCGCTCCGGGTAAGGGGTTTGTGTTTGATTTAGAACACTTCCGGCTGCAGGAGTTTTCTTTTTCATCTGAGGACAGAAGATCCACAGTACATTCCAACCGAGACATGCCCTGCCGGATTGTGGTGCAATCTGTCTCAGATGGACGGCCTCAAAGAGAATTGGTCCTGGATCCCGCCAGAATTGCAGCACATCCCAAAGCCTTATCAGAGGCAGCTCTTTTAGAGTTCAATATCGACCGCATTGAGTCTCTTCGAAGGTGTACCAGATGTCTTTTGCCGGAAACATTCCCTTTTATCGAATATGATGAGCAGGGTGTCTGCAATTATTGTAATAATTATATTGTCAAGAATAAGCCCAAGCCCAGCGAAGAACTCTTTGATCTTGTCAAACCCTATCGTCGATCCGATGGCGGTTACGACTGTATTATTCCCTATAGCGGAGGACGGGACAGTACCTTCACCCTGCATTTCGCAAAAACTGTTTTGAAGCTTAACCCCCTCGCCTTTACCTATGATTGGGGAATGGTGAACGACCTTGCAAGGCGAAATATTGCACGGGTTTGCGGAAAGCTTGGTGTGGAGAATATTATCGTTTCTGCCGACATTGCCTGGAAACGCGAAAACATACGGAAGAACATCCTGGCATGGCTTGAAAAACCACACCTTGGAATGGTGCCATTGTTCATGGCAGGCGACAAGTATTTTTTTTATTATACTGATAAGATTAAGAAACAGAACGGGCTACGCCTCAATGTCTGGGGAATCAACCCCCTGGAAAATACAGAATTCAAAGTCGGTTTTCTTGGCGTTCCCCCGGATCACCATAAAAAGAGAATTTATTCGCTTTCAGCCAAAAGGCAGACGCGATTGTTTTTCAATATGCAGAAAATCATACGGGACAACCCGCGCTACTTGAATAGTTCCGTGTGGGACACGATAGGTTCATTTATAGCCAGATCCATTGTGCCGCATCGCGATTATTACCATTTATTTGATTACTACCGATGGGATGAAAACGAGATCGAGAAACTTGTCCGTGAAGAATACCAATGGGAAACCGCCATAGACACCCAAACCACCTGGCGGATCGGAGATGGAACAGCCCCCTTCTATAATTATATCTATTACACTGTTGCCGGATTTTCAGAGTACGATACATTCCGCAGCAATCAAATTCGTGAAGGAATGATGAGTCGAGAAGAGGGAATGCGTCTTGTCATGCTGGAGAATCGACCGAGATATGCTTCCATTAAATGGTATACAGATATACTCAACCTTGATTTTCCGTCAATAATTAAACAAATAAATAGCATACCAAAGCTATACAGTTGATGACAGCCGAGGAAAAATGCAAAAAGCAGTCTGGTATATTTCTAAGTACGCAGGCCCTTTAAAGTATGGGGCTGGATCACGCCATTTTTATCTTGCCGGTGAGTTTAACCTGCTTGGCTGGAGCACTGTAGTGATTTGCTCCGATTCCAATCACTTGGCTAAAATACCTGCTTTTCAGTCTATTTATACTCACGAAAGCATAGATGGCATCGATACCTGGTGGATAAAAACTATCAAATACAAGGGCTCTACCTCGTTCAGAAGGATATTGAGCTGGATCGATTTTGAGATCAAGCTCTGGTTCATGCCAAAAGATATGATTGCCCGACCTGATATCGTTATTGTTTCTTCTTTATCGCTACTGACTATCTTGAATGGATTTTGGCTTAAAAAGCGTTTTGGCTGCAAGCTAATATTTGAGATTCGAGATATATGGCCACTGACCATTATAGAAGAAGGCGGCTTTAGCCCCAGGAATCCATTTGTCATGCTTCTGGCCTGGGTGGAAAAATTTGGCTATAATATTTCCGATATCATCGTTGGAACCATGCCTAATTTATCTGAACACGTCAAGGAAGTAACAGGTAAAAATTTTAATTGCCATTGTATTCCTATGGGATATAACCCTGCTTTGTATAATAATCAGGAATCGTTGCCGGAAGGATATGAGGACTGCTATATTCCCAAAAACAAATTTATTATTGGTTATGCGGGGACCATCGGGATAACCAATGCCTTGGACACATTGATTGAATGCGCCATGGAAATGAAGGACAACCCGCGCGTCCATTTTCTTTTATTAGGCGATGGTGATTTATTAAATGAATACAAAGTAAGAGTAAGGGGACTGCAGAATATCACCTTCGCACCAAAAGTGAAAAAATCTCAAGTTCAAACAGTGCTTAGCCACTGCCAGGTTCTTTACTTCAGTGCTCTGAATTCCAAAGTGTGGCGATATGGATTATCGTTGAACAAGATGATTGATTATATGATGGCCGGCAAACCGATTATTGCATCTTACAGTGGCTATCCATCCATGATCAATGAGGCCAAATGTGGTGTTTTTATCCCTGCAGAAAATACTTCAGCGTTCAAACAGGCCATAGCCGAATATGAGCAGTTGCCGATAGATCAATTGGAATTAATGGGAAAAAAAGGTAAGGAATGGCTTTTGAAAAATCGTCCGTACGACAAAGTGGCTCTTGAGTATTGCAAGCTGTTTTAATCTAACCCGATTTTCACATGGTTAACTTGTCAAAACAATTTATGGCCATACCGGTGTCTTCACGATGAAGCGTCTGTTCGACCTGAACATCGCATCGGGTTTATCGCTGCTGTTGGCGCCACTTCTTGTCTTATTGTCTTTGATGGTCCGCATAAGGCTCGGTTCGCCGATCTTTTTTGTTCAAACGCGACCCGGACTGCACGGCAAGCCGTTCAGCATGTTCAAGTTTCGCACTATGACCGATGAGCAGGATGCGGATGGCAACCTGCTCCCCGACGATAGGCGGCTAATACCTCTTGGGAAATTTTTTCGCAGCACAAGCCTGGATGAACTCCCTGAGCTGTTTAACGTGCTCAGGGGGGATATGAGCCTGGTTGGACCGCGGCCGCTGCTGATGGAATATCTGCCGCTCTACTCACGGGAGCAGGCGCGGCGGCATGAGGTGCGGCCCGGCATCACCGGCTGGGCGCAGGTTAACGGTCGCAATGCAATCAGTTGGGAAGATAAGTTCAGTCTGGATGTGTGGTATGTCGATAATCAATCCTTTTGGCTCGATATGAAAATACTCTGGATGACCTTCATAAAAGTTTTCAAGCGCGAGGGGATCAGCCAGCAGGGTCAGGCGACGATGGAAAAATTTAAAGGCGGTACAGCATGAATAATGAACTGAAGCCTATTTTTATGTTCGGCGCCAGCGGACATTCCAAAGTGGTGATCGATATCATCGAAAAGCAGGGCGCCTACAGGGTGGCTTTTCTTGCAGATGATAATATCGGCTTGAAAGGCTCCGATCTCTATAACTACCGGATCATCGGGGGTCGGGACGAGTTGCTTACCGGCGACATCAGGCAGGGCATTGTCACCATCGGCAGCAACAGCACCCGGGATCGTGTTGCCGCATGGTTGACTGCTCATGGCTGTGAGCTGGTCAGCGCTATTCACCCTTCGGCCCAGATCGGTCGGGACGTTTGTATGGGACGCGGCAGCGTAGTCATGCCAGGGGCCATCATCAACTCCGGCACCCGCATTGGCGGGAATGCTATTGTCAACACGCGGGCCAGTGTCGATCACGACTGCACTATCGGCGAGGCAGTGCACATTGCCCCCGGCTCTACCCTGTGCGGCAATGTGGTTGTCGGCAGCGGCACACTGATCGGCGCAGGGGCAACCATTATCCCTAATCTGAGAATCGGCAGCAATACCGTAGTCGGCGCCGGGGCTACGGTCACAGGCGATCTTCCGTCAAACTGTACCGCAGTCGGTACTCCGGCACGGATCATCAAACAAGGAGGACAATGAACAAGCGCATCTACCTTTCCCCTCCCCACATGGGCGGGCAGGAGCAGCAGTTTATCCAGGAGGCTTTCGCGAGCAATTGGATCGCGCCACTGGGGCCCAATGTTGATGCATTTGAAAAAGAGCTCTCGGACATGGCGGGCATGGCCGGTGGTGTGGCCCTCTCATCGGGCACTGCGGCAATACACCTGTCGCTGAAATATCTGGGCGTGGGCCCCGGCGATCATGTGCTGTGCTCGACTTTTACTTTTTCGGCCAGCTGCAATCCGATTGTCTATGAAAAGGCTATACCTGTTTTTGTTGATGCGGATGCCGAGTCCTGGAATATGTCTCCTGCCGCACTTGAAAAAGCAATCAGCGACCTGAACAAAAAAGGCATTAAACCAAAGGCTGCCGTTGTTGTCGAGCTCTACGGTCGCAGCGCCGACTATGATCGCCTGTTACCGATACTTGACCTCGCCGGCATACCCGTTATAGAGGATGCTGCCGAAGCCCTGGGCTCGACCTACAAGGGCCGCTGGTGCGGCTCTTTCGGAAGGTTCGGCATATTTTCGTTTAACGGCAATAAGATCATCACCACCTCGGGCGGGGGCATGGCGGTTGCAAACGATGTTGACGCCCTGCGCACAATGCGCTTTTGGGCATCCCAGTCCCGCGACCCGGGCCGACATTATGAACATAGCCAGATCGGTTACAACTACCGCATGTCAAATGTGCTGGCAGGCATCGGCCGCGGGCAGTTGCGGGTGCTGCGAGACCGGGTTCAGCAAAAACGGAAGATTCATAGCAGATATCGGGAGGCCTTCGGCGATATTGCCGATATTGAGTTCATGCCCTGCATTGATGGATGCCATTCAAATGACTGGCTCACGGTCATTACCCTGAAGAGCGGATCCGCAGTGAGCCCGGATGCTATAATAGATGCCCTGGAGGGCCACAATATCGAATCGCGTCCTGTGTGGAAGCCTATGCATCTGCAGCCGATATTTGTGGGCTGCCCGTTTTACTCGCAGCTGGATGCGGGAAGTATAGCCGAAAATTTGTTTAAGCGGGGTGTGTGCCTGCCCTCTGGAACGCAAATGACCGAATCCCAACAGGATCAGGTGATTCAGCTTATCCGGAAGATTTTTTAAGGCCGGGGTGTCAGGCGGTTAGAGCGCGGATGTCGGAGGATAGAGCAAATACAGTTTGGGGTTCGGAGAAATGAAGGACGGAGGGGCTCCTCCCCTTTAAAGAGCTTCCAAGAAAAGCACAAATAAAATGGAATGGGAACAAGAATCGTAAACAAGCGGAAAGGGGGTTATTGAAAAACCCCGCCACATCATAATGGTATGGATGCCTGTATATGCTGTTTAATTCTGTTAACTTTTTTATTTTTTTTGGCAGCCTGACACTTTGTTATTTTGCCCTGCCGTATAGATTCCGCAATCTGTTCCTTCTGGCATCGAGCTATTTTTTTTACATGTTCTGGAATGCTGGATATGCTCTATTGCTCCTGTTTTCAACTGCCGCAAGCTATGGATTTGCACTGCTTATAGAAAAAGCTCCTTCAAAAAAGAAAAAAAGGCTGCTGTTTATCAGCAGTCTTTTTTTTAATATAGGCCTGCTTTTTGTTTTTAAGTACCTGGCCTTTTTTGCCACATCCATCCAGGCAATTTTAAAATTTTTTGCTATTGCTGTCGAGGCGCCAACCTTTAATATTTTGCTTCCGGTTGGTATTTCTTTTTTCACTTTCCGGACAATCAGCTGCCTGATTGATGTATATCGCGGCAAAATGGAGGCGGAGAGAAATTTTTGCGTTTTTGCGCTCTACGTTTCCTTTTTCCCTTCGCTCCTTGCAGGGCCTATTGACAGGGCTGTCAGTCTTATCCCTCAGCTTCATGCCAGGCACAGCATTGACATGCCGCGCATATGTTTGGGGGCGCGCATTATGCTCTGGGGGCTGTTTAAAAAAGTAGTTATCGCAGACAGGCTTGCCATTTACGCCGATAGTATTTTCAATAATGTGCCTTACCACACCGGCCCAAGCTATATTGTAGCCGCCTACTTTTATACCCTTCAGATATATTGTGATTTTTCAGGCTATTCAGACATGGCAATCGGCTGCGCAAAAATTCTTGGCTTTGACTTGGTGCAGAATTTTAACCTTCCCTATTTTTCAACAACAATTACTGATTTCTGGCGCAGGTGGCACATATCTCTTTCAACCTGGTTCCGCGACTATTTGTATATCCCCATGGGAGGCAGCCGTAAGGGCGGGGGGGGGATTTATGTTAATCTGCTGGTCACCATGGCAGTGTGCGGGCTATGGCATGGAGCATCGTGGACATTCATTATATGGGGCGTGCTGCATGGCTGCTGTCTGTGCCTTTCAAGGCTGACACTGAACTTCCGGGATGCCGTGTATCAGCGCCTTCAGATACCCTCAGGAGTTGTAAGCACTATGCGGGTAGTTTTTACCTTCAATCTCGTTGCGTTTTTATGGATTTTTTTTCGGGCCAATTCAGTTCATGATGCCGTGTATATCGTGACACATTTTTTCAGCGGGTGGCCCAATCTTTTTATTGACCCGCTTTCTCTTTTTCATGGCTTTTTGGGCATCGTGGTCCTTGTGTGCGTGGAACTGCTGCAAAGGCTAAGTCCGAAGCATGCTTCTCCTGAACAGTGGCCGCTTCCCTTGCGATGGGCGGCATACTATGCCCTGGCGCTTTCAATAGTTCTCTTTGGCGTCGATGGCGGTTCTCAGTTTATCTACTTTCAATTTTAACGCATGAAGGCAGTGTGCTAAAAAAGTATTTCCTGCGGCTGATGATATTTCTCGTGCTGCTTTTGGCAGGCGACAGGGCGCTCTATGCCCTTTTGTCCAATGCCTTTCATAAAACAGAAACCGGGGAGACCGGCGGTTTTATTAATAAAATAAGGAGCATAAAAGCTGAAGCGCTTATTGTTGGTGATTCCCGCGCCATGCACCATTACGATCCGGTAATACTTCAGGATACCCTGAAAATGCGGGTGTATAATGCAGGTGTGAACGGTCAGGGCATGCCGTATATACGAGGGATAACAGACTTGATTCTGCGCGATTACAAGCCGGGCCTCCTCATTTTCAATGTGGATGCCAGAACTCTTGTCGCTTCTAAGGACAAGCGTGACCGGATCACTATTCTGGCCCCTTTTATGGATGAGTCGGAGGTGATTCGCGAGTTGATATATAATCGAAGCTTTTTTGAGCCCTGCAAGTACCTTTTTCACTTATTCCGCTTTAACAGCAGGCCTTTTGCAATACTGAGAAATCTGCACGCTCAGGACAAGACAATTTCAGGCTTTGAGCCTTTGCGCCGGGTGTTAAATCCTGCACTGATTATTTCCGAGGACAATTTGGAGGCAGGGGAACACGCAGATGCATACCTTGTGGGCCTCCTGCGTGCTACCCTCCATCAGGCAAAATCTGCAGGCGTTCCTGCTGTGATAGTAAATTCCCCCCGGTGGCGTTCCGTTGGAAGAATAGATCCCGGGCAAAAGCCTCTTTTTAAAATTCTCGAAGCCCTGGCCGACGAAGAGGGTGTGCCGTATCTGTCAATCAACCAGGAAAATACTGCTCGATTTCAAGATGCCGCTCTTTATACCGATCCCGCACACTTGAATGAACAGGGGGCGCAGATTTTTACACGTATGGTTGCGCAGTGGCTTCAGCAAAAAGGATATGGGCCTTCCGGCTTAAAAATTTTTCCATAATTGAGAATCTCAGAGGAAATCAATTTTACTTGCTGCAAAGGGCTGGTTCTTTGAGGTTCGGGGCAAAAAGATCCATGGTTGAAATACTGTGGTGCCACCGGGAAACCAGGCGGTAAGCAGAGCTAATAAACCTCAACCTGTAGTATCGGGAAAATCCTGTCTACCCGCCTCAACACCTCATCAACTTCTAGTGGGCGGCGCACTTTTTTCTAAAGCGCGGCTAGTGCCCCTTCGACAGCGTTCAACAACTTAATGCCTCCGGCCCCATTATTGAGGAAAAGACACAATGCTTGAGGAGACCAGATTCTCAACGATAAACTCAGCAGCCTTTTCAGAGCCGGCGGCAGTATAGTGTAATCCATCGTAAAAAAAATCTTCATGGTTTGACAAACCCGCCTGCATATCAATCAACACCACATTCATCTCACGAGCAACAGTCCGTATCGCATCATTAAAAGATGCAAAACAATCAATGCTCTCGTCGTCAAGAACAGCCTGTGCGAAATTGCCGTTTTTGGTCCGCCAATTTGCGGCTTCAGTCATCAGCACAGGCGTGATGCCGCTATCCCGGCATATGTGGATAAATAACCGCAAATTTTTTTTAAATTCTTCACAATAGCCGTTACATTGGGCTGTCGGAGGCATGTTGGGGGCATCACATATCTTTATGTCGCCCGTGATCTTTTCATTTTGTTGTGTCTGCGCATAATCCATATATGTTTTGCGGATGAGGCCGAAAAAATGACTGCGCGACGCCAGGTAATTCAGTAGCGTGACAGCCGTTATATGGGTTGTTTCGATGACATTAAAATGTGCATATGATGTACGCCGAAACAAAGTCCCCATATCGTTTAAAGCCAGCATCATGACGCAGACTTGAGGCTTGTAAAAGCGCACTTTATTGAGCAGTATGCTCAACATGTGCTGCGTGTTGGCTCCTGAAAGACCGCAGTTCAAAGAATTGATCCGCTTGTTGAATCGCTCAGAGAGTCTCTTGCCGACCAAATAAGCAAAACGTTTGTTTTCGTCGACCGCCATACATTCGGTAGTAGATCCGCCAAGAAACGCAATGGTAAAATCGGGGTTGTCGTAAATTAATGAGGGATTGATAAATCCGTGAGAATCAACCCGATAGCGAATCGGACCCCAGGGCCAGTTAAAGATCAGATCAGTATTGGGTTTTGGTTCAGATAACACAAGAAAACGATCTAAAAAGCCGTGATAGGGATTGGTCCAGATTACCCGCAGAAAAAGCTCCCCTGAGGCAAAGATACATGCAAGGATAACGAGCCATAAAATAATCTTTTGAAATACCCGCATAGCGCAGACCTTTCTTCAGAAAAAAAGTGTCGTTAACTGGTAATGCGGAAAGGTTGATCCGTGAGAACGCGTAAGGATATTTGGAATACAGCCGTGCAAACAGCTTATATCAAAACAGCAAAAAGGCGGTCGAAACGAAATTAGCCCCTTATGTGTTTTTCCCGTTTTTTTATCTAAAGGGCTTTTTTTCTACACGGCGGTCTGGCGTGTATGAATATATTGCTCATAGTAGCAAAACAGTGTATAGCCTACAATATAAAAATGACTTTTGCAACGCCGCTAATTTGTTTGTCTGGTGATCTCAAAAGCTGAAACTGCGGGCAGAAGGGGAATGCATGCAGCCAACTGGATTCCCGCCGCAGTTTATCCTCGCGAAGGCGGGGACGGGAATGACATGGTTTTTTTATTTTTCAAACTGTCATCCCCGCGAAGCTTGTCCTCGACATGATCGGGGAGCGGGGATCCGGAATCCAGGGTTAGGTTCATCTTTGGAGATAACCATATTTGCTCATTGCATTTTCGAAAAACCCGGGACGAGCCCGCCGATAAAAAGCAGGGTATGTGAAAATGCTTTTGATAATCACCTTTTAAATACATATTGCATGAAAGATATTGCCGGAAAGCAGCCCCATGATTGATGTTGTCCTGAAGAAAATTGAAGGGTTTATTCCAAAGCATACAACCAGGGATCAGGCCAAAGATACCGGAATGGCAATGACCCTTATCTGTATCTTGATAGGCTATTTGGGCCATAAGCAGTATTGTATCGTTTGTGCCATCGTGCTTCTGCTGGTCACGATGACAGTGCCGACCATGTTCAGGCCGGCAGCAAAACTCTGGTTTGGATTATCCCAGATGCTGGGTGCGGTAATGTCGAAGATCCTGCTCAGCATCCTTTTTTTTCTTATAGTAACACCTGTTGGCATGATACGAAGAATGCTGGGCAAGGATTCTTTACAGCTGAAAAAGTGGAAAAAAGACAGCGCTTCTGTATTTAGAGAGCGCAATCACAGGTTTGCAGCAAGCGATATCCATCATCCATACTAAGGAAGACTGCATGGACTTCTTAAAGGATTTATGGGGTTTTTTAAAAACCCGGAGAAAATTCTGGCTTCTGCCCATTATTTTGACATTGCTGCTGTTTGGCGCCCTGATTCTTCTTACCAGCGGCTCAGCGGTTGCGCCATTTATCTATACACTTTTTTAAAACAGGTTGCGGTATGTCAGATGTGATACTGGGGCTATCGGCGTTTTATCATGATAGCGCCGCAGCCCTGCTGCTTGACGGCACTATTGTTGCCGCTGCCCATGAAGAGCGCTTTACCCGCAAAAAGCATGACAGCGCATTCCCTGCCCATGCGGCACGCTATGTGCTTGAAGAGGCAGGCATTACTCTTCATGATGTAGACAGTATTGCATTTTATGATAAGCCCTACCTGAAGTTCGAACGGCTCCTTGAAACCTATCACGGATTGGCGCCCCGGGGGTTGCGAAGTTTTCTTTCGGCAATGCCGGTGTGGATTAAAGAAAAGCTTTTCATGCGCAAAATGCTCAAGGATGAGCTTTTGGCAATCGGCTCCGGCAGTCCCCGGTTTCTGTTTCCTGAACATCACCTCTCCCATGCTGCCAGCGCCTTTTATCCATCCCCGTTTGAAGAGGCGGCTATTTTAACAATTGACGGCGTGGGGGAGTGGGCAACCACGACCATAGGCCACGGCAGAGGCAATACAATAGAGATGTATCGGGAGCTGGATTTCCCTCATTCGCTGGGCCTTTTTTACTCCGCAGTGACATATTACTGCGGATTCAAGGTAAACAGCGGCGAATATAAGCTTATGGGGCTTGCCCCCTATGGTCTTGCTCATTCCGAAGATACAAAGCGGTTCAGGCAGAAGATGCTTGATAATCTGATAGATATAAGGGCAGATGGCTCCCTGCTCTTGAATATGGATTATTTTAATTTTGCAGCCGGCCTTACCATGTGTCATGAAGACAAGTGGAAGCAACTGTTCGGACTTCCGTTGCGGGCGTCTGAAGCCGGGTTGACGCAGCCATACATGGACTTTGCGCTTGCAGCCCAGCAGATAACGGAAGAGGTTATATTTCTGCTTGCTGATACGGCAAAGAAACTGACGGGAAGCCAGTATCTTGTCATGGCTGGCGGTGTGGCCCTTAACTGCGTTGCAAACGGCAAATTGCTGCGCCGCGGTACATTTAAGGATATCTGGATTCAGCCTGCGGCAGGGGATGCCGGTGGTGCGGTCGGGGCTGCCTATGCTGCTTATTATATAGGCCAGGACCGGCAGCGCACGGTTACCCCTGGTCAGGACTCAATGAAGGGCTCTTATCTTGGACCGGAATATAGCGCCCGGGATATTGAGCATATGTCACGGCGGCATAAGGCGCCGCTTCATTATTATGCTGGTTTTACTGAGCTGTGTGATGCTGTGGCCGAGCTTATTGCGCAGGGCAATGTCGTCGGATGGCTGCAGGGCCGTATGGAGTATGGACCTCGCGCCCTGGGCAACAGAAGCATACTGGGAAGCCCGTGTCTGCCGGATATGCAGAAGAAGTTGAATTTAAAAATCAAGTACCGTGAAGGGTTCAGGCCTTTTGCTCCGGCTGTTATGGAAGAGGAAATCGCCACGTACTTTGATCTGGACAGGCCGTCTCCGTATATGCTTTTTGTAGCGCCGGTTCGGGAAGACCGAAGGACCACGCTGCCGCCTAACTATGATCAGCTTACGATGTATGACCGCCTGTATCATCTCCGGTCCGATGTGCCCGCTATCACCCATATCGACTACTCAGCGCGTATTCAGAGCATTAACAAATCGACCAATGAGCGCTTCTGGGAGCTGCTGAAGGCATTTAAGAAAAAGACCGGCTACGGCATGCTTGTCAATACGAGTTTTAACGTGCGAGGCGAGCCGATTGTGTGCACCCCGGAAGATGCATATCGCTGCTTTATGCGCACTGAAATGGACTATCTGGTGCTCGGGGATTATTTGTTTAAAAAAAACGAGCAGCCTGCCTGTAATGAAGAGAAAAACTGGCGCGAAGAATTTCAGCTTGATTGAAATGCTTTATAGGGATTTTTTTCGCTCGTGCTGCATACAGGCAGAAAGCAGCATTCCAGCATTTGCTTCGGCAAGAATCATTGTCGCCATTAGCATATTACACAGACGAACAAACCCCTGGATATGGCTATGCTGCTTCTGATGGCACTTTGAAGCCTGCATGTAATTTGAGAAATCCATGCCTGCCGCAAGGGGCGCGAACAAAAAAGCCTTGCAGGAAAATAGCGGGGCTTTAAGCGCGCTTTTTATGGTTGACACAGCTTGCACTGCGGGCATACAATTAACATAATACTGCGGAAAGCATGAATCGTTAGTCCTTGTTTTTACCGCCACGTTACCCGGCGTGGCAACTACCGGCAGGTAGTTTTTGAAGAAGAGGCGATGAAGGGGGAGATAGATCGGAGCCTCCAGTACAGAAGCAGTGAATGTACAAGAAAACTGACTGGTAAACATTTGAATTACCGATGAGCCCTCGGGTGGCCTAAAAAGCAGGCTGACTAAGAAAAATAGAACCAGGATTCTTATTTATCAGAACTCTTAACTGAATCAGTGTGTGCAGCTGTTTTCAGGGTTTCAAGAGGAATGACGACAGCGTTCAGGTTTTTAAAATCAATGCCGGGTTGGGGGGAGGCTATACTTTTAGAAAGATATTTCGAGACAAGTATCGTGACGGCTCATCTCGGTCCGGACTCCAGCTAAATAAATTTTGAAGCATTGAAAAGAATAAAGTTCAATGATCATTACCCGGTAATGACAGCGTGTACATTGTAGATAATCCAATAAAAGATTGTATTGCCCCAGCTATTCCCGGATGCTTGCCATCTATTTGCGTCCGGCGGGTCGGCTCACTGTATGTGGGTATTCCCAAACCGGATGATTGTATCGAAGCTGCCTCGCTTAAAGATGTTGATGTGTTAGCATCCGTGCAACGCCAGTGTGGCAGCAACATTAGAGGTTCGCTATCGTCATGAAATTCCCCGCATGGTTGACAAATCGGTTGCAGACGGATTTTACTCCGAGAGGGTTCTTCGTGCGGGTGGCGATGGACCTGTTTTTGAGCAACCTTGGGTTGTTCCTGGGGATGCTCACCACGGTTGGGATTCGGGTTCTTACCTGGACATCGACGTCGCAGGCTTATTTTCATGATATGTTTATTCATGTCTGGTTGGCAAACGCCCCTATGCTAACGGCCTGTTGCTTTTTCGCCTATGCTATTAACGGGCTTTACCTGGCCTCCCGGAACAAGCCTTATATAGATCGGATTTTCGGAGTCCTCAAGGCGGTGGGCACGGCTTTTTTTCTATTTTCCCTGAGCATGTACCTAATGAAAACCTTCATGCCCCTCAGTACGATTTTGTCGGCGTGGTTTTTCATTTTTGTGCTGATTCTCGCCAACCGGTTGTTTTTGATAGCCTTTTTTAGACAGTATTATCTCATCCATGCCGAAGGCTACGATCCCCGGATCGAGCAGATTGTCCGCGAGCTGACGCTGATCTCCCACCAGGATGGCTGGCTTCCTCCTGAAAGTCTGCCCCCGAAGGCCGCCTGGCCGCATTTTGATGATGACGAAGTCTTCGCCGCTGCCGCTGTTTTGAAGTCCGGCAAAATCAACCAGTGGACTGGCAAAGAAGTGGAGAAGTTTCAGGAGGAATTTGCCGTCTTCTGCGGAGTCCGGCATGCCATCGCTCTGACGAACGGGTCGGTGGCGCTGGAGTTGGCGCTCCAGGTTCTGGGCATCGGTCAGGGGGATGAAGTGATCGTCACCCCGAGAACTTTTATCGCTTCGGCGGCCTGTGTGGCGCTGCAGGGGGCGAAAACGGTTTTTGCCGACGTTGATCCGGAGAGCCAGAATATTACCGCCGAATCAATCCGGAACTTGATAACATCCCGGACACGGGCGATTATCACCGTGCATCTGGCTGGTTGGCCGTGCGACATGGACCCGATCATGGAGGTTGCGGGGCAATATGGTCTGAAGGTGATCGAGGATTGTGCACAGTGCCATGGAGCCGTCTATTATAGTCGGATGCCGGTGCCGGTGAAGTCTGCGCACGTGGGCGCGCCCATCGAACGGGGAGGCGTTCGCCTCTATCCGCGCATGACGGGCAGCATGGGACATCTGGCGGCCTTTTCTTTCTGCCAGGACAAGATCATGACAACGGGCGGCGAAGGGGGCATGCTCTTGACGGATGATGACGCCCTCTGGGAAAAGGCCTGGGCGTTCAAGGACCACGGGAAAAGCTATGATGCAGTCTATCGACGTGAGCATCAGCCCGGATTCCGGTGGCTGCATGAATCCTTCGGAACGAACTGGCGGATGACGGAGATGCAGGCGGCGATCGGCCGGCGGCAGTTAAAGAAGCTGCCGGACTGGGTGGCTTCCCGGCAGCGCAACGCGGCAATCCTGACAGAGTCGTTTGCGAGGATTGCGGGGCTGCGGGTAACGGTGCCGCCTGAGAATGTCCTGCACGCCTATTATAAGTACTATGTTTTTGTTCGGCCGGAGCGGCTGAAGGCGGGATGGGACCGGAACCGGATTATGAACGCCGTGACGGTCGAGGGCGCGCCCTGCTTCAGCGGGAGCTGCAGCGAAGTGTATCAGGAAAAGGCCTTTGACGGCAACGGCCTGCGTCCTGCCCAGCGTCTGCCCGTGGCACGTGAGCTTGGGGAGACTAGCCTGATGTTCTTGGTCCATCCGACCCTGACGGAGAGAGATATGAGAAAAATAGCAGCTATCGTCGAGAAGGTTATGGCCGACGCGAGCCGATAGCGGTTGAAAAATCGATTGCTTTATGATTTGACCTGCACGTTGTCCCTAGGTTTTTTTATCCACCGATGTCTTCATCGTCACTTTCTCTCTTTAGCGCCCCTTTCTCACGCACTTCAATGTTAATTGCTTAAATGACAATGCCTTATTTTCTTTTTGACAATGACGCATATTTTGTATATAAAGATAAGACATAAAAAGACCTCCGTGGGGCTGTAGCTCAGCTGGGAGAGCGCTTGAATGGCATTCAAGAGGCCGACGGTTCGATCCCGTTCAGCTCCACTTTTTAAGAATCCAGCGACATGCTGGGAAGTATAAAAGCCCCTGATTTTTCAGGTGCTTTTGTATAAATGTATTCCGCTTCTTTCATCTCATTTCCCCATTATGGCATGATGCCCTCAGTGTCGGATGTCCAGCCACCCCCTCTGCGTGAATTTATCTGTATTCTATCCCGACAAGCTCTGCTGTGAAACTGCCAACCGCCACCTCGCTTTTAATCATAACCGGCAGTCTTTGCTTGTCGGTCGTAACCCATATCTGCAGTTTGGCATTAGGATTTTTTTCAAACACCCCGCCAAGCTTCCCAAGCTCCGGCTCTACCAGGTAGGTATCATATTCCCGGCCCGCCACCTGCACCTTTTGTCGTGAGCGCACATGCGCTTTGCCGATGACACAAACTTTCCCATCGGAGACAGGCCGTGAAATTTCCATATTTTCTTTTAGCTCATGCGTGCGGAAAAAATAAAAAATTGACAGCGGATCAAAGGCGCCGGGCATAAGAGTCACCGGCGCTTTTTTTTTGCCCTTCTTGCTGTAGATCACCGTCTGCTTTTGCCAGTCGAACGCGATTTCCACATCCTTTATTTTTCGCGTTTGTTTTTTCTCCTTATACTGCAGCGCATGATTCATTGCAGCATCGGCATAGGAGTCAATGCGATCATGGACCGGGTAGATATTTTCAACCAGCGGAGAAGTTGCAGCCGTCATGGCAAAATGTAAGGCTGGCGTGCCGCTTAATTTTTCCATCGGCAGAATTTCAAGTGTCACATCCGCAGCCTCTATCATGGCCCAGTACACCTTATACTGCAGCTTCTCTCCCGGCCGCAATGGTGTGTTTTCGGAAGCTATAGCTATAGATGCTTCCCCCATCAGCAGGAGTAAGCTAACAACAAAAATAGTCCATATCAAGTGCCGCTGCATAGAGCGCATTCATATCACCTTTTCTGCCCGGGATTTTTTCTTTTTTTTGCCGCAGGGCGCTTCTCAACAGACCAGCCGAATTTCCCGAGCAGTTTGCCCAGCTTAAAATAGTTGCCATGCAGGTAGCAGATCGGCCCCGCCTCTGCGAGCTTAAACGCACCGGTTGCAGTGTTGATGAGACTTTCATCGGCATTGATTGCCACAACCTCGGCAAGAAACATATCATGGGAGCCCAGGGGCCTTATGTCGATCACCCTGCACTCGATGTTGAGGGGCGACTCCTTGATAAGAGGGGCTTTTACCTTTTGTGCCGGCGCGGGCGTGAGGCCCATTTCCTTAAACTTGTCGAAATCGCGGCCCGACTTCACGCCGCACCAGTCCGTGGCGCGGGCAAGGGCAACGGTTGTGAGGTTGATGACGAACTCGCCTGTCTTCTTGATGATGTCGTGGGAGTACCGCTCGGGCCGGATCGAAATGGTACACATAGGCGGGTCTGAGCAGACCGTGCCGGTCCAGGCGATGGTGATTATATTATAGCCGGTCTGCAGGTTGCCGCAGCTGACCATAACAGTCGGTGCCGGATAGATCATGGTGCCGGGCTTCCAGGCGACTTTATTATTCATCATACAGTTTTTTCCTCCGGTGCCGGAATGTATAGTAATTGAGATTTAAAAGCCGCGCGGCTTCGCTTTCTTTCCCCCCGGACAAGCTCAGGGCATCGTCAAAGTAATTCTTTTCTATGGCCTTGAGCGCAGCAGGAAGGTCAAAGCCGGATGACGTTAAGGTTGGCACGCCGGAAACAGAAGCAGGCGCTAAAGACGGCGTTTTTGCCTGGGGGGTTTCCTGCAGAATATTTTCCAGCGCAAGCAGCGGCCCGCGACCGATGAGCACGCCCCGCTCGATCACATTGCGCAGCTCACGAACATTGCCCTTCCAGTCGCGGTTGAGCAGCGCATGCTCGGCATCCGGCGCGATGCCGTTAAACTGTTTGCCGAACTTAGAGCTGAACCCGATCATGAAATGACGCGCTATGGGCAGTATGTCCTCCGGCCGCGTACTCAGGCGCGGGACATCGACCTTAATGACGGCAAGGCGGTAGTACAGGTCGCGGCGGAACCGGTCGGCCTCAATCATCTGTTCGATGTCGCGATTGGTGGCCGAAATAACGCGGGTCTTCACGTGCTGCTTTTGCGTGCCGCCCACGCGGTAATATTCGCCCTCCTCAAGAAAGCGAAGCAGCTTTGCCTGCGCATCGAGGCTCAGGTCTCCCACCTCGTCCAGAAACAAGGTGCCGCCGGCCGCCTCCTCCACAAGGCCCCGCTTGCCCTTTTCATGGGCGCCGCTGAAAGCGCCTTTCTCATAGCCGAAAAGCTCGCTTTCGATCAGCTCCTTCGGGATGGCAGCGCAGTTGAGCGTAATGAACGGCCCCTTGAAATTCGGGCTTTTATAGTGAATGGCGGCAGCCACCAGCTCCTTGCCCGTGCCTGTTTCCCCGCAGATGAGCACCGGCGTATCGGGGCTGCGGGCCACAAGGTTGATAAATTCCATAACGCTTTGAATCGACTGGCTTTCACCGATGAAGCAGGGAATGTTCTCTTCAAGGTAGCGCTCCTGCAAACGCTGCACTTCCTTGCGCAGGCGCACGGTCTCAAGTGCATTGCAGATGGTGATCAGCAGGGCTTCTATATGCACGGGCTTGACGATATAGTCATAGGCCCCGAGCTTCATGGCCGACACCACGGTTGCGATATCCTCAAAAGCCGTGATCATGATGACCACGGTCTCGGGGCGCAGCTTTTTTATTTCCTGCAGTGCCTCGATTCCGTTCATGCCCGGAAGGCCGATATCAAGAAGAATGAGATCGGGCGCCTGTGTCTTCAAGGCATCAAGCGTTTTTTCCGCATCTGCAAAGCCCTTCACGCAGTAGTCTTTCTCCAGCGCCAGCGCTATGCCATTGCGAGCTGTTTCCTCATCGTCGACAACAAAAAGAGTGTAGGTTAGCATGTAGGTCTCGTTATTTTGAGTTTTTGTTTTTTGAGTTTGGGCCGGGATCAGCTACCGGCAGTTCGATGCGAAACTCGGCCCCGCCCCACCTGCTTGTTTCAGCGGTCAGCGTGCCCCGGTGATCGGTAATAATGCGCTGGCACAGGCTTAGGCCTATGCCAGAGCCGTCCGACTTTGTCGTGTAGAAAGGGTCAAATATCTTCGCCCGCTCCTTTGGCGGAATGCCCGGCCCGGAGTCGCCCACAGTCACCACGATGTGCCCATCACCGGAAGAAGAGCGAAGCTCAAGATTTTTCTCGCCCGTCATGGCATGCATGGCCTGCACGGCATTGGTGATTAAATTGAGCATAACCTGCTCAATCATCTGCAGATCGGCGCGGCACAGTTGCAGTCCTTCTGCAAGCTCCTGCTTCACGATAATACCGTTTTTGCGCAACGTGGCGGCTGAAAGCTTAAGGGCCTCATCTATCGGCTGGTTCATGTTTATAAGCGAGAGCTTGGGCATGCCGGGTTTGGCAAAATCCATGACGCGGCGGATAACGCCCTCAATTTTGTTTGATGCCCCCTGTATCTCATCGGCAATGCTTAGCAGCAGGCTGCGCTCCTGAATGTCAGCAACGCCTGCCTCGATGCCTTTTCTCAGCGAATACATATATGAGTTGATGCCGGTGAGCGGGTTTCTGATCTCATGGGCAATGCCTGCCGCGACGCGACCGAGAGACGCCATCTTTTCCTGCAGCCTCATGAGCTGCTCAAGTTCCATGCGCAGAGAAACATCCCGCACGATGGCAGTGAAAAATAAGCCGTCGCGCGAGCGCCATGCCGAACGGGAAATCTCCATGGGAAACTCGCTGCCGTCTTTGCGCAACCCCATCATTTCCTGCGGTTTTACATCCATTGACTGCAGCAGGGCATGTTCGTCCAGCGGCGTATACTGCGAGCGCTGGAGGTCGGGCACCAGCATGGAAGCATGCCTGCCCAGCACTTCATCTGCCGTGTAGCCGAAGATGGCTTCTGCAGCGCGGTTCCAGAAAACGATATGCGCGCTGCCGGTGACCGAAATGATGGCGTCGCTTGCGGTCTGCACGACGGAGCGGAACCGCTCCTCGCTGATCTCAAGAGACTCAAGCGTGCGGCTGTTGAGAAGCGCAACGGAGGCAAGCTCACTGAAAGCCGAGGCCATCCTGAGATCATTGTCGGTGAAGCCGCCGGGCTTGTTGGCAAGGGCAAGCAGGGCCAGCACCTCACCCCCGATGATGAGGGGCGCACACAGCATATTATCGATTGGCAGGTGGGGCCCGGACGACGCAAAAGGCCCGACCGGAAGGGGGTTATTGCAGTAGCGCGGAGCACGGGCTTCAAATGACTCTCGATACAAACCGGCAAGGGGCATGCTCCCGCTGGACACAGCCCCCTCGGGAAGAATTATAGCGCCGTAGCGCAGCAGATTGTCTTTGCCGGCTTCCCGCACGATATGGGCTATGAATCCGGCAGCAGCGCCGGCAAGCTGTATGCAGATGGCGAGAATCGACTGAGAGGCCCCTGCAAAGTCGTGATAGGACAGCACGGCCCGGGCGGCCTTCAGAAGCGCAGCGGTTTCAGCGCCGCTTCGCTCGGACTCCTGCAGGGCGATGCGCAGGGCCGCCTCTGCATTTTTTCGCACCCCGACTTCCTGCGTCAGTTCCTGCTGCTGCGTGAAAAAGTTCAGGACCAGCCGGGCAAGGTTGCCGAACTCGGATGTCGAGGCGGTCAGAGGCCCTATAAGAAGGGGGTCATGCTGGTGCAGGCTTGCCGATATGCGCTTCAGGGGCAGATTAACCCAGATAATCAGCAACACCGACAGCAGCAGTATGACCGCCGAAACAAACGCAATAAGCAATATAAGCTGGTTGCGCGAGGTGCGCTGCATTTCGCGGGCTATGGGCGCCTCGCTGCGCACCCGGATCTGTGCTATGGGCCGTTTGTCCCAGCCGTAAATGACGCGATAAAACCCGATAACGCCGCTTTTTTCTTCATAGGTAGTCTCCAGCGTTTCGCCGCCCGGCAGCGGCAGAATTTCAATTGTGCTTTCCGTGATGAGGGAAAGCTGCTGGATATAGTCGCGGTTCCACAGGCGACCGGCAAACAGATACCCCTTGGGAGGCGAAGATCGTTCCGTGTCGGCGACAGGCTGTATCGGCGCACTTCGTACCTCCATGAGCCCCTGCTGCGTCATCACAAAAAAATGGCAGAAATAGCTCATGGTAAACAGCTCTGGGGAAATAGCGCCCTGGCGAACCATGGCATCAAAGGCCTGCATTTCCGCCGGGCTTTCGATGTATACAGGGCGGAAGGAGGCATCGTAGAGCCACAGAGCGCTCACATTGAAGCTCGGCATGAGGGCTGCGCTGACCAAGTGCCCGGCCGGTGTCCGGCCGGTAACGGCCGCAACTATGTCATCGCGGGTGCTAAAGTCGTAGGCGAACATCTCCAGTGTCGCCTCTTCAAGACGCAACACGCGGTCAAACAGCGTATTTTTTTCAAATATCTTATTGCGGATGAGCAGCAGCTCCCGCCGTGTTTCATGCTGCTGGAGCATGGCAAACCCTGCTATAAACAACAGGGTGATGGCGGCGAGCAGCACGGTAATGCGGGTCTGTGTCTTCATGCGGGCATTTCTCGTATATCTATCTTATGCCGGCATTATACACGGAAGCCGCCGCAAAAAAATAGTTTCTTTTTTTTTAATTTATGGTAGCTTCTATTGTTATTTTATAAACTTGGAAGGAGATAGACGTGTATTTTCTATTGACATCAACGGCTTATGCAATGGCGCCCGGCGCTGGCGCCGACGGTGGCCAGGGCAGCGGCTTGCAGGCCATCATTCCCCTGGTTCTAATGTTCGGCATTTTCTATTTTTTACTTATCAGGCCCCAGCAGAAAAAGGCCCGGGAACAGAAGGAAATGCTCAATGAACTGAAACGGGATGAGACTGTCGTCACCACAGGCGGCATCTACGGCAAAATCACCGGCGTGACTGACACCATCATCACCCTTGAGATCGCCCCGAATGTGCGGATCAAGGTCACTAAAAGCAGCATCGCCGGCAAAGCCTCAACAGAGGGAAAGCCAGCTGATGATAAAACCAAATAAAGCTATTCATAAGGAGTTTCTGTGATGCAGAGCATGAAATGGCGATCGCTACTGTATGCCGCAGTTATCGCTGTGGCGGTGGTGTACCTGCTGCCGACATTTTTCAAAGTGCCGGCAGGATTGGCACCGTACCTGCCCAAAGACAAAATTTCGCTGGGCCTTGACCTTCAGGGAGGTATGCACCTGGCCATTGAAGTAGACACGGACAAGGCTATCGAGAATAATCTTGACCGCTACGCCTCCGATCTTGAAGAATTACTCTATAATGAGAAGATACCGTTTGATTCCATCAAGCGCGTCAGCAGCACCGCCATTGAGGCGAAAATAACCGAAGCCGACGCCCGGGAAAAAGTGCGGCAGCTGCTGCAGAAAAGTTTCCCCATGCTCAAAGAGCAGAAGCTTGATGAAAGCAAAGACGGGGTGACGTTTACCCTGATGGTTGATGCCCTTGAAGCAAAACAGCTTAAAAAGACGGCAACCGAGCAGGCGCTTGAAACCATCCGTAACCGCATTGACCAGTTCGGCGTGGCAGAGCCCACCATCCAGCTGCAGGGCGCAGACCAGATCGTCATTCAGCTGCCCGGCATCTCAGATCCCAAGCGCGCCATCGATCTCATCGGCAAAACCGCGCTCCTTGAGTTCAAGCTTGTTGCTGAGGGCGTAAGCGTTGAGGATGCCCTGAAGGGCGACATTCCGGCAGACTGCGAGCTTCTGTATGAGCGCAATGTCAATCCCAAGACCGGCGAGGTAAAAAAGACGCCGTATGTGTTAAAGAAAAAGACTTTGCTCACCGGCGACAGGCTGGTGAACGCAAAGGTGCAGATCGATTCACGCTTCAATGAGCCCTATGTTTCAATGGAATTCGATGCACGCGGCGCTAAAGCATTCGAGCGCATAACGGAAAAAAATATCAAAAAACGCCTGGCCATCGTTCTGGACAATAATGTCTATTCCGCCCCGGTCATTCAGGACCGCATCGCTGGCGGCCATGCCCAGATAACAGGAAGATTCGGCATGGAAGAGGCCCGCGATCTGGCCATCGTGCTGAGGGCGGGCTCGCTTCCGGCACCGGTAAAAATTCTTGAAAAACGAGCCGTTGGCCCGTCGCTTGGTCTGGATTCGATCAAGCAGGGAATCACGGCGATGATCATCGGCAGCGTTGCAGTCATCCTGTTTATGCTTTTTTATTACCGTACACTGGGTCTTGTTGCGGATTTTGCGATGCTGCTCAATATTCTGCTGCTGCTGGCTGCCCTTGCGGCTTTCGGCGCCACGCTCACCGTGCCCGGCCTTGCCGGTATCGTGCTCACCATCGGCATGGCCGTTGACGCCAACGTGCTGATACACGAACGCATGCGCGAGGAAAAGCGCCTTGGTAAGACGCTCAAGGCCTGCATAGACACGGGCTATTCCCGGGCGTTCATGACCATTCTGGACACGCATATCACCACGATCATTTCCGCCATTTTCCTTTTTCAGTTCGGAACAGGCCCGGTCAAAGGATTTGCCATAACGTTGATTATCGGTCTTGTGGCCAATGTGTTTACCTCATTTGCCGTAACGCGGGTGATCATCGATTTCCTCATGTCTAAAAAGGCTATTACAACGTTAAGCATATAGAGAGGGACGCACTCGTGGAATTCATTAAGCAGAATATAAATATAAATTTCGTAGGAAAAATCTGGTACGCCCTCACCCTTTCCTGGACGCTCATCCTCCTCGGGATTGTTTGTCTGGTTGTAAAGGGCGGGCCCCATTACAGCATCGATTTTAAGGGCGGCACGCTCTTTCAGGTACGGTTTGAGCAGTCGGCCTCAGCCGGCGATATCCGCCAGGTTATCAAGGATATGGGCATTGAGGCCGGCTCGGTACAGAATTTCGGAGATGAGGGCCAAAAGGAATACCTGATCAATATTCAGAGCAAGGTCGAAAACCTTGAGCAGTTTTCCGATGAATTCAAGGCGGCCATGGAGTCCAAATTCGGCAAAGACAAATTCGAGATCCGCCGCACCGAGGCCGTGGGCCCCAAGGTGGGAAAAGACCTGCGGCAAAAGGCTTTGCTGGCTGTGGCTCTTTCCTGTATCGGCATGCTCATCTATATCTGGTTCCGGTTTGAGTTCCGGTTCGGCCTCGGCGCTATTCTTGGCCTCATCCATGATGTGCTTATAACCATGGGCGCTCTCTCCATCACCAACACCCCCATCGACCTTTCAGTTGTTGCGGCACTGCTGACTATTGTCGGCTATTCGGTCAACGACACCATCATCGTTTGCGACCGTATCCGGGAAAATATGCCGAAGATGACGAGAAAGCCGCTGCGTGAGGTCATCAACATCAGCGTTAACCAGACCCTGAGCCGAACGATTCTTACCGTCAGCACGGTGTTTATGGCAACCCTTGCCCTGTTCATATTCGGCGGCGGCGTCATCCACGACTTTGCTTTCACCATGCTCGTGGGAACCATCACCGGCACGTATTCCTCCATCTTTGTGGCATGCCCGGTTGTCATCTTCTGGGAGAAGTTTTTTGCGAATAAAACGGCGGGGGCCAGGAGATAAAAACCAGCAAGTATTGCTTGAGCGTTTTGCAGCCTGTCAGTGGGGTGGCAGGCTTGTGCAGCAGCAGAACCCCGTATAGGCATTTTGCAGGAGCGTTTGATTCCACGGGAAGCCGGCGGGGACATGCGCTTCTGTTTTTTTAGACAGCATTTATATAATAGAATCTTTCAAGGCGGTACACTGCGTGATTACTGTTGAAAAGGCTCTGGAAACAATACTTGCTCAAATTCGGGTTCTCGGCTCAGAGCGCATCGATATACTCGGGTCGCGCGGCCGGGTGCTGGCTGAGGATATTGTGTCGGGCCTTGACGTGCCGCCTCATGACAATTCATCCATGGACGGGTATGCCGTGCGGCATACCGACATAGCTGATGCCGTCGCCGACAAACCGGTTCAACTTAAAATCACGGGCGACCTGCCTGCAGGATATATCTCCCGGGAAATACTTCAGCCCGGCCAGGCCCTGCGCATCATGACGGGGGCGCCGGTTCCGCAGGGCGCCGATACGGTTATTATGCAGGAAAATACCACCGCGCAGGGCTCTACAGTTGCGATTCTGCAGGGGGAAAAGGCCGGCGCCAATATCAGGCGCGCCGGTGAGGATATTAAAAAAGGCGCTTTGCTTTTTCCGGCCGGCACTGTTGTGCGGCCTGCTCATATCGGCATCATGGCATCCATAAAGCGGGCCATGGTTTCGGTGTATCAGCGGCCGCGCGTTGCGATTCTCTCAACGGGCGATGAGCTGGTTGACATTGACGGTAAGCTTGGTCCGGGCAAGATCGTTTCCAGCAATTCCTATTCCCTGATGTCACTGGTTGCCGAAGCAGGCGGAACGCCGATTATGCTCGGCATCGCCCGGGACACAAAAGACGCTTTGCGCGCGCGCCTTCTTGAAGGGTTGCACGCCGACATTATAATCTCTTCCGGCGGCGTGTCCGTAGGTGATTACGATTATGTAAAGGACGTGCTGCAGGAGCTTGGCGCCGATATGAAGTTCTGGAAAGTTCTGATGCGCCCCGGCCAGCCGCTTGCTTTCGGCGTCATCGGCGACAAACCCGCCTTCGGGCTTCCCGGCAATCCTGTATCCGCCATGGTATCATTTGAGCAGTTCGTGCGGCCCGCCATGCGCAAAATGAGCGGTCACACAAAGCTGTTTCGCCGGCCTATTGAAGCCGTGGCGCAGCAAGATGTGCCTGGCAGACCGGGAAGAAAATTTTTCGTGCGCTGCAGGCTGACGCAAAAAGACGGGCAGTGGTTTGCCAGCACCACGGGAGAGCAGGGCTCGGGCATACTCATGTCCATGGCAGAGGCCTCAGGGCTTATGGCTATCCCTGCAGACGTGAGCGGCGTCAGCGCAGGCGACAGAGTGAGCGTGCAGGTACTTGACCCGGAGCTCGGCTACAGCGAAACAGTCAATTATTAAGATCTTGCATACGGTGGGTGAAACCCACCATTGATGGACATGAAAAATTTTGGTGGGTTTCACCCACACTACAAAACTTGTTCCCAGGGAGACTTGTCATGGCAGAACCATTTGTAAACCTCAAGCGTTCCAATTACTGCGGAGATCTGCGTAAAAGCGACGTTGGCCGCAATGTGACCATCATGGGCTGGGTGCATAGCCGCCGCGACCACGGGGGCCTGATTTTTGTCGATCTGCGCGACCGCACAGGCATAGCCCAGATAGCCTTTCACCCCGATGCATGTTCTTCTGCTCTGGATAAGGCCCATGACCTGCGAAGCGAATTCGTGATCGCGGTCAAAGGCACGGTAGCCGACCGGCCAGAGGGCACGATCAATCCTGACCTTCCCACGGGCGAGATCGAGGTGCTTGCAAGCGAGCTTATTATTTTAAATGAATCGCAGACCCCGCCGTTTGAAATTTCCGACCGCGCGGAAGCAACCGAGACCCTGCGCCTCAAGTACCGCTATCTTGATCTGCGGCGGCCCAAAATGCAGCAGATTTTAGCCACGCGACATCGCATGTGCCAGATAATCAGGAATTATTTCAGCGCTCAGAATTTCATGGAATTTGAAACGCCCATGCTCACCAAGAGCACGCCCGAGGGGGCCCGCGACTATCTGGTGCCGAGCCGCATCGAGGCGGGCAGCTTTTTTGCCCTGCCCCAGTCTCCGCAGCTGTTTAAGCAGATACTCATGGTGTCGGGCTTTGACCGCTACTTTCAGATCGTGAAATGCTTTCGCGACGAGGATCTGCGCGCCGACCGCCAGCCCGAGTTTACGCAGGTTGACCTTGAGATGTCTTTTATCGATGAAGAAGATATTTACAGCCTGCTCGAAGGCCTGATGAAAAATCTGTTTAAGGAAATTCTCAGCCTCGACGTGGCGACGCCGTTTCCGCGCCTGTCATATCAGGAGGCCATGGACCGCTTCGGCTCCGACAAGCCCGATACGCGCTTCGGCCTTGAGCTTGTCGATCTTAACCCGGCCCTTAAAAATTCCGGCTTCAAGGTTTTTGCCCAGGCCATTGAAAAAGGCGGCGTGGTGAAGGGCCTCACGGTGAAGGGTGCTGATTTTTCCCGCAAAGACCTCGATGAGCTTGTTGAGGTTGCAAAAACCTACGGCGCAGGGGGTCTTGTCTGGATAAAAATAAATCCCGATGGCTGGCAGTCGCCTGCGGCGAAATTTCTCTCCGATGCTGAAAAGGCGGAAATTACGCGCATCATGGGAGCCGAAACAGGCGACCTGCTGGTGATGGTGGGCGATGCCTCCTTCACAACGGCCTGCAACGCCATCGGCTACGTGCGGCTGCACCTGATTAAAAAGCTCGGCCTTGCGCCATCGGAAAAATTCAAGTTCACGTGGGTCAACAAGTTTCCGCTTCTTGAGTACAGCGCCGAAGACAAGCGCTGGGTTGCCATGCACCATCCCTTTACCTCGCCCCTTGAAGAAGACATGGCGCTGCTGGATACCGAGCCGGGCCGCGTGCGCGCCCGTGCCTATGACCTTGTGATGAACGGCAGTGAAATCGGAGGCGGCTCCATCCGTATCCACCGCCAGGATGTGCAGTCGAAAATGTTCAGCCTGCTTGGCATTCAGCCCGACGAGGCTGAGGTGAAGTTCGGGTTCCTGCTCGACGCGCTCAAGTTCGGCGCGCCACCCCATGGCGGGCTTGCCCTGGGGCTCGACCGCATGGTCATGCTCATGACCGACTGCGAATCGATCCGCGACGTAATTGCATTTCCCAAAACGCAGAAGGCAGCCTGCCTCATGTCGGGTGCGCCGTCGCCGGTAGACAACCGGCAACTTCGCGAGCTACACATCAAAACAAACCTGCCGCAAAAAGAAGCAAAAGAAAAAGAATAAATACAAGGAGGCCCCGGGGCCTCCTTTTTTATTGCTTCCATTGCACGTCTCTACTGCTTGCCGCACTTTCCGTCATTTCGTCTGATGCCGGAATCCAGTCCGCAGGGTGCGCTGCACCCGCTATTTTAATCAATGGGTATAGACCATCCGGCAAGGTGAATCCTCCTGCTGCAGAATTTTCCATGTTATATAGATGTCTATATAACATGGGGTTTTCCCGTAAAATGCAGAATGAGGGATTATAGATTGACAATATTCTTATAATTTGAAATAAGCGCCGTAGGCTGGAGTTCGAAAATTACAGATGTCTATAGTAATATATGTTGGCATCCATACGATAAAACCATTGGAGAAAAGAAGCAAAACAAATGGATAGAAAACTATTTCTCGAAAAAATTCTAAATGAATTTGAAAATTGGTGGACACACGATCCACATAGCTCAAATATTAATTTTTATCAGAACACTATTACGGCTTCTCGATTGGCCTCATTATCGAATAAGGAATTTATTGATTTCTTTTATGGTTTCGTAAGTGAAGGTGGGCGAGTACAATCAGGTGGTGACCGAACTAAGAACAAATTTCGAAATACAGTACAAAATAACATAGATAGGTTTAGGAAATACGTTTTAAAGCCGTTTCGAGACAATTTTTCTCTTAAAGATTGGTTTTTGCAACTTGAAGAATATCCAGGATTTGGAGTGGGTATAGCAACGATATTTCTTAATCGGATAAATCATAGGAAATATCCTATAATGAATAATAAAACGTTGAAAGGGCTAAGCAGGCTTGGATACAGAATATCTTCTTCAAAAAACTGGACAAATTATAAATTGGTTAAGCAATACCAAGATGATTTACTAAATGATTTTCCAACACTTCAAAACTATTACAAAGCAGATGCATTAAATCATTTCCTCGTGGCTGTTTATCAAGGACAAGAGCTAATATCAGATTACTTGCAGATAGACAATTTTGAAAATGAATTGGAGCAACATGAAATAGAATGCGGTGCTGAAATCGACGAAACAAATAAGGAAGAATTGTATAAAAAATTAATCGAATGTGAAAATAGCAAATCAGAAAAAATCACAATCAATGGAAAAGTTTATAAGAGGCATAATTACTTGATGGCTCTAATAAAGAAATATAGGGACCATAAATGCCAATTCTGTTCAACAACCATTCTTAAAGCAAATGGCGCGTATTATATTGAGGCTTGCCACATTAAGCCAAAAGCTGAAGGTGGCAAGGATAGTTTTGATAATATTCTAATTCTGTGCCCCAATTGTCATAAACTTTTTGATTATGGTGAGCGGTCTAATGAAAAGAAAAGGAATGCTACTTATTCCATTACTATTAATGAAAAAAAATACAAAGCATCGTTAAAATAATGCGTTAAATGCCAACAAATATTTGCACCTGACTGGTGTTCCTCTGCCGCTCCTCACCAGCAGGTGAAAAACACGTTAGATGAAAATAAATAGATAAATCTTTATTGAGGGTTGTTTTGCAGAATAATCAAGCTGGACAAGTTTATATTCTTGTTTCACCGAATTCGGAATACATCAAAATTGGAGGCAGCGACTACCCTCCTCTTAAACGTATCCGGGAAATCAATACAACTGAACCATATAAAAGCCTTGGTCCATGGGGTTTATCTGATTTCAGGCAAGTTACTGATTGGAGAAAAATTGAAGCATCTTTACATTACGCTTTCAGAAGCAAACTGATCAAGAATATCGACGGGCAAAAAGAGTTGTTCCATGTCTCAGCCCATGAAGCTTCAGCGAAACTTAATCAAATTGATCCATCAGAAATTTTAAAAAAACCAAAAGTTGACCGTATGTTTCAGGATGAGGATTTTACCACGTATATTCTCCAATTATTCAGCTTTACTGGGTTGATGAATTGGCTTGATATTCAAGGCGCATGGACCTTTGTGCTTTTTCCAGCGACTGAAGGGGGGCGATATTTTACGATCAATATTGGACCTCATGAAGTCGCATTCAGCACATTGCCGAAAAATAATGAGAAGCCAATACATATGATTTTAGTGGATCGGTTGATATTGGATTTTAAGGGAGTTAAAAATTGGGTCTACACCCATAACGGGCAAATCAAAGAAGATCACTATAAAAGTGCACTTCCCCGTTCAACTTCTCTAATTTTTGAAGGGACTTTTGAAGATGCTCAAAATTTTCTTACTCTTGATGGAGTGAGGCGTGCATTAATAGCATATTGGACGGAAGGATTAATCGGACTAAAAGAAAGAGGTGCTTTAAGCCTCTTTGCCAAGTTTCACAACTGGAATGCCGTGGCAGAAATTCATTCTCGTTTAATGAAAAATAAGAACTAAATATCTAACATGCGCATTCACTCTGACCGCCACTCCGCTTCGCTACGTGGCGGCAGTCAGTAGGGTGGGTGAAACCCACCATTTATGATGTTTCAAAATACCGGTGGGTTTCGCTACGCTGCACCCACCACGGACTGTCGACTTCGCCTCCAGCAGGTGACCTTAACGTTAGGGTGCATCAGATGAGACTCATAAGCATAGTGAAGACTTCCAGTCTTGTTGGCGCGATACTGATCGGCATTCTCACAGCAGCAATCTATTTCGGAGGGCCTAATCCGCCGACGCCAATGGTGAGCACCAACAATCCATTCAAAGCCGTCGATTTTTCGGATTTGCCCGCGCTACAACGCTTCACCGCAAAGGATGGCGCTCAGCTCGCCTACCGCTATTACAGCCCCAAAGGGAAAAAGGGGGGTCAAATCTTTAACTTGACAAATTACGCTTTCAACAACCATGAAATATCAAGATAAAGATTTGACCCCAATGATACCGCCAATGAAAAATAAATACGCACATTTCGCCATCGGATATGTCCTGTTTGGGCTTGTGATGCAGTTTTTTGTACCAGGCTGTGTTACCAGTCCTATACGGAGAGAAATACATTCTATGCCAAAATATAGGCCGGAGCAGTATCCTTTGACGGTCGAAGGCTCATATCGTGGCACGTTTAATTCCAGCGGAAGCGAGTACATGCACTTCTACTTCCCACATTTCCCATGGCCGGCTCGATATGGTCAGGAGATGCACATATTCTTTCCTGTCATGCCGGGCAATAGCCCCATTGTTATAAACAAGCGAGAGGATCTTTGGATAAACGAGTATCGAGATAAAAATACGATTCCTGTGCATTACATCTATAAAGGGGAGAAATACGGTAAAAGCCTTGAAGTGCCAAACCCTCTAAAGAATAATATCCCAACCAGCCGGGCAAAGCTTTTCATTACAACCACAAATAATCTGCCAGAGATTCGACCTTCAGAAGGTACCCCCTTTTATGTTTACCTTAACGCAACAAAGGATGGGCCAGGATCCATATTCAGGGTTGCACAAGTGCTGCCCGGAACTAAACCTGAATGGAGCCCTGCCAGCATTCTGAATGATAAGCCTTACCAGTGGGAATGGTATAGCCCTTGGTATTATGCATGGTACCTTTATTCCGTGCCCCTGGACATAATCACCTATCCAGCGCAGTTTGCAATCTCATTGTGGGGATATTGGCTTCTAAAAGATGTTAAGTGAGATGAACTGGCTAACAAAACCACTTCAGCCGACCGCTTTCAGCGGCGGCTGACCTTTTCGTTAGCTGGTAGGCGAATATATTCGGCAGCAATGGACTATACACAATGAAAATTTTTTCCAATACCTCGATTTACTGGGGGCGCTCATTGTTTCTGGGATTACTTGCTACGGTAGGTCTCGGTGTGTGTTCACCGTTGTGGATGCTCGCTCAGATGGGTGGCCCAATACCTTTTACATCTTTTTGGTTGCTCATTACTTCCCCCTTTTTTTTGCTTATGCTGTTTCTATCTAAAGCGCGTGACGTGCTTGCTGGATTCGTGTGCGGACTTTTGTTTTCCTCACCGGTGGCTGTATTCTGTTGGCTCTTTTCGACCATTGATCCAAATGTGGAGAAATATTATAGAACAGAGATTAGGCGGGACGGGGTTGCTACACTTTTGATCTCGGTAATTGTGATGTTGTTTGTGGTATTTCTAAGACATGGTGGCCAAGCTGAACGTCGCAACAAATAAAGCTAACGAGGAGCTGCCCTGGATATGGTTCCGCTGCTCTCCACCACGCCAGTGACCTTTGCGTTAGTGCGGTATTTCACGTTGCATGAAAAAGTATTTTTATCTAAAGACAAGGCTGGCACATGCGCTATGTCATAGGACTCGTAATATTATTTGCATGGTTGGGGAACGCAAATGCGTTGACGCCTCTGCCTGATAGCTCTCCCGGCTTCTTTGCAGGCGAATGGGCGGGTACTGGTGAGCACGGAACCTACTGCTATCTTAACCTGAGCGCTGATGGCTGGGGATGGGTGCTAATCGATAGCGGGTCGGGTGACTGGCTTGGCGCTCGAATGCAATGGCGTAATCGGCAACAGACGCTTCAGATCGAAAAGATCATCCCTTTGCCTGTTTCAACCCAACTGCGTGTCATGCCCTTGGAAAAATTTATGCTCAGCAGCGGATTCAATCAATCCTTGAGATTGACCTGGAACGAACCGTCCGGTGTTTGCCCTCTGCAAAAGATCGGAACAACGGCACAAAACCTTATTCGGGCACGCAGTACAATTGATGGATTGCGGCCAAATGAAATGCGATGAAACCCGAATACCGTCTCTGGTGGGCCGTCCGCATTTCATGGCCTTTGCTCGGAGGCGTGTGGGGTGCCTGGCTGGGGTTTGGGGGCTACCTTCGGCTTCCCCAAAATGCAGATAGCTTTGCGACGGTTTTTGCGTTTGGTTTTTTTAGTTTTTTCGCTTGGGTCGGTCTTTTGGCTGGCATGGCATCAGGCGCGCTGATCGGTGGATTGGTTGAAAGGCTGCTTCGGCGTTTTGGCGCGGGGATTGCCGTCGCTGTGAGCGTGGCGACCTTGGTTAATGCTTTGGTTCTCTGGCAAATCGTCGGTTTAGCTCAAGCGAAGTACCCCGGATTGCGCCATCCTGATGTTAAGCCCCCTGTGTCTTCTACAACCAAGCTTCCTCCTGAGAATCCGTGTGCGCACCCGCCTCAAGAGAATTCTAAGGAGCGTGCGATCTGGGACTCTGAATGCCGTTGAAATGCCGAAGAGTCTGCGGCAGGGTAGGGTGGGTGAAACCCACCATTTGTGCAAAAGAATAAATATTTGGTGGGTTTCACCCACCCTACGCAAGCTGCATATCAAAACAAACCCAGAAGCAAAAGTCTGCGGGTTGGGCAAAGTGAAAAGTGCCCAACCTGTTTTTTATTGAAAGCATATTTACGCCGGGTACGCTGCACTTTGCCTACCATGCGCGGGCTGCATATCAAAACAAACCTGCCGCAAAAAGAAGCAAAAGAATGAAAAGGGAGGCTGGAAGGCTTCCTTTTTTTGTCCTTTTTTCAAATCCCCCCATGTTTTTTTTCTTCGAAATGGAATAATTATTTATAATAAATGCTTAAATTGTATCTAATTTAATTTTATTTATCAAAAACAGCAGACACTGAAAAAAATTACACATGCCATATTTTTACTAGTTTTAATCTGGTATAGATTACGAATTGAATTAGTATTGCATCTTGTTTTTTAAATAAGTATAATTGAAAAAAATTCAACTCGAGATATTTTTAATACTTCAAAAAAGGGGGTGATCAAAGGTTTCGTAAAAGTTTTTTTAAATTTTTTTTAAAACTATATCCAATCCAGAATTCAAAAAAGGGGAAAAATCATGGTGAGAAAATTTTTATTGGCAGGCGCAGTATGTTGCGCGGTTCTTTTATGCGGCTCATTGAGCCATGCCGCTACTTGGCAAGAAATCTATGCACAGCAGAATGCAGCAAATCTTGCAAACCCGATTGGCGGCTGGAATATTTTGTCTGACTATTACCAGTCAAGCACAACTACCAATTACCTTTTAGATTCGTTGTCAATTGAATGGGACTACTACAGCATTCATGATGACAATGGCAATTTCACCGGTATCGTCGGCTATCTTGTCTGCGATCCCAACGGAAAGCTCAACGGAAGCAGCTCATCTTTGGCGCCCGGCCTTAAGCTTATGCCCTCAGGCGGCAACCTCGCATTTAATGGTGAGTTTAAGGATGGCAGCAAGAATGCCAACTACATTAACTTTCCCGTTGGCACCTTGCAGGCTTCAAAATATGAGCGGGCATGGTATGCCTCACTCAGCAGCGGTTCGTGGGGAAAAGAAACCCCTATTGAAGCCAATGCAAACGGCGTTCCGGAAATGCACCTTGAAGGCGTAACGCCTGACTATGCATGGGACCTTCATGTAACCCAGGCCTGGCCCGAGCGCGATGCACTTGCCAACCGGCAGCCGAAATGGGCTGTGGGCAATGACCTGAATCCGTTGGTCATCGGGGTTGAGCACTGGACAGTCAACATGATCTGGCCGACAACCTATGTTAAGGGAACCGTGACAAATCGCAAGACAGGCGTCACCTCTCCAATCAACGGGCACGGCTACAGAGAGAATTCATTCGGCCGCTGGGCCTTCTGTTTCGGCGGATGGGATTTCTATTTTATGTCCGACATGCAGCAGAAAATTCAGATCGGGTTCCAGACATATCATTTTAATTCTTCAGACCTTGATTTCATGGATGTTGATTTTATAGATCCGGCAACAAACCAGGCTGTCGGCATACGGTGCAGAGCCAATGCCGGGGAGCTCGGGTGGGATCATACGCAATGGTCGTGGAGCACCTCCGCACATCAATGCGTGCCCAAGAACGCCCATATTATCGGGAAGAAGAACGGCTACATCGTTGACGTTACCGCAACGATTAATGAGCATTATTATGCAATGCTCTCAAGTGCAACTCCGTTAACCAGTATCTTTGCGATCAACTGCCTGTATCCCAAATACACAGGCACGATCAAAAGAACAAACGGCCAGGTTCTCTATACCTTTAACAACATTCAGGG
>CAIWCT010000038.1 GCA_903911225.1 uncultured delta proteobacterium
ATGTTTCAAATTTACTGTTCGGAATGTCCATGGACCGCCAGAGGGAAATTCATTTCAACAGGGATCCCGCGTCGCCCAGGTACAGACACAGGAGCATCATTGTAGAAGGCTGATAACCCGCCGGGATTGCCTATTCGTACTTTGATGCCAGAAACCGCATTGACGCTGTATGTTTCGCCCGGCTTTAAAAAAACTTCAAAAACATGCTTCTCATCAACCGTAAAGCGGATCCAGCTTCGTTCTGCTGCGGAAAAACGAACGGTAAAATGAGAGCCTTTATCCGGAGTGGCATTGTCAGCAGCTTGTCCAATTAAAGACTCTGAATGGGATGTAATGGCTGGAGCCTGCAGTTCCAATACTTCTTTGGGCTGCGCACGGGCTTCACTATCCTCTGCATAATCTGGTGTTCGCTGGCTGGTATCCTCAGAGCTGCTACCCCTGTACCCAAAATACACTGCGCATATTAGCAGCAGCATCGCACCGGCAATCAGCGGCGCCACATAGCCTGATACAACGAATCTTCGTGAGACATGTTTTGTCTCCTTTGGCTGTTCCACTTTTAGCTGTTCCTGGGTCTGCGACTTGTATAGCGCAAGCGCTTCATCTGGATTAATTTCAAGTTCGCAGGAATAGGCTTTGATAAACCCTTTTACATAAGCAGAGGGAGGCAGGCTCTCAGTTTTACCTGCTTCGAGCGCATCAAGAAAAAAAACACTGATCCTGGTGCTCTTAGCTATTTCTTTGAGAGTTTTATTTTGTTTAAGCCTTTCGGCTTTAAGAAATTCGCCTGCACTTTCCATACGAAACTGCACCTGCCTGTAAAAACAACAACTTAAAAATACTTGGCCTGTAAAAACTGCCCAAAGCCCTTTTAGCCCAAAATTCCTTCATTTTTTACAAAATACCACTCTGGTCACGGCAATACAAGAAAAAACAAAATCAAGGCAATACACAATCCAGGGATCAGTAGATCAACGAAACGTGACAGATTGGTCATCTCCTTACAATGCGCTGATATAACAGCATGGTTGCTTTAAAAAACGGCAAATATCTCGTAACAAAAAAACTTCCGCATGTGCAACGGAAGCTTTCCTTGAAAACAGCTATTAAGCGAAAAAATCTACTTGTCTTCTTTTTTCTTATTGATTATGGCATTATTCGGACACACGCGGGCGCAGGCACCGCACTCAACACAGGTGTCGGTATTAATCCGGTAGTACCAGTCAAACTCCTCCACCGATTTGGTCGGACAGATTTCCCAGCATGTTCCGCAGATAACGCAATCTTCAGTAATGAAATAGGCCATGGTTTCCTCCTCACATCTCAACTTCGCCGGTTGAAATATTATCGAAATTTTCAACGATTAACGGAACGAGGCTGTAATGTATGAAACAGAACATCTCGCCGGGCTCCAGTTGCATCATGAACCGCGATGGCGGATCGCCCATGTTGAATGTCATGGTTTTGGTACGGTACACTAACGGAAATGAATTTGCGCACCATGCCGTTCCGGAAACACCATGCACCAATTCGCCGGTCTTCCAGGTATATACTTTACAGAGACGGTGGATGCGGTTGGCATCAGCCGTTACCATGATGACATCGGGATCTTCCACGTCTTCAAACCTGCCGATGACGAGATATTTATGTGGCTTAAAGACATGGGGCAATTGCTGATTGACGCGACGCATTACCTGTAGCGTGGCGTAGGCTTTTTGCGGTCCGAGAGCGCTGACCATGCCAGCCTGAAAATCTTCATTGGTCATTTTCTTGTTGCCAATCCCGGAATAGACCGCGCCACCGCACAGAACATTCTTGTTGTTAATATAAAACGGTTTTTTGAGCCCATTGCCTGACCACACCTCGGCAATCATGGCGCATTCAAAGGACACATCATCGCCATAGGATTCAGCGTAATCGGGTGGCGTATCGCACAGCTTATAGGCGATTATATCGCGCGTATACCCCTCATGCTTTTTTAAATACTCAGCATACTCTTTGTTTTTGCTCATACATCCTCCACATAAATTCGGTAAATGAATTCAACTTATTACAAGGCTAACAATAACGTACTACATCATTGCCAGCATCTCATCCAGATCCATGCCAAGCTTTTCCATCTGCTCGCGGATCGACTTCATGGAAACTTCGGCGTAGGCGTTTTCTTTTGCATACTGCTCGGAATTTCCGACAATCATTTCAAGCATTTCAACAGGAACTTTTTTTATCATTGCCTGCGCTTCAGCGTCCCAGGGCATTGAAAAGACCGGCTCTTCGCCGGCTTCTTCCTGTACGGACGGTTCTTCTGAGAATACAGACTTATCCTTTTTCTGCCAGAACGCCGAATATGGCGGCTTGGTCATCTCACGGCTGGCCTTAACATCTACTTTAACATTAAGAAGGATATTGGGAATCATGTGGGCGAATTCTATGGGGATAATTATAAAAAGCTGATCTTGTTTAATCCGGTTATGCATGCGCCCGCCGAAATCACCTCCTACGACCATGACGTTCTTTATATACCACGGAACGGCAAAAAGTTCACCGCACAGCGATGTGCCGAATGTACCATAGGGCTGGACGCCATCCATAGCCATACGGCAGCCGCCCAGTATACAGGCATTGTGCGGATTGCTGACCGCCACTATCCAGTCCACCTTCACGCCTTCTGGTACATCATCAAGAGGCGCTGCGCCTATGGCCTTAAACATCCCGGGTGGCAGCGAATAGGTGCCAGCCTTCAGCCGGGCAGCGCCTTCTTCGGTAAAAAAGTTGCTTGTTTTTGAAAGGTAATCACCGGAAACAATTTCCTTTTTACCGGGAACAATGCCTGCATGATGTACGCCGACATAGCAGTCATGATGATCAGCGTCGAAATAAACCTTTTTCCCTTCATCCATGGCATAACGCATAATTGCACAGGGAGTATCCTGAAGCGGCTCATATCCTGCCGGAATAGCATCCCTGAACAGGCTTATTGCCACTGGCTTACCTCTGACCTTTGCTTTATTAACTATCATGTCGCTCAGTGCTTTAAGATCCACCATACATGCTCCTTTCATACGCATATTTATTGCATTGATCACCTAATCTTTAGTACGTAAACTATTATACTTCAATTAAGTTCAAATGTCGAGCAACATAGCAATTAAAATAAAAAAAATGCGAGAAATCTGCCGTGGCAGATTTCTCGCAATGATATCTTGCAAATTAATTTACAAAAAACATAAAATTACTTATTTTTTATTACAAGAAATAATGCAAGAATAGCTACAAAGGAAAGAACTAAAGGGTTTTGTGCGACTTCAAGATTTGATAATTGCTCCGGATCCAAACATGATTTTGCATGTATTCCCAAATAAATAATTATACAAATGTTTACAATAGAGCCTATGGTTGACAGCATATTCATCTCCTTTCAAAATAATATCATCTTCCGGTTTGTTGTGCATAAAAAAAGAGACTGCTTCTAAGGCTTATGTATGTATGAAAGTTTATATCAGATTGAGGGCATACGAGTTCCGACTCAATGACAAGATAACAGTTATAACTCCACCCATTTCCTAAAATCTAAAACCCAAGGTCGGCCAAAAGTTTGTCGATTGCGGTCTGATCAAGGCGCTCGTCCCATTTACTCTCTTCCCCGGCCTCACCAGTGAGCATACTCTTTATCCTTTGAACTTCCCTGTTCGCCAACTCGTCGGTTTCATTCAGAGAAACGCCTCTGACCTCCTTCCTTATTCTGAGTTTTATGCCGTAGGAAACAAGAATGCTCAGCAACTGAACCTGCACATTTGAAAGCATGGCAAGAATCCGCATGATGCGCTGGCCCGAAAGATCCTGAAATGAAAGTGATTCAAGAATTCGGCTGAGATTAGAAATAATCTGATGAATGACATTATCGGTTGAGCTTACTGCCCTTACCAGTTTATCGTGATCTTCACGGCGGATAACTGAAAAATCTTCTCCTGCGCCATAGTATATGTCCTTAACAGCATCGATCTCATGGCCAAGCATTTCAAGATTTTTATCAATAAATTGAATCGCATCGAACAAACTTTTTTGGGAAGCGCCGGCAGGTTGCATCGAACTGCCCTCTGCAACAGACTCAAGTATAGCTTTAAGCTGCTCTTCCCGCCGCATTATACCTGCCATGGTTTCGCGAACGGACTGAGGTGATCCCGACATCGCTGAAGGCTTCTGCAGCTCATGGGTATTTACAAAACCAAGCCCGGTAATTTCTTCAAGATTTTTACGTATCGTATTGCAGCTTTCCTGAATGCCGTCGGATATGTCCATAATGGTCATAGTGGCTTTTTCCGTCATTGCAACAATATCCTGAAGCTGGACCTTGGCGGTCTCAAGATCAATACCGGCTCTCTTGAGATCAACGCTTTTTACCTCACCCATTTCAACCGGAGTCTTAATGGATATGGAAAGCTGACGGGCAAGTTTGCCGATCTCCTGCAGCATGTCTTCAGAAATTTCACGGTAAAAATTGTCTTCGACATTAATGGGCTGCTCGGGGGCGAGGCCGGCGGCAGTCGTCACAAAATCGCTCTCATCTATTTCATGCGTACCCTGTGCCCGCAGGCCATCGGTCCTAAGACTAATTTCATAAATGGCCGAGCTTGTCGTAATGCGAAACTCACCAGACGCGAGGTTTAAACGGTGTACCGGAAGTTGAGCAGTATCTGTCATATGCTCTTCCTTTATCTATAAATTTTATTCAGCAATTGTCTGCCTGCCGAGCGTATATTTTAATCTCTTTCGCAACACATAGCAACTTTCATACTCTGTGTCAAACGTGTTTCATAACAAGCGGGAAGAAAGCTGTAGCTCCATATTTTGACGAGCTCCAAAAACGTCGAGTTCAGCAGAGTGCCGTGCCACAATTCTGCGGCAGTCTTCAACCATGGCATCCACTGCATCATCGGTGCGATCCTGATTGTGATGAAAAAGCCCAAACCGCTTTACCCCTGCATCTAAAGCAAGCTGCAGGGCATCCGTGTAGACAGTATGCCCCCAGGATTTCTTAAGCGCATACTCATCAGGTAAATATTCAGCATCGTGAATAAGCACATCTGCGCCGCGGGCAAAAGCCACATAATCGGCATAGTCGTGCCCGCCCGGATGTCTGTACATAAGTTCATTATCCGTTAAAAAAACAAACGAAGAGCCATCACCCGTAAACCTGTATCCCAGTCCCTGATTCGGATGACTCAAGTTTATGGTGCAAATATTGAGTGCTCCTATGTTATAACAACCTGCGCATATATCATGATAAAAAACCTCAGCCTTGATATCCTCAATCTGTATCGGAAAACTCGGTGGGGACATGGAAGGAGCAAGCACATCTTTCAGGGTGCTGCTTTCAAAAGAACAGCCATACACATTTACCGTGGCCAGGGGATTATGCAATGGTTTAAAAAATGGAAACCCGATGATATGATCCCAGTGGCCGTGGGTGAGCAGCATGGTATACTCAAGACGGCCCTGCTCAACCAGGCTGTTTCCAAGTGCGCGGATACCAGAACCGGCGTCGACGATCACCATATTATCATCTTCGGTGCGGATTTCAAGACAAGGTGTATCGCCGCCGTATTTGAGATACTGCCTGCCAGATACAGGTATTGATCCCCTTGCTCCCCAACATCGAATAAGCACTGTACTGTCTCCTTACCTGAAAAAATTGCCCGCACGGGTAGACATAACAACAATCCCACGTTTACGATGTTTTTTATTTATCATCTTACTGATTACAAAGCAACAATGGTATCAACAAAGAAATTTAGCCCAAAAAGCCAGCACATACATAATTAAGATGCTTACGCAAAACCTCATAATATTTTTGAAGCTCCACAAACGATGCATGAACTCCGCCAGTATCGGGGTGCAGAACTTTTGCCAGCTCTGTGTAGCGTTTGTGCAACTGGATCAGACCGCCTTCGAGGCATTCCTGCAAAGACACATACTTGAAAAACACAATTGCATCAGCAAGTATACCACTGGTCTGATTGGGGGGATGATATGACTTTCTGAAACGAATCCAAAATTGTCCGATAAGTTCCTGAAGGTGCTGTTCATCATAGGTGTGGAGATTTTCAAGGCTGGTATAAAAACGAAACATATCTGCCTGAGTAGAGACTTTATTGCCGCCATCACGCCACCAAGCTTCGGATGCGTGAGCCTGACAAAAACGGCCATCCGCCTGAGTGGAGCAGGAGTCTATGTCGTAATAGTCAAAAGCCCGGCACATGCCAATGTTACGGTAGAGTAGATGGACGCCGAGTGAGGAAAAACCAACCACAGGTATGGGTGACTGTTGCTTGAAATAAGAAGAAGGCTGAACAGGACAGATTAATTCAAAACATTCCTGAAAAGATGTTTCATATTGGGCATTAAAATGCTCGTGCATAAATGCCGACAGACTATTACAAGAATCTCCACTGGTATCGGGCAAATATGCCTTTTCATGGGCGGCAAGAGCAAGAAATGTTACTGCATGGCGAAGCATGAATGTCATGCTGTACATGCCGACATATCCTGCTTCTCTCCAAAAGCTATACAACTCAGGCGGTAGCAGGCGCAGCAGTATGTCATGATCATTAACCGTGGCAGTTCTTGAAGCACGTACAACCTGCGGATGTTTACCCGTCTTAAATTCTGACGTCTGGGCATCCAGTGCATCCCGCAGTGCTGCCGCAACAGCCAGCGGATCAAAAAAAAAGCTTAATTCTGAAAGCTGTTCATGCATTTAGGAAAACCTTTTAAGATGAAATTGAAATCCGTACAATTATGCAGATTACAAACTCTTTATAGCATCCTGCAGATGTTGTAAGTATATTTCAATAATACCCTGATTTAGGCCAAGCCCCCTGCACTGAGCATCTATCTCATATCCTTCAAGGTGCGAAGCCCAGGAATCATCATCACCCAGAACATCATGAATAATATGATCACCTGCCACAAACATGAACGGTACAAAACGAATACGCCGAAGCGGACTTTTTTGGATACTCTTGAGTATTTCATTCCACGATGGTTCGCCTTCAACCATGCACAGAAGCACGTTTTTCGGATACCGCTTTCGCAGATGTCGGCCAAACTCGCTATAAAGAGAGCACGCTTCATGGTGAGACGTACCATGTCCTGCAAGCACGGTAATGGTCGAAGGCTGGTCGGAAATATCAGCGACAACTGATTCGAGAACGGGCGCACAGTCTGAGTTGCAGCTCAGGAGCGGATTTCCAACGGCAGTCGGCAAGGGTGCCTGCACAGCCGCAGTTACGATTTTTTCAAATTCCTTGCCCGGCACGATATGCAGCGATTGAATGACAGCCCGTCGATACCCTAAGACAGGCAAATCGTGAAGCAACTCTTCTGGGCTGCGCCATAAAATATCTTCAAGCGCCATTTTAGCCCTAAGTGTGCGTGAGGTATAAGACCAGAAAACATCATGCAGCGGAAAACGCTTCCGGGCCTGTGCTTCAAAAAAATCATATGTTGAACGCGCCTCTGTAGAGGTTCCAAAGGCGGTAAGGATAATTGCTGTGTCAGTATTCATTCGCGCTGGCTATCTGAAAATACTTGTAATGAAAATTCATGAATTGTCTCTACTACACTGGTCAGTTTTATAGGCCTAACTGCTTAAAAATATAGTCCACATTAACCTGTTTCTCAATCGTGTCGGCAAGCAGATCATAGTTGTGCTCTTTAAAAGCATGATAGGAAAAAGATGTCGGGGCAACATCATCATAGTTTCCGAAATTCCATGCAATTAAAGCATCTCGCATCTGATCGCTGTCAAAAAGCCCATGCACATAGCTGCCCCAGACCCTGCCATCAGGACCGGCGACAAGAAATGCCTGAATATCGCAATCGCAACCTTCTTCCAATAATGACCTCCCCATGTGAATCTCATAGCCCGTAAGAGCAGCAGGTTTTTTCTGCCCCGGCAGGGTCACTGCCGCATCTACCTGGCGTGTTATTTTGGTCGGTTCGAAAATGGTAGTTATGGGAAGCAATCCCAGCCCTGCCACATCCTTGAAGTCTTTTGATTCCACGCCGTGCGGATCACGGATTTGGAGTCCCAGCATCTGATAGCCGCCGCATACGCCGACAACCCTGCCCCCCGCCTGTTCATATCGGAGCAATGCAACGGCAAGGCCGCTTTGATTCAGGAACTGCATGTCATAGGGTACATTCTTGCTGCCGGGGATAATGATAACATCATGACCGCCAAGGCTCTTAGCGGAAAGCACGTATTCAATTGAAAACCGCGGGTCCAGTTCCAGAGGGTCAAAATCGGTATAGTTTGCCATGTGCGGAAGACGAACGATGCCGACCGACAGTGACGAAGCATGTGTTGGCTGCTGCAAAAACTTACGGTCAAGGGCCACGGAATCCTCGCCCGGCAAGTAGAGATCGCGAAGCATGGGAACAACACCAAGCACAGGGAAACCGGTCTTTCGTTTTATAAAATCAAGGCCATCGCGCAAAAGAGTCGCGTCACCACGAAACTTATTTATGATGAATCCAGCAAGTCGCTGCCTCTCCTGCTCTTCCAACAGTTCAACCGTTCCCACGATAGACGCAAACACCCCTCCCCTGTCAATATCCGCCACAAGAACAACTGAGGCATCGGCATATTCAGCCATAGCCATATTGACGATATCATTTTGCTTGAGATTGACCTCAACCGGGCTGCCCGCGCCTTCAAGCACAATCACGTCGTACTGCGCTGCCAGACGATCATAGCTCTCGGTCACAGCGGGCCATAGCCTCTTTTTGTTTTCATAATAGGCTGCTGCATCCATGTTGCCACGGGCAACACCCTGCACAATCACCTGACTGCCCATCTCGGAGGTCGGCTTCAAAAGGATGGGATTCATGTCCACATGCGGCGCAATTCCTGCAGCCTCAGCCTGCACGATCTGCGCACGGCCCATCTCATGGCCCTCGGTTGTAACACCTGAGTTTAGCGCCATGTTTTGCGCCTTAAACGGCGAAACCCGCACACCCCGCCGCTTCAGGATGCGGCAGAACGCAGCAGCAAGCACACTCTTGCCGCTGTCGGAGGATGTACCAACGAACATTAAGGATTTAGCCATAAACTTAAACAAGAATAACCAATATAAATCGATTAAAAAACAGGTAATTTTTTTTATTTTTTGACTTAAAAATCATTGCGAATACCCCCTCTTCGTCACTATCCAATTCCCCATCAGCTCTGTTTCGCTATTTCCGATGATGACAAGGCTGAGCATATCAATTTTATGGGTCAGGAGTTTATCAAGAGTTGTCAAATCGACTTTCTGTCCTTCACGGGCTACGTTTCGTAAAACTGCACATGGTGTGTCAGGGGACCGATGCTTTAGGAAAATATCGCGGGCTTTTTTTATTTGCCCGGTTCTTTTTTTGCTTTGGGGATTATAGAGGCAGGTAACAAAATCAGCAGATGCGGCAGCAGAAAGACGCTTTTCAATCTTCTCCCATGAATTCATAAGATCACTGAGTGATATGCTGACAAAATCATTCATGAGCGGCGCACCAACCAATGCCGCAGCAGCTACACACGAGGGCACACCCGGCACGATCTCTATTGCTTCGGGATGCTCAATGCCTTTTTTATGTGCGATCTCAAGCACCAGACCAGCCATGCCGTAAATACCGGCATCGCCGCTTGAAATGAGTGCAACGGTTCTTCCAAGCAGTGCCTCGCGAAGGGCTGCCTCACAGCGTTCAACTTCCATTCCCATACCGCCGGTTATCACTACCTTGCCGGGGAAAAGCGGTTCAGCCAGATCAACATAGGGGCTGTATCCAACGATAACGTCAGAGGCCTCTATCGCCCTGCGCGCATGATAGGTCATCTCATCAAGGTTGCCCGGCCCGATACCAACAACAAACAATTTTCCTCTTTTTACTTTCATATACGCCTCTTGTTGTTTGACAGGTTTTTGACATGCATCCACATTCGCTTCAAATCAAATTTTGCTCCAGCATTTGCTGCAGGGGTATGCGCGCCAGGGCAATGGTCATATTTTTAAGCTTTACCTTGTGCCGCAGCAATTCGCCGCCTTTAGATCCAAGAATAGCGCAGGGCTCGGCCACACCCTGCACGCCCATCACACGCAGGGCATGCTTGGATTTTGGCGATGGTGTCTTGATACGATTTATGGCATCAGCATCGTAAAAGCTCAAAGGTATGGCATGCCGTATGCAAAAACCCTCCAGCCCTTTCTCACCCCGCTTTTTATCAACTGTTGCAATACAGCACAGCGCTTCGATTGAAAGCTGCAAGTTTGCAAGCACTCGCCCGAGTTCCTCTTCTATTTCATCGACTGCAATGCCCTTATGGCAGCCTATGCCTGCAACGATATTTCGAACCGGTACAACATAAAAATTCTTTTTCACATTAAGGGGTGGGGAAGCGGGCATATGGGCTATCAGACCTTCTGTACAGCCCGAGTTGTAAAGTTCCTCAACAGTGTCAAAAAAATTGAGATTTGATTGCTTAGTCATATTTGCAAAACAGCTCAAATCACGGGGACAAAAACCAATTTGTGCGCCTTCAAGCATCCTTGCCTGAAGCGTCTTTAAAAACTTTTTATTCTCCGGTATTCTCCCTCCAGCAAGCGCCTTAACCAACAGGTCAAGGGCAGGAAAGCCCGCAACATCGCTTTCCGTTGTGACTACAGCATGGCCGCCAAGAACTAGGGCAAGCTTCTCTGCAAGATCATTTGCCCCGCCCCAGTGTCCGGAAAGAAGGCTGATGATATTTTTACCGCTGTCATCAATTATCACTACGGCAGGGTCCTGCCACTTGCTGGTAACATGCGGGGCAATGAGCCGAACTGCAATACCCGATGCCATCACCAGCACGAGCTGTGCGTATTCATAAAATATGTGTGCAATGAGCTGCTTTATATCATCATAGAATTGTGCAGGTGTCGAGCTAGCATCATCAGTCAATTTCACCGGCAGAAAAAGATCGGCGCTGTCAAGCGTCCGAAGCATTCGTGCAGCCGTATGCCAACCACGCCGGGTAACTGCAACCACGGCACAGGCCTTCTTTTCCGCTGTCCTGAACCCGTGGCTGAAACCTTCATCATAGAGCTTAGACACCGATTTTATATTTCTCCCGACAGCCTCACCTACCAAAATGAGCGCCTGCCGCGAAATGCCTGCCTCTTTTACCTGCCCAGTGATTGTAGTAAGAGTGCCGACGATACGCTTTTCATCGGGCCAGCTCGCACGGTACACCACTGCTGCAGGGGTGTCATCAGCATACCCGCCCTGAACAAGTTCGGAAACAACGTCATCAATCATACCGGTGCTCAAAAATATAACCATGGAAGCGCGGTGCGATGCTAGAGCAGGCAGCGATTCAGCTTCCGGCACAGAGGTTCTGCCGCTGCGACGGGTTAAAATAAGGGTCTGTGAAACATCAGGGAGGGTGTATTCAATATGCAGGGATGCAGCAGCTGCAAAGGCTGAGCTTACACCCGGGATGATTTCAAAGGGGATATTTTCATTGTCTAAAATTTCAATCTGCTCGGCAATAGCTCCATACAGCGAGGGCTCACCCGTATGCGCGCGGACAACCGTCTTGCCGGCACGAACAGAAACTATCATCTCTGCAGCAATGGCAGGAAGTGTTAGTTCTGCGCTATCGATTAAGCGGGCATCTTTTGAGGCATAAGCAAGAATATCTTTGTTGACAAGCGACCCTGCCCAGATAACCACATCGGCTGATTCAAGGGCTTCTTTGGCTTTGATCGTCAGAAGCTTAGGATCACCGGGTCCGGCGCCTATAAAAACAACCTTGCCGTCCGCCATCACCGCACCATCCGCTCCGGCCGACACTGTATGATGAACACAGGGTTCTCCGCCCTGAACATTTCAGGTTTATTGCCTGAAGACAGGTGGGCAAGCTGCATTAATGTCACATCATAGCGCCATTTCCATTTCTTGAAACAGGCAATCACTGTATCAAGCGACTCCATGATAACACAATTGACGACAATGCAGCCATTGGGCTTCAGCCTGAGTTTTCCCTGCTTGAGTATAGCTGCAAGCTCTCCGCCGCTTCCGCCGATAAAAATCCGGTCGGGTGATGGAATTTCTGCAAAAGCCGCAGGTGCGTTGCCATGAATAGGCTTAACATTGGGCACTTTAAATTTTTTGATATTTTTTTGCAGATCCTTAAAACGCCCGGAGTCTTTTTCAACGGCATAGGCCGCTATGGCCGGGTACAGATTTGCAGCCTCGATAGAAACCGAACCGCTGCCTGCGCCGATGTCCCACAGCACAAGACCGCCGGCAAGCTCTAGCCGAGCAATGGCTGCAAGTCTAACATCGCGCCTCGTAATCATTCCGTGCTGATGCGCAAATGCACTGTCAGCAATGCCGAGAGAAGGAATTATGTATGGCAGTTTATTTCTAATAATCATCATGCTGAGGTTGGTGTTGTTAAGCCGTTGCGCCTGCTTTAAACTTCCGGAAAATATTTTTTCCGCCGGCGTGCCAAGGCTGTCAAACACCCATACTTTACATGATTCAAAAGTCCTGTCTTGCATAATAAGATATTTCGAAACCGCAGCTGGAGTGTTGACTCCGTCGCAGTAGACAACAAAATTTCCGGAGTTACGGAGAATTACATCTAGTGCATTAATGTTTCTGCCGTGAACGCTTATGAACAGGGCATCATTCCAAGGCTCCCGAATACGGGCAAACGCGGTTTGAAAAGCAGTACAATTTGGAATAACTGAAATATCTTCTTTGGAGAAATTGTCGTAGAAAAGTGCAGCAATGCCGTAAAAATTTGGGTCCCCCGAGGCAAGCACTGCAACACTTTTCCCTCTGAGTTTGGCTTTCAGCGTTTTTACAAGCGTTGTAGCATCGCTTCCTATTAGAATCTTTTCCCCGGCATACTCGGGGAAGAGCGAAAGCTGTCGCCTGCCGCCGACAAGAACCTGCGCAGAAGCAACTTTCCGAAGTATCTGATTCGACATATCCTGAAGGTTAAGCCCAATGCCGATAATTGTAATATGGGATTTTTGCTTCATATACCTTGATATCCCTTTTGGGGATTTGTTAAGAAAGATTTGAACAGTATCTCATTCTCAGATGAAAGGACAAGCATATCGCATATAAAATGTGTATCGACCATCTTAACTGCTTGTGCAATTGCACGCTTTGCAAGCTTCCTGCAAACAATGCGCTTTAAATCCTGATTAAAAAAAGAAAAAGCATGCCTGACGGTATTGGTACTTCCAATTTCATTAACCACGGTAGTGTCGGCGCCAGCCTGAGTTGCGACATCTGCAAGCACAGACAGATCAATAGATGCTTTGCTCACATGTGTCGACTCTGCGCCCGCGGCCATTTTAAGCAGCTTGCCGGGATAGCAGGCAATGATCACTCTCTGCATCCCATGCTGCACTGCTTCTTTAACGGCAAAAGAAAAATAATCACCTATGAGAATGAAGGATTCCTGCGGCATATCACGTAAAATTTTCTGCGCTGTTTTTTCGCTGGTTTTGCCCGTTGAGAGCACCACAGTATCAAGGCACATTGCCTGTGATACATCAAGAGAACATTTTATGGAATCCCGATATGCTTCATGTGAATACGGCACCACAATACCAGTTGTGCCAAGTATTGAAATACCGCCAATAATGCCGAGGCGATGATTAAGTGTCTTGCGCGCGATACTCTCGCCGTCGACAACGCTTATAAAAACTTCGGCCCCCATGTCCGCCGGCAATATGCTCCTGACGGCATCTGTTATCATCTGCAGAGGCACCGGATTTATTGCCGGTTCTCCAGGCCGTACCGCAAGCCCCGGGCGTGTCACCTTGCCGACACCTGGGCCGCCTTTAATAATAACTACAGGTTTGTCAATCAGTACTACACGTGCTTTAATAAGAGCGTTATGGGTCGCATCGGGGTCATCGCCTGCATCTTTTCTGACGCCGCACTGAGCTGTCGTATTGGCTCGAAGCATAATCTCAGGAATAAAAGAGGCTGTCTGGCCGCCGGGAAGCTCAATTTCTATAGACTCAGCTTCCTGATCAAACAGACACATGCATGCACCCTTTGCTGCGGCTGCTGCGCAGGCGCCGGTCGTATAACCGGTGCGAAGCTCCTGTTGTTTTGCCATCAGCCGATACCTCCTTTCTTTAGAATAATCATCGAAAAATAGTCTGCTTCTTTCGGCAGCAATGAAAAATCACGAATGATTGATTCTTTCGAAAGGCCACATCTGGAAATATAGACGCACCTGTCAAGAAAACCTTTACTGCGAAGCAGCTCCAGTAGCATCTCCCTCTGACGGTAGGTTTTTAAAAATACGATGGTATCCGCGCAATCAATGACTGCTTCAAGCTTCCGTACATCACTATACGACGAAACCACTGCAAGGGATTCATGACCCTGCGTCAGCTGAATACCTGCGCAAGCAGCTGCGGCGGCATACGAGGTTATTCCCGGAACAACTTCACAGGTCGCCTCCGGTGCATATTGTTGTACAAGACGGAGCACCTGCCAGGCCGTGCTGTATGTAGAAGGGTCACCAATCGTCACCAGCACTGCATCATCGCCAGTGCGCAAAACAGAGCTGATAAGTAAATAATTTTTCCGATATGCAGACTCCATAATCTTCCGGTCATGCGACATAGGGAACACAAGTTCAGTTACGCTGGCATCGGCCGATATATGATCTTGAATTATCTCAAGAGCCAGGCTCTCCCTGCCCTCTCCTGAAACTGGAATAAAAACACGGCGCGCTTTCTGCAAGAGCTCAAGAGCATGAACCGTCAGCAAACCAGGGTCACCGGGGCCTGCACCGATAATATATAGTTTTCCTGCCATCGTTTATTAACCATTCACAGCAAAGATGCTTTTGTAATTTTTGTAATATTTAAAAGCGCATTCAGGGCAGCAGCCGTTGCCGGCGTGCCACCTTTGCGATCAAGATTGGTGATACTGACAAGACCCGATTCCCATAGACGCTCTTTAGATTCACGCGCCTCAACAAAACCAACCGGCAGGCCGATTATAAGCTCGGGATTCAGCTGCCCCTTCTCGCATAGGGTAATGGCTTCGTGCAATGCCGTTGGTGCGTTGCCGATGGCGACAATGCCGCCGTTAAGACGGGAAGCTGCTTTTCTCATGGCTATGGCAGATCGGGTTTCACCGGATTCTTTACTTTCCTGTTTCACCTCATCATCTGCTACCAAACAGAACACCTCACAGCCAAAGCTGTCATGTGCGCCTTTGCTGATGGCTGCAGCAAGCATGGCAGTGTCCGTATAAATCGCAGCTCCGCTCTTTAATGCACGACAGCCTGCAGCTATGGCCCCGGCATAAAATCGTACGGTTGTAATAAAATCGAAATCAGCTGTTGCATGAATCATCCGCCGCACGATCTGCCACTGCTGTTCAGACAGATGTTCATGCGAACCAGCCTCAACATCGATGATATGGAAGGACTCAAGCTCTATTTCTTGAGGAGACATTTTCTTCATATCACTTTCCACCTGCAGCCATAGTGATAATCGCTCCGGTGATCCAGAACAACATTCCAACAGCAAAAAGCACCTTTGCGGACAGGTTCATTTTCTTATACTTCTCATCAGGCGCTTTGCCAAGCTTTTGCAGATAGCGCTGCTGGGTTTTTGAAATATTGGTAAAAATGAGTGCAAAAAAGAAGGCCACCATTCCCAACCACATCATTATGGTGTTCATAGCTACCCCACAGTAATAATTTTCAAAACAACAAATACCACAAGACTAAGCCCGGAGACCAGCCACATCATGCCAACAGCTTTTTTAATATCATATTCTGCCAATTCGCGCTTCTTTTCACCAATAAGCGGTTTGCCCGATACAATGCCGCCATAGGAGCATTCTCCGCCAAGCTGTATCCCAAGGGCGCCTGCAAAGCAAGCTTCAGGATAGCCGGAATTGGGGCTTGGCGATTTAGGGCCATCACGAAAGCCGGTTATAAAAGCAGCCAGTGCGTTCGCAGATGGAATCACTAAAGCCGCAAGCGGCACCAGCAGCAGGCAGAGCCGAGCCGGTAAATAGTTCAGCACATCGTCAAATCTGGCTGAAAAACAGCCGAGATCGCGATATTTTTCGTTTTTATAGCCGATCATGGAATCCAGGGTACTCACAGCCTTGAATGCCATGGCAAGCGGTGCACCGCCCAGCACAGCAAAAAAAAGCGGTGAAATGATGCCATCAACCGTATTTTCGCTTACGGTCTCAACAGCAGCGCGTACAATCTCTGTTGCATCAAGGTTGCCTGTATCTCGACCCACAATACGCGAAAGCCTCAGCCTTGCGGCAGCTAGATTCCCCGTCTGCAGTTGTGTTAAAATTGCATTGGCTTCATCAGCAAGGCAGCGGGTGGAAAGACAATAGTAGATTAAAACAATTGATACAATCATGCCGCACCATGTGCTGAAGCTTGAGGCGAAAATAATTATGGATGCTGTGCAAAGATAGGCTGAGGAAGGAATCATAATACCAATAAAGACTCCAGCTGCCTTTTTATTGGCAAACAGGTGTCGTGCAATTTTTTCTGTCCAGCCGATATATGCACCCATCAGCCGAACCGGATGCGGCAGCCGTTCCGGGTCGCCGATGAGTGCGTCAAGGAGCCATGCTGCGATAATGATAAAAAACTGATCTTGCGAAAATGTAGGCATTGTATTTACGGGAGTAACCGGTTTATAATAAAGCCATTGTTAAATAATTTAAGACAAAAATGAAACTATATTTTAAAGCATTACTACTTGCCATTCAGTTCCTGACACGCATCCCCGTGCCGGTTGACATTGAACCCGACAAACAGCTTACCCGGCGCAGCCTTTACATGTTTCCGCTTGTAGGGTGGCTCATCGGCGGAATACTATACTTGCTGTGTATTTTTATCATGATGCCGGGAAAGTTAACCCCCATAACCATAGCGGTCATTCTTGTAACCGTTGAAACGCTCATCACCGGCGCATTTCACCTTGACGGCCTTGCCGACACCTTTGATGCTTTCTTCAGCACCGCCCAAACATCCGGTCAAAAATTAGAAATCATGAAAGACAGCCGCATCGGCGTCATGGGGGCAGTAGCTCTTATGCTTGCATTGCTGCTGAAAATTACATTGATCAGTGAGTGCATTCGCTATGATCTTAAGGGTGTTGTTGCAATCTATCCGGCCATGGGACGACTGGCTCAGGTAGCGCTCTACAAAACAACAACCTATGTCCGCTCCGGCGGCATCGGGCTTCTTTTTTCACAAGCCGCTACCGGCAATATTCTCTGGCAGGCCGCAGCGTTTGTGCTGCCATCGCTTCTGCTGCAGACGCCACTGCTGCTGGTTGCCTACGGGCTTTTTGCCGGTTTTATAGCCTGTTATAAATACTACGCTGAACAACAGATCGGCGGCATTACCGGCGATGTTCTCGGATCGGCCACGGTGCTTTCCGAGATTGTATTCCTGGGTTCATTTCTTGTCGGCCTGTTGATCGAATGGTTTTTCCTGCAAGCCGCAGTTTTACTGACTGCATAATCCTACCGCTTCGGACTTTTCTCCAGTACATCCTTGAAACAGGCATTCGAGTTTTCCATGGCACAGTAGGCACCGCACATGGTACATGAGCGCTCGTTAGCCGGCTTGCGGCTGTCGCGTATTGCTCGGGCAGCATCACCGTATAGTGCAAGGTCAAATTGTCGCTCCCAGTCAAGATCGCGCCGGGCTTTTGACATTGCCATATCTCGGTCACGACGGCCATATTTGACCATATCCCCGATATAGACGGCAATCTTTGCCATGCGAACGCCCTCGCGCACATCTTCCTCATTGGGTAGCGCCAGATGCTCGGCAGGGGTAATATAGCATATAAGGTCTGCGCCGTAACGTGCTGAATTTGCAGCACCTATTGCAGCTGTTAGATGATCATAGCCAGGGGCAACATCGGTTGTAATTGGGCCTAAAACATAATATGGTGCATCGCCGCTCATCTTTTTCTGGAGCTGAATATTTGACTCGATTTCATCAAGAGGTACATGGCCCGGTCCTTCCACCATGGTCTGACAACCCATTTCACGGCCGATCTCGGCGAGCTCGCAGTTTATGATAAGCTCCTGAATCATGGCCCGATCGGTTGAGTCATGAATAGCCCCTGCCCTCATGCCGTTGCCCAGGCTCAGCACAACATCATATTTTTTTAAGATGCTCACAACACGGTCGAATTTCTCGTACAGCGGGTTTTCTTTATTGTTGTTTATCATCCACCGCACCATCGACGCTCCGCCTTTTGACACCAGACCTCCATACCGGTAGCCCTGTTTGCGAAGCCGCTCAATTGATAGCCAGTTTATGCCGCAGTGGACTGCCATAAAAGCCATACCGTCTGCACACTGCCGCTCGATCAGGTCGAAAAGCAGTTCCTCATCCAGTTTGTCAACATCTCCATACTTTCGTTTTGCTTCACAAAATGCCTGATACAAAGGAACATTGCCCACAGGCAGATCAACCCCAGCAATCACCCTGCGTCTGATGCTGTCAAGATCACCTCCTACGCTCAGCTCCATGAGCGTATCAGCGCCATTTTCCTGTGCTATAACGGCTTTCCTGACCTCAAGCTCTTCATCAATTATATCAGAGGAAGTACCTATACTTGCATTAACTTTTGTGCTGAGCCCTTTACCCACCCCTGCTGCCTTTGATCCACGACACTGGTGGTTTTTAATAATAACAATCTGCCCTAGCGCAATGCGCTTGCGCAGCAGTTCCGGCTCCATCCCTTCCCTCTGAGCGATTCCTAGCATGCTAGGCGTTATCTCGCCCTTGCGGGCATATTCCAACTGTGTAATCATTCTGTTCTCCTGGTTTGCTTTTTAATATCTTTCCCGGCAAAGACAGATTTGAAACTGTCTCTACAAAAATAAAAAATCCTCCTTCCAGCCCGAAGCCGAAAGAAGGATGCCGTTTTTCATCCAACCTGATAGAATGCCCTGTTCCAATGCCACGGGAACATGCAAGCTCTAGTCTTCTGCAGTCAGGTCTTCTGGCTTCCGGATCATCCTCCTGCTGCGCCTTCCCGTCATAAATGACAGTGGCTTTTGTGCAGCATTTGTCCCCGGTTACAGCGGCGGGTCCGCGACGGATTTGCACCGTCTTCCATTATGTCCTGCAGATATTTAATATTATTTTAAAGTAATACTATTTTATTGCCCTGTCAAGGTATCAGATTCCGTATTAATTTCCATCCCGCAGTTCAAGTATTCCCGCGAGTTGTATCATGCTTGGTTTCTTCCATTTAATCTTTTGTAAAAAAATGTTTGTCTTTTTGACATCAAACTCCTCAGGATTGAACTTCCCGCCAAGCCAGTCCATCATTTCATCATAGCCGTCATTCTTAGGGGACTTTATGATTTGGCACAAATCCACATAGCCGCCCATACCGCCGCAATCATCCGGCGGGCATGCTCTCGCGCCGTCAATACAGAGCGGCAGTCCCAAATACTGAGGATGCTCCTTCATAATTTCTTCAAGCACAATAACATGTTCCCATGAATCGCCGAAATCGTACAGATATCCAAGCTCATCGCCTGCAGAGTGCAGCACATCAGAGATGGGGACTAAAAATTCATCTAAAGATTCTTCATCATCGTCATCAAAAAAATTATCCTCACCGTTCTGCGGGTCAGCATAACGGTTTTCACCATCGTCAAACTGATGCAAATGGCTGTTGGTCCAGCCAAAAGCAACCTGCAACACGGCATGAAGAAACCCAAGATTGGTATCGCCTGAAACAATGATGCGCCTCCAGATTTCAGGCTCGCTGTCGCACAGCGAAACCCTGAGTTGATAAAGAGAAGATGTCTCTTGTTTGTTCTTTTCCTTTTTCATTTTCGCTGGTCCCGCCTTATCGCCATTCTTTTGCCACTTTTTTATCTTATTGCATTCCGCAAAGGGGGTACCGCACCAACCGTCATCATCGCATAATTCGCATGCATCACAAATATCCCAATGTCCGCAGACAGTCTGCTTCTTTGCGAAAATCGTATCACATTCGATACACCATAGCGTTCCACAGTCGGTACACTGGCCGATAGTAATATCGCCAAAGGGCGTGTCATCACAATCATGAACATTGCTGCTACCGCATTTTGGACAATCGCCGATAAAAATCTCCTTGGTAAACTCATCCTCATTTTCGCAGTTTTCAGCCAATCGCCGAAACTCAGCAAGAACTTCAGGCGGCATGGAGTCAAGAATCTGCTGGGCAACCTGCATATCTTCGTGAGTAAGTGCATCGTCATTTTTCTTTTTTGATTTCAAAGGGACCACTTTTTTTGTCATAATCAATCACCTCCAAAATTTTTAATTTACTGAAGTATATAATTTAACTAGAATTTGCTCGCCCCTTCCGTCACCCCGGCTTCGTCAAATGTCAGCATCTCGGTGAGTATCTTCACCCCTGCCTCCACAAGCCAGATGCCGAGCGCCGCGCCCGTTCCTTCGCCCAGGCGCAGGCCAAGGTCAAGAAGCGGCTGAAGGTCAAGCCGGTCAAGCATGATTCTATGCCCCTTTTCAACCGACAAGTGTGCGGCAAAAAGGTATTCTTGAATAAAATGGTTCAGCTCGCAGGCCACCACGGCACCTGCCGTAGAAATAAACCCGTCTATCACGACCGGTATTCGCTCTGCCGCAGCGCCGATAATAAGTCCGCAGATGCCTGCAATCTCAAGTCCGCCGACTTTTGCAAGCACGTCAAGCGGGTCATGGGGATTGGGTTTGTTCAGAACAAGGGCTGCGGTAATAACCTCAATCTTTTTCTGAAGGGCTTCAGCCGTGATACCCGTACCACGGCTTGTCACTTCTGCGGCGCTGCATTTAGCAAATGCCGCAATAATAGCACTGCTAGGCGCAGTATTGCCGATACCCATATCTCCTGTGCCTATAATATCAACACCATCGCGAGCCGCCTCACGGGCAAGGCTGATGCCGACATCAATTGCCTTCAGTGCCTCATCCCGCGTCATTGCAGGACCTTTGGCCATATTGCGGGTACCGTGCGCCACCTTCATTATGCGAAGGCCTTCAATGGGCTTAAAAACAAAATCAACGCCGATGTCAACCACCACAACCTCGGCCCCTGCATGCCGCCCCAGCACATTGATCCCCGCACCGCCGCGCATGAAATTAAACACCATCTCACGGGTCACCTGCTTGGGGAATGCGCTCACGCCCTCTTCAACCACGCCGTGGTCTGCTGCAAAGGTGTAGATGCGCTTTTTCTGAATTTTGGGCATGGCATTCTGCCGAACGGCCGCATACTGCCGCCCCAAATCCATAAGCCGCCCGAGGCTCCCCCTCGGAATGGCAAGGTTATCAAGCTGATTCTGCGCCTTCTTCAAATATTCAGGATCAAGCGGTTGTATTAAATCAAGAACCTTCTGCAACTCCACGATTGGTTCCTTAGTCATTATTTTAAACCCCATAAAATTGACGTGCCGGCGAGAATCTCGGCAGACTGAATCTTTTTGATGCCTGCGGTGCGGAGCCAGCGGGTAATGTCGGTATGCTCATAGCAGCGGCCCTGCGGGGTGCCGATGAGCATGGTCATATCAAAGAGTGACACAGATACGCTGTCGCCGATACCGAAAACATAATCATGTACAACAAGTATGCCGCCTTTTGCAAGCACGGCAGCAGCCTTTTTTACGATGCGTATGCAGTCGGTTTCATTATAGATATGCAGCAGGTTAGAGATAAATACAAGGTCAAACGGACCAGGCGGTAAATCATCTGCAAGGCACTCACCTGCGGCAACCGATACTTTTTTTTGAAGACCGGCTTTCAGAATATTGCGCCGTGCAAAGCTTATCACATTAGACAAATCAAAAACAACGCCATGCAGACCGGGATAGCGTTTACAAAAGCTAATGGCATAGGTGCCGATGCCGCCGCCCAGATCCAGCATGCTGTGGTGGTCTTCAATGGGAAGAAGCTCACGGATATGCTCACTTTTAAGGCGGCCAAGCGCATCCATGGCATTGGTGAATTTTTTGAGCTGCCGCGGATAGTCGGCAAGCCGGTTCCGGTTGGGTCGCACCATAAAGTTATTTTTAAGCGACGCTTTCAGCTCGGACCAGGGTTGCTGCAGCGACTGGCGGTGAATAAAGAAATCTCCAATACTCCAGGGGCTGTTTGTGCATAGATACTTTTTGGAAAGAGCCGTATTGCGGTAGCAGGATGTTTTTTTTTGAAGTATCTCCATCTCAAGCAATACACGCAGCAAGCGACCAAGAGCCGCAGGGGCAAGCCCGAGTCTGCGGGCTATGGACGCTGCAGAGAGCGGAGCTGCATCCAGCAGATCGAAAAGCCCCAGGCGCACCGATTCAAAAAGCACCTGCGATGCCTGAAACGAAGTCCCAAGGCTCAAAAGCCCTTCAAGTTTATGCCTGACAGACACGCTCTTCAACAATAAGCCCTTCTATTGAGCACAGAGCGTCGTCCTTGATCCTGAGCAACGCATCAAGATCAAGAACGATTTCACCCCGCTCAAGCTGCAGAAGTGTATCTTCAAAAACAGTGGTCAAATAATCGTTCACTCTCATAGATGCTGCGCTGCCACCCTTCTTCCAGCATATGGGTGAACGGGCATTATCAGTGGCCCTTAAAACCCTGCGGCTGATGCATGACATGAGGTCGGCCAAAAACTTGACTGCCGGGTCTGCAAACCCGTACATTCCCTCATAGCCAAAGTTGTCTTGGCTCGACAGCCTTCCATCGACAGTCAGTCGGTTAAAGTTCGGCATGCCGCGCAAAACGATTTCCCGGTGATACAACACATTTGCCGTAACATCGAGCCTTCGAAGCAGGCTGTTTGCCTTTAAAAAATTAAAACTTTCTCGAACATCAGACAGCTGCGTGCCAGGTTCAAACATGATGAAGCCCAGACTGGGCTCTATACCATAATTGCGGAGCAATTCCACTGATGCTGCGCTTTTTGAGGGAGCAACACCTTTGCCCATGCGCTTGAGAGTTGCTGGCGAGGCGCTTTCTATGCCAAGAAATACATCCCTCAAACCGGCTCTCGCAAGGGCTGCCAGCAGCCGCTCATCAAAGCTCCCGGCACGGCATTCAAACCCGAACTGAAGGTCGAGATGCTGCAGGCACTTAGCAATAGTAAGTACACGACTGTGGTTTCCAGGGCCTGATCCGAAAAAATCAGCATCGAGAAAATAAATATACTTTTTATCCAGCCTGGGCAGCAGCTCTTCAATCTCCATGAGAATATTTTCGGGAGTGCGGCAACGCCTGACTGCGCCTTTGCCATAAAAAGGATTTATGCAGCAAAACGTGCAGTGTCCGTTGCAGCCGCGGCTGCCAAGAATGCTGCCGCCGACAAGCTTTAGTGATGTCTCATCGCGATGTGGAAACTGCAGCTGGTCAAGCCCTTCTACAGGGGTCCTCACCTCGGTTTTACGAATGGAAACTCCTTCACGCCAAGCAAGCCCTGCAACAGTTTCAAACCCGCAACTTGGGCCTTTTTTACAGACATCTGCAAGCTCGCATAGCGTTACTTCAGGCTCACCGATTATAATCGCATCAACACAGGGATCCTGCGAGAGAATTTTATCAAATGCAAAGGTGGGGAAAATGCCAAAAAGTACAATATTTGTCTCCGGACGATCTGCCTTGAACCGCGCAAGCATTAAAAAAAGCTCCGGCGTATGCTCCCAGAAATAGACGGTGTGTACGACAAGCATGTCAAAGTCGCGCTGCAGAAGCTGCTGCCCGCACTGATCAAGAGATATATCCTGCCCATATGCGTCAAACACAGAAGCAGCATGCCCCTGCGCTTTCAGTTGCGCTGCAACATAACCAACACTCAGACAGGCCGCAAGCGGTGCATTGGCTACATCGTTATAGTGCTTTTCCGATTCAATCCGCGGATGTTCAAGCAGAAGTATATTCATTTTATCATTACCGGTATTCCGGAAAACATCATATAAACAAAGTGCGCAACTTCTGCAATCCGTTTATTCGCAGCGCCAAGCATATTCAGGTAGCGGCGGGAAAGTCTGTCTGCGGGCAGTATACCGAGCCCTACCTCATTGGTCACAATTATGACACGGCATTTGGCCTTCTTAAGCACTCTCAGGAACTTATCAACTTCATCTAAAATCATCTCGTCAGATAGATTATCCAGTGTTAGCAGATTAGAAACCCACAGCGTCAGACAGTCGATGAGTACCACGTCAAACTCCGAAGCTGCCCGCTTAAGCGCTCCTGCAATATCCCGTGGTTCTTCAATTGTTTGCCAAAACTGACCGCGCTCAGCCTTATGCGCGGAAATCTTATCCGCCATCTCTTCATCAAGGGCTGTTGCCGTGGCAATAAAAGCGCGCTGCACACACTGCTCATAGCCTAATTGCAGCGCAAAAGCGCTTTTGCCGCTTTTAACTCCGCCGGATACAAGAATTATTTCAGGTTTCATTGCTTCATATAATCAAAAAGTGAAACGCCTTTTTTAAGAAGCATCTGTTCAAGCCTTGCTATGGGAAAACCCATCACATTATAATAGCAACCTTCAATTGCTTTAACGATCAAGGCGCCCTCACCCTGAATGGCGTAAGCGCCCGCCTTATCCATGGGATTAATACGGCCAAGATAGGCACGAATCTCGGTTTCAGTAAGCTGCCTGAAAGTTACCCGCGTCTTTTCATAGCCGCACAGACATGAACCATCCGAAGAATCAAAGACGCAAAGCCCGGTATAGACAGCATGTGTTTTACCATTAAGCAGGTGTAAATAATCAAATGCGTCCTGTAGGCTTCCTGGTTTCCCTAGTACTCTGCCCCGATAGACGACAACCGTGTCTGCTCCGATAACAAGTGCATTTTGAACCTTTCGTGTAGTCGATCTGGCTTTGCCTTCGGCATTTTTACGCACATATACCCGGGGATACTGACCTTGTAAGTGTGGCGGCTCAGAAAATGCACTTGATGTCACGGAAAACCGGACACCGATATCTTTGAGCATCTGTTTGCGCCGGGGAGATGCTGAAGCAAGCAGTAATTTTTTCATAAAAAATTCCAAAAATCAGGAATAAAAAAAGATACTTTTGTGCTATAAAAAATGATATAAAATACAAAAAATCTTTGATCGAACTTTTAATAAAAAATTATTATACCACGAAATAATATTCATTCTACTGAATTTGCTGATTGCTGTAGAAAGGCATATGCAGCAGTCGATCAAACAAGAGTATATATGCAGAAAAAAGCATCTTACAATGGAGGACATGATGAGCCAAGAGAGACAAATGAAACGACGTCATCTTATTTATTATCTGCGGGTGATGGATTGCGATACCGATCAGCTTGTCGGCTTTCTGGTCGACATTAGCACAAAAGGCTTAATGGTAATGAGCGAGCAACCTATACCGTTAGGTAAAAATTTTCATCTCAAAATACTGCGGGCAACCGACACAGACGAAATTCAATACCTGTTTTTTGATGCAAAAAGCAGATGGTGCGACCGCAGTTTGAACTCTGAATTCTACGATACTGGATTTGAGCTTACCAATGTAGGCGTTGATGATTTCGCGGAAATCGAAGGCATCATCGATGAGCTTGGATTCAAGGATTAATAAGATGTATGCTTTCAGTGTAAGACCGGCCTTAATTGGCCGGTTTTTTTGTTGTCCCGCGTGTAACATTGGGGACTAAAAATGACAACGGTTTGCATAAAAAAAGCCAGTGCTCCTTTTGCCTCAGCTTTGGAGCGTCTTCTTGAACCGTTTGCAGACAAACTGACCGTTCAAGGCTCATCTATTCTCATAAAGCCCAATCTTGTCGAACCAGAGCGCTATACCACAGGGCAGACCACCAATCCGGCCCTGGTTGAGGCTATCATAATCTGGTGCAGGCAGCATGGCGCCAAAAAAATAGCCATTGGTGAAGGGCCAAGCTACTTTCAGCCAGCCTCTGCCTTGCGTGAATGCTTTACCGCTACAGGCATAGCCGACATTGCCGCCCGGCAAGCCGTACCGTGGATATTGTTTGACGACGGGCCATTCCGTCGGTTCAGAAAACACTCACCGCGCCTGCCCGATGATTTCTCCCTCTCGGAACATGCTTTTTCATGGGATCATATCATCAATGTTCCGGTGCCAAAAACACACTACCTGACCACTGTTTCCATAGCCATGAAAAATCTTAAGGGCTTTATCAAGCGCGAAGACAAGCCATCGTTTCACTACTGCGGTACCCAGAACATACACGGCTCAGTAACACAACTCAACATAATGGTACGTCCTTCACTTAACATTGTCGACTGCACAGCCCCCGTGCACAAAAATAGCGATTTCATACTTGCAGGCACAGATATTGTAGCAGTAGATGCGGTAGCCGCATCGCTCATGGGGCTTAATCCCTCAACCATAGAGACCATTCGCCTCGGACATGAAGCAGGATTGGGTGAAATGGATCTTTCCCGCATAGATATTGTCGGAGATGATGTGCAGGATCTTGTTCTGAACTTCGAACAGCCACAGCAGTTTCTTCGCCGCGCATTCCCACGGTTGCAACTTTCAGCAAAAAACGCCTGCAGCGGTTGCCTGATACCGCTTTTTGCATCCCTGCGCAGAATTGAAGATAAAGGAGTAACGATGAATTCCGATATGCTGCTCATGCTCGGAAGGCATGATGTGCTCCCATCAGATTCCACTACAGTCTGCATTGGAGAGTGCACAAAAAAATTTAGCGCAAGTTCATGGCTTCCAGGATGCCCACCAACCAAAGAAGAATTATTTGTATTTCTCAATTCAAAAGTACGGAAACAGCAATAAAAAAGGCGGTTGTATCGCTTTGCGAAACATAACCGCCATTAAGGTTCATCTTCAAAGCTGATTTTTTTATACCTATCCCCGCAATTTTGAATTGATGTCGTAAAATCTGGACAGAAAAACACTACAAGGTTATAGCAATG
>CAIWCT010000039.1 GCA_903911225.1 uncultured delta proteobacterium
CCCTCCCACCAGGGGAGGGAAAAAGAAAAAACAAAACCCTAAAAAGGGGCAGGGGCTATATTTATTACCCTCAATCATTGGCAGTTTTGTGTTGGATAGTAGATGTTCAGCTTTCTTGAACCTTGTTCCCTGAATAGTTACGAATCCGGACGATTATTTGCCTGCCTGCGCAAATGACAGATTACAGTTTTTGCGAAACCGTATTGAAAACAGCGGCATATTTTTTTGAAGTCGTTATCCAATCATAGCGTTCAAGAACATAGTGCCGTGCCTGCAGTGCCAGTTTTTGGCACTGTTCGGGGTGATCAAGGAGGCAAATGATTTTTTCCGCCAGCATTGGTGAATTTTTTTGTGGCGTGAGCAGTCCGGTTTGGCCGTCAATGACAGTGTCATGAATGACCGGCAGGTCGGAAGCAATGACTGCGCAGCCGCAGCCCATAGCCTCAACCATAACAAGACCGAAGCCCTCCGTGTCTCCGCTGTCATCGACAATGGAAGGGAAAACAACAATTTTACACGACTGATATATTTTGGGCAGTTTTGTATTTTCAACTGCGCCGGCAATAGTAACGGCATGCTGAATGCCTAATGCGGCAATACGGTTTTTGACAGCGCCTTCAAGGGGGCCATGACCGACTATAGTCAGGCGGGCATCGGGATGTTTGTCCAGCACGGCAGGCAGGGCATCAATAAGGTAGATCAGCCCTTTTTTTTCTGCAAAACGTCCAACAAAAAGAAGAGATTTTGGGGTTTTGGCAGATTCATCGGGTGTGAAGCTGTTTATGAGATCGACTCCCATTGGAATTACATTTATGCGCCTGGGGTCTATTCCGTATTCTGTAACTGTTTCCGCCATGGCATTACTCACGACATTAACTGCAGCACATTTTTTGAGCACAAAGCTTTTCAGTGCTGCTAACACAGAGCCTTTAAGCCCGAAAATATCGCCGCCGTGGAGGGTGCAGACAAGCGGTGCCTTTGATCCGGTAACTGTTTTTGCCAGTACTGCAATTAATCCCTGGGGGATAAGCCAGTGCGCATTTATGATATCCGGCCTGTCGGATATCAGGCACCGTATGGTTGCTGCCAGTTCGCCAGCAAGGAAAAACGGCACCAGGCAATAATAAAATCTGCTTTGCCGGAACCGGTTCAAGATGCCGCCACCATAAGCCAGTGTTTCGTAGCGGCTAAAAAAATAACGGAATCTTTTAACCCGTATCCCTGCAACTATTTCACGGGTTTTCGTAGCGGCTGCGTGCGGGCAGAGAACAACTATATCGCAGAAATCAATAAGACGACGCGCAAGTTCCAAAACAAAGGGTGGATCCGTATCGCCCTGCCATCGCGGGAATGTGGAGGTCATAATCAGTGTTTTTTTGCGCTCGCCGGAAGTGTTGTTCATATGCCTGAGTTCTCATTGACAAAAAAAAAGCAGTATGTAATTGTAGTAAATTATACGCTGTACGCATCGTTGTTCTGCAGCACAATACTATTTTACAATGGAAACATAAATTAAAATAATTTGCAAACACAGAAAATATGCAGATCGGAAAATGCCCCAGTGGATCTTTTTGATTTTGCAAGCCCCCTCACCCCAACCCTCTCCCACAAGGGGCGAGGGAGCCTGTTTTTCCCCTCCCTTGATGGGAGGGGATGAAGGGGAGGGTGCCTTTAACTGATAATTTTAATTGTGAAGAACTGCTAAAAGTATTGCGAAAGGATTGTACATCATGTTCCGGACCTATGTTGTGCTTGGCATTTCAATTTTGCTTAATGCAGCCGCCAATATTTTCATGAAAGCAGGCGCACTGAAGCCCAAAGAAAACAATCAGGTGATGGATGTGTTTATTAATATGGCCACTAACCCTTTTATCCTGGGGGGCATCTGCTGTTTTGCCCTTGGGCTTGCGGCTTATAATTATGCCCTTATTAAAATGAATTTGAGTGTCGCCTATCCTGTCAATACAAGTGTGGGCTATATTCTTGTGGTGCTTGCATCATGGATTTTCTTTAAGGAAAACTTGAGCATTGTACAGATTTCCGGAATTGCCGTGATCAGTTTAGGAGTCTGGATGGTTGCGCGCTGAAGATAAATATTATACACGGTTACGCACAGCAATGAAAACAAGCACCCCCTATTTGTTATTTCGCAACATGCGGCCAAAACAGTGGACGAAAAATGCTATTATTTTTGCGCCGCTTATATTCTCACAAAACTTTTTAAAGGCTCCGCTGGTTTTTGAAACTTTTTTGGCTTTTGCAGTATTTTGCGCGCTGTCCGGCGCTGTGTATATTATCAACGACTTGCTGGATATCGAGCAGGACCGCAAGCATCCGCTTAAATGCAACAGGCCTCTTGCCTCCGGGCTTCTCAAGCCCCGATCTGCAGTGCTGTTCCTGACAGGGCTGCTGATCGGTTTGACGTTTTTCGCCGTGTCGTTTTTTAACATGCAATTTATTTTTATTGCTGCAGGCTATCTTGCGCTCCAGATATGTTATTCATTGTGGCTTAAGCATGTTGTCATCATAGATGTGTTTTGCATCGCGTCCGGGTTTTTACTGCGCGTTGCTGCGGGCGCCGTGGCTATTGAGGTGTCTTTTTCAACATGGCTCTTCTTTTGTACGATTCTTTTAGCGCTTTTTCTTGCGCTCAGCAAGCGTCGCCATGAACTCGTGCTGCTTGAGGATGGTGCGGTAGAACATCGCCGAATTCTTTACGAATACAGCACCGGACTTCTTGACCAGATGATATCAATCGTCACTACATCAACGCTCATTGCCTACATTCTTTATACGGTTTCAGCCGAGACGGTTTCAAAATTCGGAAGCGATAAGCTGAAGTATACAATCCCTTTTGTTCTCTATGGAATTTTTCGATATCTGTATCTTATCTATCAGAAAAATGAAGGGGGAAGTCCGGAAAAAGCATTGCTCAACGACAGGCCTATATTGCTTACTTTGGTTTTATACGGTCTTGTTGTGTGCATAGTTCTGCTGTATGTGCATTAAAGACAGGATGCAGGGACCTGTGGAAATAGTATCAAGGTTTTTTTGAAACGTCTCGCAGATAGGCTTTTATAATTCAAATGACAATAATGCAGGCGGCATGCATGCTTGTGCTGCCCCGGCAGTGGGGCTAAGCACGTTATTTCTGTTTTGCAACAACTGCTTCAAGCTTTAATTTCCCTTTTAATTCATCACGGGCTTTTTCCGCTGCAATTTTTGAACTAAACCCAGCTACTTTAATACGGTACCATATCCCCTTCAGTTCAAGATCAGCTTTTTCTACAAATGCCGGATACCCTTTTCCCTTGATTTTTTTTGCCAGATTTAGAGCTTTGTTTTTATCCTGAAAGGAACCGCACAGCAGTATGTGCGAGCCGGTTCCGGAATTGGTAACGCTGTTCATGGAAGATGCTGCCGAACTGCTCTGTTGGATATCAGTACCACCTGGCACGGCTTCATTTTTTTGTCGTGGCAGTGATTGCATCTCTTTAGGCAGTGTCTGCGAAGTTGTCTGGGCTGCTGCGAACTCCCCGGGTGGAGATGAATTTTTTTGCTGCTCGACAGTGGGTTGTGTCTGATCCGCTAAAACTTTTTCTGCTGCCTGCGAAATATCCTGTGGGGTATGAGTTATTGCTGCCGGGCTTTCCTGCTCCGCAACGCGGGCGCTTTTTAAAGTTGGCGCCGGTGCATTTGAAGAGGGCAATGAAAGTATTTTTTCAGGCTTTTGCATAGTCGCTTCATGGGCTGGCAGATAATTCAAGTAATAGATGCCTGTACCAATAACGCCTGCCAATAAAAGGGTCCCCAGCACCAGGGTAATGGCAAGCGATTTTACGCTCGGGGTTGTTGTGCTCTCATCATCCGTGTCAATGTCTTCAAATGCTTTATCCAGAAGTTTTTGGGAGTTATTCTGATATGAGCTGGCGCTATTGCTGCGGCCTGTTGATTCAATTATATGCTCGGCGGAAATATCATTTGCGGTTCCTGTTTTTGCATCAAGGATCTCCCGGAATGCGGCATCAGCTTTGTCAATGCCGATCCTTTCACCGACGTCATCATCAATTTCATCTTCGAAAAAATAAATTTTTTCCTGCAATTCTTGCAGCACTGAGGCGGAATTTGCATGGGGCGCAGCGTCCCGAATGATGTCTTCAGCATCAAAAGCTGCATGCCCTTTTTTGCCTGTATTGTCGAACCGGTTATCGTGCGACAGCGGTGGTTTTTCCACAAGAGGAGTTGTGCAGTAGGGGCATGTCATTTCACTGGTGAATTGAATTTCAATCATGCATTTTGGGCAATACATAGCACGTACTCCGGGCAGTGGTAACTGTTCAGGGTGCAGAGTTTAAGGTTTAAAGTTCAAAAGTTCAAGGTTGAAAGCCAAAAATTTAAACAAGATAGAAGATTTAAATCCCCCAGCCGTTTATTCCCTCCAGGCAGGGGAGGGGAAAAGAAAAACGAAATACGGGCAAGCATCCGCCGCAGCTGCCACAAACAATTTTTCGGGCGGGAGAACCCAGCCCCTTCAATTTTGTCCCCCGAACTTTGAACTTTGAACCTTGAACCCTTATAATCATTACTCCACTATAATTCCCGTGATTGGGTCCCTCACCAGATCAAAAAGAATTCCCTGCTCCCCGGCAAGGGATACATGCAGGCAGCGCTCAGCAATGATTGTGCCGATAACCTGAGCTGTGATGTGCTGCTGTGAAAAAGCATCTATAACTTTTGCTGTTAACTTTTTATCCACGGTGAGAATGAATCCATAGCTCAGAAAAGCTTTAAGCCAGTCATTAAGTGGAAATTCTGCCGGGCAGGGAACAGCATCAATGTTCACAATAGCACCGGCTTTTGATGTTTCAAGAAGTAGTGCAATGGTGCCCAGCAGTCCGCCATTGCTCACATCTTTGCAGGTGGCGCAAAGGCCTGCCTCTGCAAGTTGCGGTAAAACATCGAGTCGCGGCAGGACCTGTTCGGAGGTTTTTCCGGAATTGGTGTCCCAGCTGAGAACGGGCTTGCACTGGAAGCCCCGGCCCTCAAGATCCACAGCAAAGACCAGATCCTGCCCTGGCATGGCATTGTCGCTTCGCAGCAGTTTTTTTGCAGCTCCAAGAATTGCAACAGAAAGTGATACCTCACGAGTGTCGGGATGCAGGTGGCCGCCGACCATAGGCACACGAAATTTTTCACAACCCTTGCGTATGCCCCGAACTATTTCATCATAATACGACGCATCGGATATGCCTATAACGTTTACCATGGCAAGTGGCCTGCCACCCATGGCATAAATATCGTTGACGCTTGCCATCACCGATGCTTTGCCGGCTCCATAGGGATTGGCCTCGATAAGACCAGACCAGATGCCATCTGCTGCCAGCAGAAGATATTCGCCATTGTGGTAGATCGCCGCAGCATCATCGCCAAATCCTATTTCCGTATTTCCGAAATTTACCATATCGGCAAGAGCGGATGTTATTTTACAAATAGTGCGTTTCCGTGTTATACCAGGATAGTTTCTAATCTCATTTATGAGCTCTTGTAGCATAATATCTTGTAATTCCTTCCAATTGGTTGCTTCTTAGGCCGTTTTTTTAAAATTTGCAGAATTGCAACTATAATAGCTCCAAGGCCATCTGGCAACAGGTTTTATTAACTTTGATGCCGTCATAAAAAGTCGTCACCCCGGTGAAAACCTTTGTCGGTAGGGGCAGACCTGCGTGTCGACCCATAACAAGGGCGCACACACAGGTGCGCCCCTACGAGATACCGGCTTTCGCCGGTATGACGGTTTTGTTGAATTTTCTATTTTTTACGAAAGCATCAATTTTGATGCCATGAATTCATTGTTGACAAGAATAAAATAACCGATTAAAAAAATATAAAGTTTAATCTTTAACTTATTGTTGGAAATGGGTTTTTGTATGTCCATCATGGTAAAATGTCCCACGTGTAAAAAAGAGATTGTTTACCGTACAGACAATCAGTTCAGACCATTCTGTTCTGAGCGCTGCCGTCTTATTGATCTGGGTACATGGCTGGAAGAAGGTTACAGCATACCTGCTTTAGATGAGATGGAAAGCAATGATACTACAGATCTGCCGAATAGTGATGGGCACGATGGCTAACCGTGGTCATTACAAAAAGAGTATCATTTCTTTAGTTTTTGCTTTAACGATTGGGGCTTGCGTTTGTATGGCGCCCTGTTCCCAATCCTATGGTTTTGATGTAAAGAATATGGAACTCCTCCAGGACCAGGGCTATTTCCCTGAAGTCCTGCGTTTGATAAACAGTGCTCAAAACTCAGTAAGGGTTTGCATGTTTCAGGCTGTTTTTTACCCGCTGAAATCCGAGAGCCCAAGCAATCAACTCTTGAATGCACTCATAGCTGCACACAGGCGCGGCATCAAGGTTGAAGTTGTTTTAGACAATGGTGGAAGTCTCGGCGAGGTTGCTAAAAGCAATATAGAGACAGCATCTTTGCTCAAGCGAGCCGGGGTTGACGTTTTTTTTGACAGTGAACAAGTAACAACGCATACTAAATTTCTTGTTATTGATAATTCCATAGCTGTTTTCGGCAGCACGAACTGGACTTACCACGCACTTGCAAAAAATCACGAATTAAGCGCAGTCGTGTATTCCCCGGAGGCCGCCAGGAGAATGAACGATTATTTTGAAATGGTGCGCAGAGGCGGCAAAAGATTTTGAAAACTTTGTTGACATTGGAGAATCAATTCGTTATAAATCTTTACCTATTGAAATTACTTCTGATTTTACTGAAACATTCACGAGGGATCACAAATGGTCAAATCTGAGCTAATCCAGCAGCTTTCAGAACAGGCAAACATTCAACCCAAGATTGCTGAGATCGCTGTAAATACGGTTTTTGATGCCATGATTAATGCCCTTATAAAGGGAGAAGGCATTGAAATACGGGGCTTTGGAAGCTTTAAGGTCCGTGAGTACAAGGGACGAACAGGCAATCATCCACGTACCGGATCTGTTATAACTATAGAGCCCAAACGGCGCCCCTTTTTCAAGGTTGGCAAGGAGTTGAAAGATCGTATCAATCATCAGGCTATAAACCAAACACCAGAGCCTCAGCAGGAGCTGCCGGTTGAAATCCCGTGACCCGCTGTTTTTCTGGAAAATCATGAATAACCCTGAGCCTTCCCGGTATCAGGGTTTTTTCTTATGCACATGAAACGCTTGTACGATACAGCTGGAATTATTATTGTCGCGTGCTGGATTGCGCTGATGTCTATGCTGGCTATGAAACAGATAACGGCATTCCGCCCTGTGCAGCTCGAAAAGCAATTCATAGGCTCTACAGTTGAATCGCGCCAGGAATGGTCGGGGATTTATCTTAAGGGCAGTAAAATCGGCTACTGCAGCTCGGAGCTCAAGCGCATCGAGGAAGGCTATCATATCACCGAGGATGTTTTTATGGACCTTACGGTTATGGATATGCCACAGAGAGTACAGACGCATGTTAATGTAGTTGCAGATGGAGATATGCGGCTTCAGATTTTCAGCTTTAGACTGTCTTCAGGCGTTATCAGCCTGTCTGTATCGGGAACAGTTCAGGGGCAGCGCATGAGATTGAATATTTTTACCGGCGGTAAACATGAGTGGCGTGAAATTCCACTCAAGGAGCCGCCCGTGCTTACCAACAGTATACGATATTTATTGCTTAAACGGGGCATTAAGCCCGGCATGAACTACAGCCAGCCGTTTTTCGATCCGCTTACCCTGAGCACAAGAACCATGCAGGTGCAGGTGCTGGACAAGGAGCATATAGAGATTAACGGATTGAGCCATGATTGTTATAAAGTACAGACATCTTTTCAGGGAATGACCACTGCGTCCTGGGTTAATGAACAGGGGGAAACGCTTCGTGAGGAGAGCCCTATGGGGCTGGTACTGGTGCGCGAAGACCGCGAGCAGGCTATGGAAAAAGGCTGGGGCGAGCACCCGGACCTTATTGCCGCCAGCTCCATAAAAGTTGCCAGGGCGTTTTCTGCTGCGGGGCTGTCTTTTTTGAAGCTCCGTTTGAAAAATGTCTCGCTTGACGGTTTTGTATTGAACGAAGGCCGGCAGAGCCGGACAGGAGATATGGTTGAAATAAGGCGGGAGGATATCTCCCCTGATGATATGCGCCAGACGATTTTTTCCTGGCCTGAGATGGATCCGTTTCTACAGGCAACAGCTTTTATTCAAAGCGATAATCCGGTTATTCTTGACTTTGTCAAGAAGCAGATCGGCACGGAGAAAAATGCTTATGCAGTAGTGCGGAGTTTGACCGGCTGGGTGTACGCAAATATTGAAAAAAAACCGACTCTGAGCATACCAAGCGCTCTTGAGGTGCTTGCAACCAAACAGGGCGATTGCAATGAACATGCCGTGCTTTTAGCCGCATTATGCCGCGCTGCAGGCGTGCCGTGTCGGGTTGCAGCAGGCCTTGTTCATCTGAACGGCAGTTTTTTTTATCATGCATGGTGCGAGGTTTATCTCGGTCGCTGGGTGAGTGTCGATCCAACCATGGATCAATTTCCGGCAGATGTGTCTCATGTTAAATTCGTCGATGGGGATTTGGAAAACCAGATCTCTATTTTAAGATTAATCGGCAAACTGGAAATCGATGTGCTGGAGTTTTTATGATCAGGCTTGAAAATCTGACCAAGAAGTTTTCGTCCGTAACGGCGGTTAACAGTATAAGCCTTGAAATTAAGCAGGGCGAGATTTTTGGTTTTCTCGGGCCAAATGGAGCCGGAAAAACAACCACAATCAAGATGATGGCAGGACTCATCAAGCCTACGGCAGGCGATATCTATATTAAAGACTGGAACCTCAGCACACATCCCCAGCAGGCAAAACAGCTGTGCGGGTTCATCCCTGACCGCCCGTTTCTCTATGGGAAGCTTACCGGACGGGAGTTTTTGGGCTTCATGGCGCGGTTGTATAATGTTGCCGCACTGCAGATAGCGGCCCGAACAACCCAGCTTTTTGAACTGTTCGAGATGACGGATTATGGGGATGATCTGATTGAGAGCTATTCGCACGGCATGAAGCAGCGCCTTGTCATGGCAGGCTCCCTCATACATAAGCCCGCTGCGCTGATTGTCGATGAGCCAATGGTTGGCCTTGATCCCAGGGGCTCGCGCCTTGTCAGGCGGCTATTTCGCGAACTCTGCGCCGGCGGTGCAACGGTTTTTATGTCGACGCATACGCTTGAGATAGCAGAAGAAATGTGCGACCGCATCGGCATTATTCAGGACGGTCAGCTTATTGCTGTGGGAACCATGAAAGAGTTGCGTGCAGCAAGCGGAAGCCAGGCCGAACGGCTCGAGCCTATTTTTTTTCGTCTTACCGGCGATGCAGCGATGGAAAAAATCGCAGATACCTTACAGTTTGTAGACGGGCCATGATGAAGCTGCTCTATCCAAGACTCGCGCAGATACGCAACGGGCTGAAGCACCGGGATCGTCAAACGTATGTAAAAATCCTGATTATGGGGTTTTTCGGCATTCTGTTTTGGGCCGCCATTTTCATCGTTTTTTTTCGGGTCCTGGCCTATTTTAAAGGCATTGAGATTGTGGGGGCTTTCCTTGCAGCCAAGCTGCTCTCCATGGTCATACTTTCATTTTTTTCAATACTGATTTTCAGCAATATAATAACGGCGCTTTCAGTTTTTTTTATGTCCGAAGAATTGCAGCTCGTGACGGCGACGCCCTATGACGCTGACGAGCTGTATCTTTCAAAGCTTGCCGAAACTGTTATTAATAGCTCATGGATGGTGGCGCTTTTCAGTTTGCCTGTCTTTTTATCCTATGGCATTATTTTCAGGCAGGACGCAGCCTATTATTGCATGGTCCTGCTGACCTTGATCCCCCTGTTTGTCATCTCGGGCACCCTGGGCACTGCCGTCGCTCTTGGACTTGTTAAGTCATTCCCCGCCCGCAGACTTAAAGACATATTTTTCCTTCTTGCGCTTTTGATTTTTGTGGGCCTCTATAGCATGTTCCGGTTCATGAAGCCTGAGCGGCTTGTGGATCCGGATGTTTTTTTTACCGTCATCGATTATCTCAGCGTTCTTAAGGCTCCTGCCTCGCCCTTCCTGCCGAGCCAGTGGGTAACCGATGTTCTGTCAGCCTTTCTTTTTCAAAAATATGGCCAGGATTCAGGTTTTGCATTTGGATGTTTGTGGAGCACAGCCCTTGCCTTTATTGTCATGCTTGGCTGGTGCTTCCGCCGCGTCTTTTTTGATGCCTGGTCCAAGGCTCAAGAGGCAAAGACAATCCGCGTGAAACGATGGGGCTTTTTTAATCGTTTGCTTGAGGTTGCTCTGGCCCGCCTTTCACCCCCCCTGCGCGCAATAGTTGATAAGGATATCCGCTCTTTTCTGCGTGATACGGCCCAGTGGTCGCAGCTGTTTATTCTGCTTGCCATCATTGTTATCTATCTTTACAACTTCAGCGTGCTGCCCCTTGATAAAAGCCCTATACCGACACGACAGCTGCAGAACATATTATCATTTTTAAATCTGGGCCTTGCCGGTTTTGTCATTACTGCAGTTGCTGTCCGTTTTGCTTTTCCTGCGATAAGCCTTGAAGGTGAATCGTTCTGGATCATAAAGTCATCGCCTGTAGGGCTGCGCGGTCTGGTATGGTGCAAGTTTTGGATGAATTGCATTTTATTGTCAGTGCTGGCGGAAGTGCTCATCATTTGTTCAAACTGGCTGCTTGGGGTCGATGCTTTCATGATGCTGCTTTCCGCTGTCACTATACTTGTTATGACCTTTGGCATCACCAGTCTGGGCATCGGTATCGGTGCGGCTTTTCCACGTTTCAGATATGAAAATATCGCACAGATTCCTACCGGCTTCGGCGGTCTTCTGTACATGATGCTGGCAATGCTTTTTTGCGTTCTTATCGTCGTTGTCGAAGCGCTGCCGCTTCAGATGTACTTGACAGCCGCCGCATCAGGGCAGCCGCTGCAGCCCGGGCAGTGGGGCATTATTGTCAGCTGCTTTGTTTTTATTTGCGGCCTCAGTGCTGCGGCGTGTATTGTGCCCATGAAAATTGGGCTTTCCAGGCTTTCCCGTATTGAATCTTTTTGAATTTTTTTTATAACGGGCGAACCCTTAACGATTTTTATAACCGCAACAGATTGCAATTACAGTGTACGCATGAAAGTTCTGTATGTATCCTCGGAAGTAGTTCCATTTGCAAAGACCGGCGGTCTTGCTGATGTGGCAGGTGTTCTGCCACTGCATGTGCAGCAATCCGGCTGTGATATTCGCGTTGTAACCCCCCTGTACAGCGCCACTCAAAAAAAAGGTTTTGATCTTGATCCAATCGGCTCGGAATTTAAAGTTCAGATGGGTTTAAAGACTTATTCCGGTCTTTTTCTAAAGGCGGTGTTCAAGCAGTCTGTCCCGATTTATTTTGTACAGTGCGACGAACTGTATGTGCGTGACGGGCTTTATGGCGACCAGGATGGCGATTATCCCGATAATGCCGAGAGGTACATTTTTTTCTGCCGGGCAGTTCTTGAGTTGTGCCGTCAAATCGATTTTCCTCCTGATGTCATGCATTGTAATGACTGGCAGACAGGACTTATTCCCGCGTATATTAAAGCCGGATTCGGAACGGGATTTTTTGACACAACAGCCACTGTTTTTACCATCCACAATATAGCCTATCAAGGGCTTTCAGGCTGGGATAAGTTTGAGCTTACGGGCCTGCCGCACTGGTTTTATGATATGCGGGGACTTGAGTATTGGGGGCAGATGAGCATGCTTAAGGCGGGAATAATTTTTTCAGGCATCATCACAACCGTCAGCAGGAAGTATGCCCGGGAAATTTTGTCACCAGAGTACGGCTGCGGACTTGAGGGGATTTTGCATGACAGAAGAACCGACCTTTATGGTGTCCTTAACGGAGTTGATTATGATGAGTGGAACCCGGGAACAGACAAGCTAATCGTCACAAGGTATACTGCTCAAACCTTGAAGCTTAAAAAGCAGTGCAAAAAAGATCTGCTCGTACAGTGCGGGCTTCCGGAAGCTCTTCTTGCAGCACCGCTGATTGGCTCAATTTCACGCCTTGTAGATCAAAAAGGTTTTGATTTGATCGCGGAGGCAATGGATAGATTACTTCGTCTTGGTGCAGGCTATATACTGCTGGGCTCCGGAGATACTGCCTATGAGAGGCTGTTTAAAAAGCTTGCATCACGCAATAAAAATCGCATGAGCTTTTGCTGCGCATATGATAATCAGCTTGCCCACAAAATAGAGGCGGGCTGCGATATGTTTCTTATGCCGTCGCGTTATGAACCATGCGGACTCAACCAGATATACAGCCTTAAATATGGTACTGTGCCCATTGTACGAGCTACAGGCGGGCTTGATGACTCCATTATTGATTGTAGTGCGGATGCCCTTGATACGGGCAACGGCTTTAAATTTGAAGAGTATACTGCAGATGCATTGTTTGGCGCTGTGCAACGCGCGGTTGCACTTTATGCAGATGCTCCACGATGGAGAGAGATAATGCTAAAGGGCATGTCCTGCGATTTTTCGTGGGCACTGTCTGCAGCAGAGTATTGCAGGCTTTATGAAATCGCCAGTAACAAATAGTTTTTCAATAATTTCAGAACGGTTTTTTTTGATATTTTTTATGTTATAAAAACGCCCCGTTTAGGTTATAGAGTATCTAATAGTAGAGTTTTTGGCTGGGAGTATACCTGTCTGCAAAAAAAATAATTTTACCGTACGGACTTAAAACCCGCAATGGTTTTGAAGAATTCGCTCAAGTATGCATACAATTACCGGTTGAAAAATTGCATGAAAAAGATTTGATCAATAAAATCATATACTGGGGAGAATATGAAAAAAGCACTTATTACAGGAATAACTGGTCAGGACGGCTCGTATCTGACCGAACAACTGCTTGATAAAGGATATGAGGTTCACGGCATTATCAGGCGTGCAAGCTCGTTTAATACCAAACGGATTGATCATATATATAATGACCCGCATCACAAGGGTGTCCGCATGCTTCTCCATTATGGAGACATGACCGACAGCAGCAATTTGAACAGATTGCTGGAAAAAATAGAGCCCGATGAAATCTATAATCTTGCCGCCCAATCGCATGTCCAAGTGTCCTTTGAAGTGCCGGAATATACGGCTGAGGTTGATGGTGTGGGCACTTTGCGTTTTCTTGATGCTATCAAAGAAGTTGGGTTGAAAGATAAGACTCGATTCTATCAGGCATCAACAAGCGAGCTGTTCGGAAAAGTTGCGGAAATACCACAAACAGAGAAAACGCCTTTTTATCCGCGATCACCCTACGCAGTAGCTAAATTGTATGCTTACTGGATTGTGGTTAACTATCGTGAAGCCTATGGCATTCATGCTTCAAACGGTATTCTTTTCAATCATGAATCTCCACGGCGCGGCGAAACATTTGTCACCCGTAAAGTCACAAGGGGCCTGGCGCGGATTAAGGCCGGACTTGACGATTGCATTTATATGGGCAACATTGATTCAAAGCGCGACTGGGGATATGCCCCGGAATATACCCAGATGATGTGGCTTATGCTGCAGCAGAATGAGCCCGATGATTATGTTGTGGCTACAGGCGAGACGCATACCGTGCGTGAGTTTATAGAAAAGGCCTGCGCCTGCGTTGGCGTTCAGCTTGCATGGCAAGGTTCAGGGGTTGACGAAGTGGGAGTGGACACGGTTTCCGGAAAGTCCATTGTCAAAATAGACGCACGCTATTTCCGTCCGGCAGAGGTTGATATTCTAATAGGTGATCCAAGCAAGGCGAAACGTAAACTTGGATGGGAACCCAATGTTAAGTTTGAAGAGCTGGTAAAAATAATGATGCATGCGGATTTGCAGCTGTCAGACTAAGTGCCTGTAAAAAAAAATATCATTGGTTTAAAAACGGAATTATGGAGAAGGAATTTCTCTCACATCAAGCAGCAATTTCTGCCGGCAATAATGGTTTATTGCTGATCGAGCCCCCTTTTTACAGACTGTATAAAGACACCTATTCCCTGACGAGATTGCCTTTATCTCTTGGCTACCTGGCGGGGGCTGCACTAAAAAACTCAAATTGGCGTGTGCTGATTTTTAATTCGGATTTTTATCCGGAAGAATCGCCGGTGGATTTGCGGCATCTCATGGGCGAGGGCTTTTCAGAATGGCTGCGTCAGATTGAGCAGCCAAGCGGTCCTGTCTGGGACAATATTGCATCTACCATAAAAGAATTCCGCCCCAAAATTGTCGGCATCACCAGCAAATCTGCAAATTTTGCATCCGCCTGCATTGTGGCTGAAATCGTAAAGAGCATTTATCCTGATACTATGGTTGTTGTCGGGGGGCCGCATGCAACCATGGTGCGGGAAGGCGTGTTGCAGAAGTCACAGCACATTGATGTCGGGGTTTTTGGGGAGGGTGAGCAAACACTTTTAGAGCTCATGCAGGTTTCCGATGGTGAGAAAACCATCGATTCAGTTGAAGGTATAGTTTATCGCGGGGCAAGCGGAATCATTCAGACTCCGCCGCGGCAGTTTATTGCAGAGCTGGATTCTCTTGGATTTCCCGTTTTGGCCGCCAAACAATGCCTTAAAGACTATGAATTATATCCGGCACGGGCATTTGAAAATATTTTTGCAAGCAGAGGCTGCCCAAACAGATGCACATTCTGCGGCTCTCATAAAATATGGGGTCGTAAGCCCCGCTTCAGATCAATTGATAATGTAATTCAGGAAATTACAGAAATTATCAGCATTGGCTGCACCTCGATCAATTTTGATGATGACACGTTCGGCTGCAAAAAATCACTTATCAGGGAACTGTGCAGCGCACTGACTGCTAACTTTCCGAAACTGAAATGGTCATGTGAAATTCATGTGAATCTTGTCGATCCGGAAATAATAGCTACTATGCAAAAGGCTGGATGCTACAGGATAATGCTGGGGGTGGAATCCGGGAATAACGAGGTTCTAAAGTCTGTTAAAAAGGGATATACCATTGAGCAGGCTTTTGAGGCGGCAAAAATAATAACAGATTCCGGCATAATGCTCGGTGCTTTTTTTATGGTAGGGTTTCCCAATGAAACCGTCGAAACTCTCAATGATACCATACAAGCTATCACGGACGTCCCGAGCAATTTGGTCATTTTCAGCACTTTTACACCATACCCCGGCACCGAGCTGTTTCAGCACTGCTTAGAGCAGGGTATTGTTACTGAAGATTTTGATGTATCCCGATTCAACCATCAGAGCCCTCAAAATTATTTCTGCCCGAATATACCGAAGGCTGTGTTCAGACAGACAGTTCATGATCTTGCAATAAAGATAGATAAAATTAATCGAAGAAAAAAAATAAGAAGGGCTTTTTCCAGAGAGGGGCTTTTGAATGTTCAGCAACTGGGAGTTCGTGGCGTGCTTTCAAAGCTGTGTAAAATTATCATGCAATAAGAAATGGCTGACCAAAAATTGATGGTCTCGTAAAAAGTCGTCACCCCGGTGAAAACCGGGGTCAAGGGCTTTGTAACTAAATGATATTACTGGATACCGGCTTTCGCCGGTATAACGATTTGGTCGAATTTTCGACTTTTCACGAAGGCATCAAAATTTCTTCTTTCGATATAAATAAAGATAAGAAGCTATTTCCCTTCAGAAGGGTTTTTAGAAAAAAACGGATCAATAATCCGAATGGGAAGCTTTATGATATCTTTGGTGATATCCATAAGGCCTTTTGTCACGGCAGAGGTTCCCCTGGTGCTTATCTGCGGGTCGTCGAGCATGCCGCTTATTTTCAGAGGCACGCCAAGCATCGGTTTGCTCAGAGCAGAGCCCACCAGGGGAATCCGGGAAAGCACCTCATTCTGAATCTGGAACGGCGTTGCCAGTGCATCAAGATCAACCTCCTTGCTTTTGAGGCTGATTGTCCCCTGACAGACCAGGGTAAAAGAGCTGCTGATAAGAACTGCCTTGCGTATATGCACGATTTGCCCTTTTATCTCACCCTCTATGCGCAAAGACTGATAGGCATAGCCCTCTTTGGCCATATCGCGTATCCCGCCGCTGAGAAAGTTCGAGATGCTCAGGAATGACAGAACTTTGGTAAACAGCCCTGATTTGTAGATGCGCCCGTCTTGAGCTGTTATTGAAAAATGTCCCGCAAGGCCGTCAAGCAGAGCTGCGGCTTTTCCCTGAGCCCGTAGAGCGCCCTCTATATCAACCGTACCGGTCATAATTGCCTTTTCACCGGTTAAGCACTGGAACACTTCTTTCATGGGGCTCTTCACCACTTGGGGATGGGCTTCGAGCGTGATGGTATCCGGGGTTATTCGCAACGTAGCAGGAAGCGCTATGCTGCACATTTTCGTATTATCGGTTGTAATTGTTACGGCCTTATCGGCAAAGGAAAAACGGGCATTGAATGGCTCGAACAGGAAAAGATTCTTTTTCAGTTCACGGGCCTTGAGCATGACCGTTCCGCGAAGCGGTGTTTCCCAGAACTCCTCGGCACTGCCTCCCGATGATGCATTGTCGCTCGACAACAGATTTTTAAACGCATCCAGGTCTATACTGTCGGCAGACAGGTGAAGGTCCATGACAAAACCTTCATCGGTAAAGCTGACAGTGCCGCCCAGGCCGGCAGAATCATCACCCGCCGTGAGTCCTGCTGACTCAACAACCAGCTTGTTGCCGCGAGCAATAATCGAGGCGCTGGTTATGTTGACAGGTGACTTATCAAAGTCCGGATAGCCCGCCTTTTCCCAGCTCAGTGTTCCTCGGGCTGAAGAGGCGCGTGGTTTTTTTTGATTGAATGTTGCGCTAAAGTCGCCCTGTATCCATCCCTGCAAAAACGGATTTGTCTGCAGTGCGTCGTCAAGAGTTGCTTTCTTCAGCATGCCTGCATAAACGATAGAAACAAGATCTTTCTCGATTTTCATCCCCAGCCTGCACTGCGACTCCGCATCGCGAATCGTAAGTCCGTTTATTTCAAGGGTCGTGTTGTCTGCACGCATGTTCAGGCCTGCCTTGATATTTCGAGACAGGGTAAATTCTCCGGCACAGGTCGTAACCCCGCCGCGATTCCAGACAAGACTGCTCTGCTCAATTTTTACCGGTGCGCGCAGGGCTAAAGCAGGGGACATGCCGAGATAGATCGGGGCACAGGCAAGAGCCTTTTCACCCAGCGTGCCGCTGGCATCAACCTTTGCAGCGGTCAAGCCTGCTAGATACCCCTCAAGGGTGAGGGCCCCTGCAAGCTTGGCATCAAGAAATGTAATGTCAGCCTGCGACAGAGTGCAGGTGTGCTGGTCCGCCTTGAGTACCCCGTTTTTCACCGCTATCGGTTCGTCAAGACCCGCTGCGGCTAGCGACAGGTTTTCTATGGTTGCGTCAAGCGCTACTGTCCATTTTTGCGGTGTGGTCAGTGGACCGCTCAGGGCAAGGGCCTGAACCCTTACCTTGCCGTCTACTCCCGTGAGTTTGTCGATAAGGACTCGTGAGGGCTCAAACGATTTCAGCACCTTGTGCAGATCAACAAGCTCTATCATTGCCCCCTTTGCCGTGGCGGTGAAGTGATCATCATCACGAAGGCTGAAGGAGAGCGAAAAGTCCGGCAGCGTTGAGTAGCCGAGTATTCCGGAAAAATCGGAAAATGACAGCATGCCTGCACGGTACGTGCAGATGCCCCGCCGCAGTTCAAATGCCGCAGGAAAAGCCCGGTAGTCGGATTGCAGCAGCAGTTCCTTAATGGCTATCTCCGTACTATAGGCATCTTTTTCTGTATGCAGCGAGAATGTTCCGCGTGCTGTTCCCCGAGGGCTTTTTATACGCTCAATCTCGCTGCGAACATCAGGTGACGGAATCAAATGCAGAAAGCCGGGGGCTTCCGATAAATCAAGGTTAAATTCTGCGCTGATCAGTGATGGCTTAAATCCGCGCGCCCTGTCCAGACGCAGGGCGGACTCCTGTATGCTGGACTTCCCGAGACGCGCACTGATTTTGGTTGCTGCAATGCTGCCATTGTCCAGTTCGAAGTTGCCGCTCAGCTCTTTTACGTCAAGGCCCATTTCCGGAAAGGCCACACACATATTCTCAAAGCTGCCGTGACCGCTGATTACGGCGTTTGCCAGCGGATCGGAAACATGGAAAAGTTGTCCCGTAAGGGAAACAGAGCGAATTTCCCCGCCGTGTATCTGCGCGCAGATGCTGCTGACCAGGGGATCTGTTCCTGCAAATGCACGGAGCATTTCCCTGCTGGCCGGGATATCTATGGCCAGGGCCTCAAGACTCATACGAACCGCAGGCGATGTGCCGCCCAGTGCTTCATCACCGGATGCAACAGTTGGGCTGTACTGAGCCGTGAGAGACAATTTTTTCCAGAGATGTGATGCACAGCTCACAGAAAGACTGAGCCCGCCTGCCGAGGTGGCCATTTCTGCATCAAGAGATTTTAAAAAAAGCTCCGTGCCGCCGGAGACCGCAATGCCTACTGTTCCGTCGCTTATTTCCAGCGGGCAGGCCGGCAGGCTCTGCATCGCTGCATCAATGAGTGCGGCTGCATTCTTTTGTTTTTTTTCAAAGGAGGTATCGGGCTTGTCCGTAGCCTGCTGCCGGGGCAGTTGCACATGAATTTCCGGCGCCTCGAGGCTGATAAGCCCGAGTTCCAGTTTGGCGGCAAGCAGGGCCTGAATCGATGGATATATATAAGCGTCCTGTATGGCAAGGGAGTAGCTTCTCTGTACGTCACACGTTACCCCGTGCAGCGTAATATGGGGGCGCACAAGCAGTGAAAAGCCAAGGCGCTCTATCCGTACATCGGCATTCAGGACACGGGAAAGTTCGTGGGAAATTTTATTTTTTAAAACAGCTTGATCAATGAACAGCGGGGCGCACAGTGCGAGCGCTATAAAAACCAGGGCACATGAAAATATGGCAGCAATCCATTTTTTCCTTATGATCATATAGTCACTTTGAAAAGACAATAACCATGACCTGAAAGTGCTGCCCTCGCTGAAAGTCTTGAAAATGCTGTTGCGGTAAGCATGTTCCCTACTCGATCAGCTGTCCCAGCCTGCGCCAGCGGAAGTTGTTGAGAAAGCTCTCCCACGACCAGTAGATCATGAATGCTTTGCCCCGGACTTTATTGATATCTACAAAGCCCCAAAAACGGCTGTCGAGGCTGTGGTCGCGGTTGTCGCCCATCACAAAAATATGGCCGGGCGGCACGGTTACGGGGCCAAAATTATCGCGCGGCCCTGCACCGGCATCAGGTCCGTTATATATGGTGCTGTCGGTAAAATGAGCATGGGGATCTTCAACCGGCCGGCCATTGAGGTATACTTTTTTTTGACGGACATCGACTGTATCACCTTCCACTGCGACAACGCGCTTGATGAAATCCTTGCTTTCATCCTTGGGGAATATGAACACCACAACATCGCCGCGCTCTGGTTTTTTTATCTGGAAAAATTTTTTGTCGAGAAAGGGTATGGAGATGCCATAAATGAATTTACTTACAAGAATATGATCGCCGATGAGCAGCGTCGGCTCCATGGATCCTGATGGGATTTTGAAGGCCTGCACCACGAAGGTTCTGATCGCCAGGGCAAGCACAACAGCGATGATTATGGCCTCGATGTTTTCCCTGCTGAAAGTTCTTTTGATTATGTTGTCGGATGCGCGGCCTGTGGAGGGGGCGGTTTTTTTCTGTGCTGTAGCTGCTTTTTTATCATTCATGAGTCGTCGAGGCCCTTTCTGTGTTTTATGGTCAAAGTTAAAAAGGAACGTTATTCTATAGCATATTTTTATAACAATGCAAAAAAAAGATTGACACCTCTCAAATATTCAGTATAATTTTTATGTTTAGAGTATCAAAGCGGGCATAGCTCAGTTGGTAGAGTACAAGCTTCCCAAGCTTGGTGTCGCGGGTTCGAATCCCGTTGCCCGCTCCACTGAGTGATTCTGCAGGATTTTGTAATAATTCTGTGTTTCGAATATTCGAAGGTGGGCATTGCCCACTTTTTTATTTTACGATGCGGAAAAACAGGATGAAGTCGCACGAGAAATTTTTTGCCGAAGCAGAGGGCATTATTAACGGTATTGCAGAGCACGAGGGGCTGGATCTGGTTGATGTGGAGTACCAGCGCGAGCCTGGCGGATGGGTGTTGCGTGTGCTTATAGACCGGCAACCGGGTGGCGTGACCATTGAGGATTGCACCGGCATAAGCCGACAGATAGGTGACGTGCTTGAAGTCAAGGATATAATAGCGTTCCCCTATCGTCTTGAAGTGTCATCGCCTGGTTTGAACCGACCGCTTAAAAAGCCGCAGGACTTTGAACTTCGGATAGGAGAGACGGTAAATATTGCTTTGCTGGAACCCCTTGATGGAAGAAAGCATTTCAAGGGAACGCTTACCGGGGCTCATGCTGATGTGATAGAGGTTTTAATTGACGGACATGACTTTGCCGTGCCGCTGGCGGCCGTGAAAAAAGCCCATGTTGAATATGATTTCAGCAAGCACAAACAGCCCAAAAAGAAACATTAGTAAATTTGGGGAATTTAAGGGATTAGGGGTTGTGACAAGTGGGTTTCACAATACTTTTACAGTATTTAATAGTTGAATCATCATCATAAGGAAACGACAATGCTTTCAGAACTCGACAAGGTGCTGGAGGAAATCCGCAAGGACAAGGGGATAGACAGGGACGTGCTTATCCATGCTCTGGAGATGGCGCTGGTGAAGGCTGCTCACAACAAGTATGGCCACGGACTGGACATCGAGGCCCATTACAATGAAGATGTCGGCGAGATAGAGCTTTTTCAGTTCAAAACGGTGGCTGAAGAGGTTCAGAACATCACTAAGGAGATCGGGCTTATCGAAGCCGCAAAGATCGACAGTGAAGCCCAGGTCGGTGACGAGATTGGTGTGAAGATGGACACGTCTCAATTTGGGCGTATCGCCGCGCAGACCGCAAAACAGGTCATCATGCAGAATATTCGTGAGGCGGAACGCGAAACAATCTACAGTGATTATAAAGATAAAAAGGCTGATCTGGTTACCGGCTTCGTGCACCGGTTTGAAAAGGGCAATATAGTGGTGATGCTGGGAAAGCATGAAGCTTTAATGCCCGCTCAGGAGCAGATACCCGGTGAAATCTATTCGATGCGTGATCGCGTCAGAGGCTATGTGCTTGATGTAAAGAAAAACGCCAAGGGGCCCCAGGTTATTATTTCACGGACCCATCCGGGGTTTCTTTTGAAACTGTTTGAGCTTGAAGTGCCTGAGATTGCGGAGGGCATTGTGAAGGTGCACTGTGTTGCGCGGGAACCGGGCAACCGCGCCAAGATTGCCGTTGAGTCCTCTGATTCCAAGGTTGATCCCGTGGGCGCTTGTGTAGGCAATCGTGGCTCCAGGGTTCAAAATATTATTCATGAACTGCATGGCGAGAAAATTGATATTATACCATGGAGTGAGGATTCTGTGGATTTTGTGCGATCCGCGCTGCAGCCCGCTGATATTTCCGAGATATTGATAGACGACCAGGCTCACAGCATGGAAATTATCGTTGATGACAGCCAGCTTGCTCTTGCCATCGGCAAGAAGGGACAGAATGTCAGGCTTGCGGCCAAGCTTACGGGCTGGAGAATCGATATCCGCAGCAAATCAAAGGCTGATAAGATTTCGAAAAAATATCGAGAAGATCTTACAGCAATTCCGGGTATCGACACGGCTCTTGCCGACAAGCTGATTGATGCCGACTGCACATCCATTGATGCCGTTGCGGCAGCATCGGCTGAAGATCTTGCAGTCATGCTCGGTGTTCAACAGGGTGAGGCCGAGGAAGTCAAGGCTCAGGCACAGGCACTGCTTGGCGCGGTACACGAGCAGCCGGCACCTGAGGCTACAGACGAATAACGGTCTGCATGAGGCCTGCGGCCTCGTGCAGACATTACAGGCGGAGCAGATGAGAGTTCACGAATTAGCCAGAGAGTTTCAGATAGAGACCAGGGATTTGATGCCCATACTCAAGGAGTTGGGCATGCACGACAAGACACATTCAAGCGGCCTGCTTGACTATCAGGTTGATGAAATTCGTCGACGTTTCCGTGCTGGCAAGTCCGGCAAAGACACAGGCTCTGCCAAAGCATCTGAGCTTGTCAAGGAAGTTGAAAGGATAGACGAGACATCGGGCGAGAAACTTACGGAGCGGCGTATCGGCCAAACGGTTATTCGGCGCCGCAAGAAGGCTGAAGCCGAGCCCGAGGCCACGCAAGAGCTTACTGAAGAGACGCAGGCTGCTGCAGATGAGCTGCATGCTCCGTCTGTGTCCGAAGCACAGCAGCCTGAAGCGTTTTTGTCGCCGGATGAGCCTGTAGGTGAAACCCGTGAGACTGAATCGACTGTTGAGGCCGTAACTTTTGAAGAAAATCCTGTTGGGGAGCCTGTCGAGCAAAAAATTGTTTTTAAAAAACCGATTTTCAAAGGTAAAGAAACTATTCCTGCAAGTATCATTGGTCGTATCGATTTGAAACCCAAGCATGACCGGGCGCCTGAGCCGCCTGCCCAACCGGTGCGTCCCGCAAAGCCTGAACCACCCGTAAAAATTCCTGTCGATCAGCCGGGGCCTGTGCGAAAGCCCTCAGCCGAAGAAGTGGTCCGTGAACGCGAACGTGAAGAACGGGCTAAAGAGGCTGTGAAAGAAAAGAGTAAACGTCAGAAATTTCGCTGGCAGCAGGATACTTTGACCGAAGAAGCAACTGAGGAAACCGATGATGGTGCTGCTCAGCACCGTCGTGTTCGCTATAAAGTAAAAGACAAGCCGCAAGTCAAGGTCAGACGTAAAGGCGAAGCGGCTGCTGCCGCCAGAAAAGGCACTGAGAAGACAATACCCAAGGCGATCAAGCGCATTATTAAGGTGCAGGACGGCATTACAGTCGGTGAACTGGCAAAGCGCATGGGCGTAAAGGCCAGTGATATTATCAGGAAGCTCATAGCTTTGGGCATTATGGCAACAATTAACCAGATGCTCGACATTGATACTGCGACGCTGGTTGCTACGGACTTCAGCTATGAAATTGAAAGCCTTTCCAATGAGCCGGAAGCCATGTTTGAGGTGAAGACCAGGGATGCCGATGAACACATGCTGCCCCGCTGCCCGGTTGTGACGGTCATGGGGCATGTCGATCACGGCAAGACAAGTCTTCTGGACATCATACGAAATGCAAATGTCGCCGACGGTGAAAAGGGCGGTATTACCCAGCATATCGGCGCATATAAAGTCACGACTCCGCGCGGCGATATAGCATTTGTCGATACGCCGGGCCATGAAGCCTTTACGTCCATGCGCGCACGTGGCGCGCAGGTGACCGACATTGTCATTCTTGTCGTTGCCGCCGAAGAGGGGGCCAAGCCCCAGACCATAGAGGCGATCAATCATGCCCGTGCCGCACAGGTTCCTATTATTGTGGCCATCAACAAGATTGACAAGCCCGAGGCCAATCCCGAAAAAGTACGCCAGGAGTTGAGTAATTACGGCCTGCTTTCAGAGGAGTGGGGCGGCGAGACGATTTTTGTTGAAGTGTCGGCAAAGAAGAATATAAATATAGATAAGCTGCTTGAAATGGTGCTGCTGCAGGCTGAGATGCTTGATCTCAGGGCTAATCCCGACAAGCCGGCCAAGGGATCCATTATCGAGGCACGGCTTGATAAGGGCAGGGGCCCTATAGCCACCGTGCTTGTGCAGGAAGGCACGCTGCGGATAGGCGATTCGTTTGCATCCAAGCAGCACTTTGGCAAAGTACGCGCTCTTATCGATGACCATGGCCGCACGATGAAGGAGGCCGGACCTTCGACACCGGTTGAGATTATTGGCTTTACCGCCGTGCCCGAGGCCGGGGATATGTTCCTGGTTGTTGATGAAAAGACGGCGCGCCAGACCAGCGACTATTGGCTGACAAAGCTGCGTGATGGGGATTTGCGTAAAGACGCCCGCATTTCGCTTGAAAATTTTATGAGCTCTGTTGCCGAGGCTGACGCAAAGGTGCTGCGGATTGTTCTCAAAGCCGATGTGCAGGGATCCTTCGAGGCACTCAAACAGTCTCTTGAAAACCTGAGCACCGATGAAGTCAAGGTTCAGATAATTCATTCAAGCGTGGGCGCTATCAGTAAGAACGACGTTATGCTCGCTGCGGCATCAAAGGCCATTATCATCGGGTTCAACGTGAAGACTGAACCCAAGGTGAATGAAACGGCCGAGCAGGAAAAGGTCGACGTGCGCAACTACCAGATCATCTACGACGTGATGGACGAAGTTAAAAAGGCCATGCTGGGCATGCTGGCGCCCAAGTATGCGGAAAAGACTTCGGGCAAGGCGGAAGTGCGGCAGGTGTTTGAGATTTCAAAGCTGGGCACGATCGCCGGCTGTTATGTTATTGAGGGACGTATACTTGCCCGTTCCAAGGGCCGCGTGCTGCGCGCCGGCGAGGTGGTTTTTGAAGGCGATATCAGCTCGCTGAAACGTTTTAAGGATGATGCGCGCGAAGCTGTACCGGGCCAGGACTGCGGTATCGCTCTGGGTTCATTTAAGGATTTTCAGCAGGGCGATATCATCGAGTCATTTATTGTTGAAGAGCTGGAGCGGAAACTATAAGCCATGGTTGTCGGCGTGTGCAGCCTTCGATTTGCGCTCCATGGCGTCTTCTCCCTGAAAGAGAAACGCAGTATAATAAAAAAAATTACCGAGCGCGTGCGCAACAGGTTTCCGGTTTCCATTGCCGAGGTCGGCGACAATGATATATGGCAAAGCGCTCTGGTTGGTTTCAGCATGGTCGGCAATGACCGGGCCTATATAAACTCCTGCATGGACAAGGTTATCGACTATATCGAAAGCCTGTACCTGGCCGAAATTGTTGATCAGCAGATGGAAATAATAAGTATTAACCGGTGACTGTCATGAGCGGAACATTCCAGCGAACGGATCGGGTTGGGGATCTCATGCGGCGCGACATAGCAGACATATTGCTGCGCGATGTGAAGGACCCGCGGGTGCGCTTCGTGACCATCACCGATGTGCGGCTGTCAAAAGATCTGAGAAACGCCAGGGTTTTTTTTACCGTGCTGCTGCAGGAGGGCCAGTTGCTGGATGACGTGACAGAGGCTCTGCGGCATGCCGCGGGCTTTGTGCAGCGCAAAGTCGGTAGCCGTTTGCAGCTGCGCTGTACGCCCCATATAACATTTGCCTATGACACCTCTTTCGAAAACGGCTCGAGGATGGACACTATCCTGCGCGGTATCGAGGAAGAGCTTGATTCGGGCAGGGAATAAGCTTTCGGCATGGACGGAGTTCTTTTAATTAATAAGCCCGCGGGCTGTACATCCCATGATGTGTGCCAGCGGGTTAAGCGAAAATTCAAGGCCGCAAAAGTCGGCCATACGGGCACCCTTGATCCCATGGCCACCGGCGTGCTGCCCTTGTGCATCAACAGTGCCACCCGGCTCGTGCAGTTTTTGATGTTCGGCGAAAAAGAATATGCGGGCTGCATGCGCCTGGGAATTGAAACCGATACGCAGGATATAGAGGGTTCGGTTCTACGCACCTGTGATGCTGCGTCGGTAGAGCGCAGTGCAATTGATGAAGCCTGCGTAGCCTTCAGGGGCGATATTCTGCAAATGCCGCCCATGTATTCTGCGCTCAAGCGTGATGGCGTTCCTCTGTACCGTCTTGCACGGGAGGGCAAAACCGTTGAGCGTGAGCCGCGGCGGGTAACCGTCTACGAGCTTGATGTACTTGCCTGTGAGCCGCCGGATGTAAGGTTTCGTGTAGTGTGTTCGCATGGCACCTATATGCGGACATTGTGCCATGATATTGGACAAAAGCTTGCTTGCGGAGCAGTGCTGTCCGGGCTTGAACGGGTGCGCACAGGCGGTTTTCATGTGCGTGACGCACTGACACTTGATGCTCTTGAGCTCCTTTCGGCCGAGGATGTCAGCCGGGACTACCTTATCGGACTGGATGATGCCCTGCGCGGACTGCCCGAGGTGGTGGTGGATGACGCAATGGCTGTAAGGCTTCGCAACGGACTGAGCCTTACGACATGCGATATGAGCCAGCTGAATGTGCCGGTAACCACCGGTGGCCAGTTGCTGAAAATACGACTTTCTGGCGGCGCTCTGGTCGGCGTGGTGCAGACAACTGGAGTCTGCGACCCGGCGATTCTTACTGGTGAGAGCACTCGGGCCTGGAAGACCGTGCGTATATTCGCCCGGTGATGCCGCGGCGTCAGGGACACAACGAAACAATAACTATAAGGCAGAAGTAATAAACAAGAAACATTATGTAATGAGAGAGGTTAGAGGTATGGCATTACAGAACGAACAAAAACAGGAGATTATCGGAAAATTTAGAAAGCACGATAAGGACACCGGCTCCAGTGAAGTGCAGATTGCGCTTCTTTCCGAGCGTATAAGCTATCTGACCGGGCATATGAAGAGCCATGTCAAGGATTTTAACACCCGGCGCGGGCTTATCAAAATGGTAAATCAGCGCAGACGGCTCCTTGATTATCTGAAGAGCAAAAATGTCGAAAAGTATAAAGAGATTCTCGTATCACTGAATCTAAGAAAGTAAGCAATACTACAAGGGCGGAAACAGGTAGTAAAAGAGGCCGGCAGATTCTGGCCCATCCGAGATTTCTGCCCACATTAAGAGGAAAAAATAATGACAGTACAAGAAAAAATAACTATTGATTTGGGCGGACGTCCTTTAACGATTGAGACTGGGCTGCTGGCCAAGCAGGCAAACGGTTCGGTGCTGGTGCGCTATGGTGAAACCGTGGTGCTCGTGACAGCAGTCATCTCAAGCAAGCCAAGGGAGGGTGTGGATTTCTTCCCCCTCTCAGTAGATTATGTCGAAAAGACCTATGCTGCGGGCAAAATTCCGGGTGGATTTTTCAAGCGCGAAGGCCGCTTGAGCGAGCATGAAATACTGACCTCGCGTTTCATCGACCGGCCCCTGCGGCCGCTTTTCCCCAAGGGTTTTCGCAATGACGTGCAGATTATCGCAACAGTTCTTTCCGCCGACGGCGAGAACGATCCGGATATGGCGGCCATGATCGGAGCATCTGCTGCCCTTGAGATTTCAGACATTCCTTTTCTTGGCCCCATTGCCGGTGTACGCGTCGGTCGTTTTGACGGCCAGTTTGAAATAAACCCACCTACCGCCAAAATGGCGGACAGCGAGCTCGACATTGTTGTTGCCGGTAGCCGTGACGCAGTGGTCATGGTCGAAGGATCAGCTCAGTGCGTATCCGAGCAGGTGCTGTTGGATGCCATCATGTTCGGCCACACAGGTCTTCAGGATGTGCTTGCCATGCAGCGCGATCTGCGCAGCCGTGTGGGCAAAACCAAGATGGTGGTTGCTGATCGCTTAATAGCTCCGGAGATTGTCGCCAGTGTTCGCCAGAGTGCGCTTGAGCCTCTGACCACAGCACTTGCAATTGCTGTAAAGCTTGATCGCAATGCTGCCGTGAGCGCGGCTTTCACCAAGACCATAACCGAGCTTAAGGCCCAGTATCCCGAGGCGGACAAGGACATCGCAGCCGCTCTTGAGGAGCTGGAGTCGGATATTATCCGCACTGCCATCACCAAAGACGGCCGCCGCATTGACGGGCGCACCAATAAAGACATACGACAGATCAGCTGCGATGTAGCGCTGCTGCCCAGAACTCACGGATCGGGCCTTTTTACCCGCGGTGAAACTCAGGCTCTGGTGGCAACGACTCTCGGAACCGGTGATGATGAGCAGCGTGTTGATGCCCTCATCGGCGAGAGCACAAAGTCTTTCATGCTGCACTATAATTTTCCGCCTTTCTCAGTTGGCGAGGCTCGTCCCCTGCGATCAGCCAGCCGACGCGATATCGGCCACGGTAATCTTGCCGAGCGCGCCATCAGCTATGTTTTGCCCAAGGCTGAAGCATTCCCGTACACCATTCGTATTGTGTCTGAAGTGCTTGAGTCAAACGGTTCATCATCTATGGCAACGGTCTGCGGCAGTTCATTGTCGCTCATGGATGCCGGTGTTCCGATCAAGGACCCTGTTGCAGGCATAGCTATGGGCCTCATCAAGGAAGGCGACAGCTTTGTGGTTCTTTCCGATATTTTAGGTGATGAAGATCATGTTGGCGATATGGATTTCAAGGTCGCTGGCACGCGCAATGGCGTAACCGCCATTCAGATGGACATCAAGATCAAGGGGCTCACGAAGGATATTCTTTCTCAGGCCCTTGATCAGGCCCGCACTGGACGGCTCCATATTCTTGACATCATGCAGCAGACGATCAGTGAGCCAAGGCCTGAAATTTCGCCGCGTGCGCCGCGCATCGTTACTATTCAGGTGCGGCCCGACAAAATCAGCGCTGTCATTGGCCCCGGCGGCAAGAATATAAAGGGCATCATAGCGCAAACCGGCTGTAAGATCGATGTGTCCGACGATGGGAAAGTGTCGGTAGCATCGGCTGATCAGGAATCCATTGAGCGGGCGCTTGATCTGATTCGCGGGCTTGTGGCCGAGGCTGAGATCGGCAAGATATATAAGGGCAAGGTACGCAAAATTATGGATTTCGGCGCTTTTGTTGAGATCCTTCCCGGCTGTGACGGGCTTGTGCATATATCCCAGCTTGCCAATGAGCGCGTTGCCAATGTGCGCGATGTGCTCAACGAGGGCGATGAGGTCATGGTCAAGGTTCTCGAGATAGATTCTCAGGGCAAGATACGGCTTAGCCGCAAGGCTGCGCTCGAAGGCCAGGATTAATCCGGCTGAGGCCATCAGCTGCCATATCAGGCGGTACTTTATGAAGGCACAGGGAAACAGCGTTTCCCCGTGCCTTCGTCGTATAGGTGGGACAGTAACAATTTAGAAGAAAAAAACACAATGGCAAAAATTAATAAAACCGTACTTGGCAATGGCGTTCGTATAGTGAGCGAGAGGGTAACGCATGTGCACTCGGTTTCAATCGGGATCTGGGTGCGTTCGGGCTCTCGCTATGAGCGCAAAGCTGAGGCTGGCATAGCTCATTTTATTGAACATATGCTCTTTAAGGGCACACAAAAGTATACAGCTTGCGATATCGCCCGTATGATCGATTCTGTCGGTGGAGTATTTAATGCATTCACCTCAAAGGAGTATACCTGCTTTTATGTGAAGGTACTCAGACAGCATGTTGACATGGCGGTTGATCTGCTGTGCGATATTTTTTTTCGATCCCTGTTTCTTCAGGATGAAATTGAAAAAGAGCGCAATGTCATTTTACAGGAGATCAACATGGTGAAGGACACCCCGGATGACTATATCCAGGACATGTTCAACCATGATTTTTTTTGCGATCATCCTCTGGGGTATAATATTCTCGGGGAGCTTGACACTGTGCAGGGTTTTAGTCGACGTGATATAACAGGTTTTTACCGCCGCGAGTATCTTGTGCCTGATCGGATCGTGATTGCGGTTGCGGGCAATATCGAGCATGACGCTCTGGTTGAGCGACTGGCGGCAAAGTTCGAATCTGTCACAAAGAAAAAAACAATTCCTGCGCAGAACTCATTTTTACCCTCGCGCAGCATTAACTGCAATTTTCGCAGCCTTGAGCAGGTTCATGTGTGCCTTGGTACGCTCGGGTGCTCGCATCTTGATTTGGAGCGCTACACCCTGTATGTGCTCAACGCGATTTTCGGGGGCAGCATGAGCTCCCGGCTGTTTCAGGAAATACGTGAAAACCGGGGGCTTGCTTATTCCGTCACTTCATTTACGGCGTCATTTTGTGATACGGGCATATTTGGGGTCTATATGGGCGTTGTGAAGGATACAGTGCAGGAGGCGCTGGGCATAGTTTTTGATGAAATGAGAAGCCTTCGGGAAAAACCGGTCACAGACGCTGAGCTGTCGGCTGCCAAGGAGCAGCTCAAGGGCAATATGCTGCTTGCCATGGAGAGCACCGACAGCCGCATGAGCCGCCTGGCAAAGTGCGAAATGTACTATGATCAGTACATTCCCCTTTCACGGATTCTCAAAGACATCGACGCTGTCACGCAGGACGATGTTCGTGAACTGGCACGCGGCCTTTTCAGAGACGATCAGCTGACCTGTACCTTTTTAGGCCCTCTGAAGAACCGAGACCTGCCCCGCGATTTGCTGCTGCTTGGCTGATGATTCTGTAGCCATGCTCTGCGTGGATATAGTGTATAATATGTTTAATCGGTACAGGTCAATTCCCCGCAGCTTGCTGCGAATAACCTATACAACTAAAATATCCTTGATACCCCGTCCGCTTGCGGCGGGGTTGTTCATTTTTAGGGGCGAATGGCATTCGCCCTTTATGAAAAAAGGGATTGCCGATCCGCTGCGGCTGAGTGGTTGAGACATATTTTTTGCCAACACATGAAGCCAAAATTTATAAATTAAAAAATATTGACAATAAAATCAAAAAATGGGACTTTTTTTATTAGTAATTCCATGGGGGAAGAAAAATGATATCTGTCGAAGCCAGAAGCCAGAAGCCAGAAGCCAGAAGCCAGAAGCCAGAAGCCAGAAGCCAGAAGCCAGAAGCCAGAAGCCAGAAGCCAGAAGCCAGAAGCCAGAAGCCAGAAGCCAGAAGCCA
>CAIWCT010000040.1 GCA_903911225.1 uncultured delta proteobacterium
CCCTACGGCTGCCAATTTCAGATTGCAGAATAAATAACATTTTGTAGGGTGGACTCACGAAGTGCGTCCACCAATGCCTCATTCGGATTGCACATCCTTCTTTGGCAAAAAACCTGGTGGACGTGCTTCGCAAGTCCACCCTACGGGTTTTCAATCCAAAATCCGCATTCCAAAATCCAAAATCGTTCAACGCTTTCTCCCCGCGGCCTGCGCCCACCAGCCGTGCAGCTCTTCAAAGGTAAATGACGCGGGTACGGAAAATTCTTTATTGTCCCAGATCGCTTCCGCGAGCTGCCGGAAGGCTTCGCACTCGGGGGTTTCGGGCGCATGCTGGAAAAGGGTTTGCCCCTTGCCCGAGCACTCCTTTATCTTTTCGCTGTAGGGAATAAAGCCGGTAAGATGGCTCCCGAGCTTGCGGGAAAACTCATCAAGAATAGTCTGCTCGTCTTTCAGCTCGCGGCCATTGCCTATAATACCCCCGAGCTGCACGCCGGAGCGGGCATTAAATCGCGAAACGGCCTTGCAGATATTAGATGCGGCAAACAGAACTTCAAGCTCGCCGCTGCTGACGATATATACCTCCCGGGCATAGCCCTCACGGATGGGCATGGAAAAACCGCCGCACACAACGTCTCCGAGCACGTCGTAGAGCACCACATCGAGTTTGAGTACCTCCATAACATTAAGATACTGAAGAGCCTCAATGGCTTCAACCACGCCCTTGCCCCCGCACCCGAGGCCGGGGTCAGGCCCGCCGCTCTCGGCGCAGAAAATCCTGCCCGCGCAGGTGTCGTTTAGGGGGCTTTCGAAAACCACCTCATCCATTAAAAGGTTTTTCACATCAAAATCCTTCTTACGCAAGGTGCCAAGAACGGTCTGCGCCATTTTGCCATTCAGAAGCAGACGCGTGCTGTCATGCTTGGGGTCGCACCCCACATGCAGAACCCGCAGCCCCTTTGTTGCCAGGGCATAGGTAATATGAGACGACACCATCGATTTGCCTATTCCGCCCTTGCCGTAAATTGCTATTTGCCGCATGTAAAACCTCTTAAAATTTATTATGCCGAATTCTTGAATTCCCCTTACCCTACAGATAAATCATGGATTGTCTTTACGGAAATAAGCCGGCAAGCTATTGAATATAGGGCAGCCACCACTCGTAGAGTTCTTCAAAATCAAGCGGTTGCGGAATGACGAGATTTTTATTATCAAAAACCTTCTGACCGATTTCGCGATAGAGCTGTGCTTCCCCGGAATCAGGCGCGCACTGGAAGACTGTTTCGCCCTCCCCTGCGCACTGCTTCACAGTCTGACTGTAGGGAATAACCCCAACAATCTGCGTGCCGAGCTTGTACGCAAAATCAGTCACCATCTGCAGTTCGTTCTTAACACGGCGAAGATTTACGATCAGGCCGCCGAGCTTTGATCCGGCGCGGGCATCAAATCGCTTGATCGCCTTGCATACATTGGTTACCTGATAGAGAGCCTCGAATTCGCCGCTGGTCACCACATAGGTTTCCTGCGCAAAGCCTTGCCGTATGGGAAGGGAGAAGCCGCCGCAGACCACGTCGCCCAGGATATCATAGATTACCACATCTATGCCGAGGGCCTTGAGGATATTGAGTTTTTTCAGCGATTCAATCGCCTCAACCACACCCTTGCCCCCGCACCCCACGCCCGGCTCAGGGCCGCCGCTCTCGGCGCAGTAGATTCTGCCGCCATTTTCAAAATGCAGAGGAGATGTTGTTATAATGTCATCAGGGGAAAGATCATCATACATGAAATCATTTTTTCGCAGCACATCGAGGATCGTTGGCGGGAAATCGGTTAACAGCAGGTAGGTGCTGTCATTTTTAGGGCTGCACCCCATCTGCAGCACCTTCAACCCCCGCTCGGCAAACGTATAGCAAAGATGAGATGCAACAGTCGACTTACCGATGCCGCCTTTACCGTAAAGCGCTATTTGACGCATTTTGCATTCTCCCGGAAGATCGATTCGATTTTCAAAATCCACCACAGGACATGTCGAATTATTTAGAGTGTATCCGGGGCTGCCAGGCCCCTCGCGGGATAGACCCTAAATAGAAGCGCGGCAACTCACGGCTTGGTGATCTTTTTCAGAATTCCAGAAACCTTCCGAAGAGAGACCAGCAGATCATCCTGATCCTTAACAGTCAGCTTGCCGAACAGGCCGCCCATCTCCTCGCGGCGCCGGCCAATGAACTGAGCATGAACGCTTTTGCCCTTATCGGTCAGGCCTACCTTTACAACACGGCGATCCTGCTTATCGCGGACCCGTTTAAGAACTCCCTCCAATTCCAGCCGATCAACCATTTCGGTCATGCTGGGCATCTTTACCAGAGCATTCTTGCTCAGCTCAGTCATGCTGTACTCGCGGTCTTCATGAAACGCCATGAGCGCTTTCATCTGCGACATCGTAACGGACATATCGCTTATGCGCCTGCTGCCTTTCACCATTTTATTGAAAATCTGCACAAAAAGGTTCCGCACCTCGACCATGTGCTCTTCAATCTCAGTAACTTTTTCCATTAAATCCAATTGTTCCATAGAACAAGACCTCCTTTAATAGATTGTTAATATTTCAATTCCTCATATATAATATCCGTAGTTTTGCGTCAAGAATTATTTTGATAACCTAATGAGATGGCGCCTAACAGGGTGTTGAAAAAGTCAATAGGGGAAGGCTGTTCAAAAATGCTCAAATGCAAGGCGTGCGAAATCATACGAAATGAGGCGTACTTTTTGTAGGCCGAAGTGAAGCATGATGAGCGCAATCCCGCTCCAGCGGGACAGATGGGCGTTTTTCAACAGCCTGCTAAAAAGCATTTGAAAAATTATCGGGCTATAGTGTATACATAAACCAGGCGGACTACTGAAAAACCGGGCCTGTGAGCATTAGCGGCACTGTGAAATTTTGCCGCTTAAATAGAATCTGATATGCAGTATTCTTTTGTCTTACCCTGCCGCATTATGCCCATGCAATCGCCGGCTGATCATTGATCGATTAAATTCTAAACACCTGTAAGTAAAGGACGCCTGCGATGCTTCAAAAGGTATTTCTTCTAATCCTGGTAACCTTCATACTGATGGTCCATGCAGCATCTTCGGTTAGAGCTGCCGGTTTTTCCATACTTGACCGGGAGGACTTTTGGTCATGCGATCATTTTTCAAACAACCTCTGGGGGCTGCATGATACTCTGGACGAAAAATACGGGCTTTCATTTGAAGTGCTCTATCTTCAAGACTTTTTCTGGAATACTCACGGCGGCCTCAATACCCGCGACTCAGGGGAATACCCCCGTTTGTTCGGGCTCTATCTTGAGCTGAATACAGCTAAAGCCGGGCTGTGGGAAAACGGCACATTCTTTCTGGGCCTTGAGCATCATTCGGGCCGCAGCCCCTCGGAGCAGCAGGCGGGAGATTTCCAAGTAATTTCAAATATAGACGCAAAGCGGTTCAATCATATCTCGGAGCTCTGGTACAAGCACAGCTTCCTGGACAGCAAGCTATGGCTGAAGCTCGGAAAAATGGAGGCAACCTGTGACTTTTCTCATATCGAAACAGGGCTTGAATTTCTCAACTCCTCGGCAGGCCTTATCCCCACCATACCGATGCCAAGCTACCCTGAACAAGATTGGGGGGCTGTGGCCGGCGTGGAACCTGCGGAGTGGTTCGGCTGTAATTTCGGCATCTACCAGGGCAAAATCGATGGCGGCCGCTCGATAGGCAACACACTTGATGATCTGCACGGCCCCATGCTTATTACCGAACCATCACTAAAATACACGCTCAGAGATATGCCCGGTTCGCTTAATGTCGGCGCATGGTGGAATGGGCGCGATTTTGAAGCTTTTCAAAAACATCCTTCAAGCCGTGATCACCACGGCAGTGCATACGGCTGGTATGCCTTCTGGCAGCAGCTCCTATGGAAAGAAAATCCCGCTGATAAAAACTGCGGGCAGGGAATCGGCATTTTCACCCAGTATGGCTGGGCACCAAAAGACCGTTATGAGATTGAGGACTATGTGGGTGGCGGATTGCGCTGGATCGGCGCCATAACGGCACGAGACGACGACATAATGGGGGTGGGCGCCTTTAATGTCTACTTCAGCGATCAGGCTGGCCATAGAAAGCATACCGAAACCTCAATTGAGGTCTACTACAAAGCACAAGTGACCGGTTGGTTGGCAATTCAGCCCGATATTCAATATGTTTTAAATCCCGGGGGCGCTATCAACCGGAATGCCCTGGCCATTGGCGGACGGATGGAGTTCGTTTTCTGAAACATGGCTTGCACAACTTACGGTGCATGTATGCGGTGGCCCCGGCAAACAGTGTTTGACATCAGATGCTGCCTGGGTTATGAATTACGGCATCCGGCATCGGATAAAGCTTACTTGCAGGGTCATACTCATATGAAAGAAATTCTTTTTTTGCATCCGGTCGGCCAGGCATGTGCTTTTGCCTGCGGACTGTTCAACCTGCTCACAGGACTGACACGCAGGATGTTCAATCTTTCCATTCATGTGAACTGCGGGGCAATCTATTATTTCACCACGCTGCTGGGCGCAGGGCTGGGAATTATCGCGACAAAATGGGCAGAAAAAAACAGCATTCCCGCTAACATGGAAATACATGAAATTGCCGCCATGGCCATGGTACTGATTCTTGCCATGGGCGCCACAACCGGCCTTGCCATGCTGACAAAACGTGAAAAGCGCGCCACGCTGCTGAAATATCACCGCTGGATAAACATACTGAGCATCGTTGTTTTTTGCGTGCAGGCCATAACCGGCATGGTACAGCTTGTGAAGCTCCTGTAGCACAGCAAATCGGATTTAACAGCACCTCATTATCTCCTTAGAAATAAGACTCTATGCAGTTTGCAATCGAAGCTCAGAACCTTGTTAAAAAATACGGCGGCTTTGCTGCTCTCGACGATATAAACCTAACGGTGAACCGGGGCGAAATATTCGGCTTTCTCGGGCCCAACGGCGCCGGCAAAAGCACCTTTGTCAAAATCATTCTCAACCTTGTCTATGCCACATCGGGCAACGCCCGTATTTTTGGCGAGCAGGTTGAAAGGCCTGAGGCGCGAAAGACTGTAGGATTTCTGCCGGAAAATATTCGCGTCTATCCCTTTTTAAGCATCGAAGAATTTCTTTACTTTCATGCAGAGCTAATCGGAATATCTGCGCAAAAAATAAAAACACATATCGATTCCAGCCTGCGCGCAATGGCCCTTGAATCCGTGCGGGCGCAAAAAATCGGAACCCTGTCAAAAGGCATGCTCCAAAGAGCAGGCATAGCTCAGGCCATACTGGGCAGTCCCGAGCTGCTGATTCTTGACGAGCCCACCTCAGGCCTTGACCCCATCGGGTTCACCGAACTGCGGCGCCTGCTGCTTGACATGAAAGCTCAGGGCACAACCATATTCCTGAATTCGCATTTGCTCTCCGAGGTTGAACGAACCTGCGACCGCGTGGCAATAATCAATAAAGGCAAAATCATCAAAAGCGGCTCCAGAGATGACCTCTCGGACCGGGGCAAACATCTTGAGGTAACCGCCGAAGGATTCACCGATGGCATGGCTGCTAGTATCAATTCACTATCTCATAAAAACATTGAATTCGACGGAAAAAGCTTGCGCATATATCTTAATGACGAAAAAGACTCCGTCAATGTTCACCGCATCATTGTCGAAGGTGGCGGCTGGGTGCAGTCGCTGTCCTGGAAATCCGAGTCGCTCGAAGAACTTTTTTACAGACTGGTAAAGCATGAAGATATGGGCTTTAACAAAGATCGGCCTTAAAGAATGCCTCAGGCAGCGCGTGGTCTATTTCATCTTTGCGATCTCGCTGCTGTTTGTTTTCATGGCAAAAGGCTGCGATATCGGAACGATCAAGGGAGAGAACATGCTCCTGGGCAAAGAGGCGCGCCAGGGTATTGCCCTCGGGATATCATTTCACGGTATTGTTTTCTGGAGCATTATGCTGTGCGGCCTGCTGGCTTCTCAGGCGCTCACGCGAGATATGGATGAAGGCCTTGCTTCTGTAACGCTTGCCCGGCCTTTAAGCCGCGACGCATTTATTGCGGGTAAACTTCTGCCTGTGCTTATCATTTCAGCTCTCAACCTCACGATTTTAGGCTCACTTTTCTGCTGGTTTTTCTATAGTGCCACAGGAGGCATCACCATGCAGCTTCCGCTTGCCTTTTTGTTCATGACGATAAGCCTTGCTCTGTACGGTCTCATGATATGCTGCCTGTCGCTGTTTATACCAAGACTGCTGGCGCCTCTGGCAGGCATTGTGCTGTATATGGTCAGTTGCTGGTCGTCGCTGCCCTATTTTTTTGAAAATCTGAAAATACTCTGGACGCCGTCTGAAACAGTACAGCGCCTGCACCTGTTGCTGCCGAAATTTGGTGACCTGCAGGGTATCGGAGCTACAATTTTAAGCGGGCAGCCGGCCTTCGAAATCGGCAACCCGCTTGTGGTACTGGGCAATATTGCAGCCTATGCCTGTGTGTTCTGGTATATCACAGCCTGGATGTTTAAACGCAGGGAGCTGTAACTTGTAGGTTAAACCACCATATCTGTTCGTATTCCCAATAGACTTTATATATATTTAAACTCCTTTAGAAAAGAAGCTGGAATGGATTCATCGGAATTCAGATTAGAAGACACGCAGATTTCAAGAAATTTTTTTTACTTGCTTCTACCAGACAATCAGAACCTGAAATACTCCCGTTGTCTTTTCCCCCATGCTGCATTCCAAGCACTGAATCCTGAATTCTATCTTTTATGCCCCACGAATTTTGGCCAACTTTATTTTGTATGAAAGCACGTCCGTCTTATGCAGCCTAACATGCAGTCTTTATCCGTAAGGCCGGGACTTTGCATCCGGCTTCTTTCAGTTTCGCTGTCACCCACGACACCCTTGCCTTCGGCTAGTGCATTTTTCTAAACAATGTCGCCCCATTAAGATTTCTCATCCCGCCAGCGGCGTGATGAGAAATCTTAATACCTTGATTGTCCTTCAGACCAGGATCTCTCCCTGCGGTCGAGATGACAAAACAAATAAACCGTCTATAGTAAAAAAAATGCTCTGATGATTCCTACTGCCCAAATTCATAGCGGACTTCCACCGCCAAGTTCGCCCATGCCCGGCACACCATGTAAAAGGCCCGATGCTTTATGCATCGGGCCTTTTACATGCAAATCATGCTGTAACCAGACGGTCTAGCCGAAGGATTATTTTACTTCGATCGTTCCGGCGCAGATGCTGCTATCTGAACCAAAAGTCACGGTCACATCAAACTCTCCTGATACAAGACTTAACGGACGCAGCAGGATAAACCCGATAATAATTCTCTTGCCGATTTTCAGCTTGATAATATCATTTATGGCATCCGTGCCCCAGTCGATATCGATAGGCCTGGAAAATTCAACACCGCTGTCCCTGCCAGCATTTATTACAAAGGGCATGACCGGTTGAACGAAAGCAAACAATTTGAAAATCTTCTTGGGAACGACCTTCACTGCGCATGGTACGGGGCAGCCCTCATGCACTGAGGGATCCGTGTCATTGCAGTCAAAACCGGTGCTGTTATCGACATACCCCTCAGGCGCTTCACAGGCAACTGTTGTATTATCAGAATTGCCATATGTATCATTATCGGCATCGCGGTAATAAATATGCTCAACGCAAACAGACGTTGTGGTCGTCGACACGCTGGTCGTGGTTGTCGGTACGCTGGTTGTTGTTGTCGGCAAGCTGGTCGTGGTTGTCGGCAAGCTGGTTGTTGTTGTCGGCAAACTGGTCGTGGTCGTCGACACGCTGGTTGTTGTCGTCGGCAAGCTGGTTGTTGTTGTCGGCAAACTGGTC
>CAIWCT010000041.1 GCA_903911225.1 uncultured delta proteobacterium
CCAGGTTGGCGACAGAATTGCTGACTATATCGCACGGGCATAAAGGTCATTTCATAAAAAATTATTGCGAGGCCACAGGCTCAATGAAAGGATATGTTCAGGTATATACCGGCAATGGTAAGGGTAAGACAACGGCGGCTCTTGGCCTTGCGTTGCGCGCTGCAGGCGCAGGGCTGAGGGTTTTTGTTGCTCAATTCATCAAATCCAGTGAATACAGTGAAATTAAGGCGCTGCGCCGGTTCGAGGATCTAATCACCGTAAAGCAGTTCGGCACGGGATGTTTTATCATCGGTGCGCCGGGAGATGAAGATATCGCAGCCGCCCGGCAGGGTTGGAATGAGGTAAAAAAGGCAATCGCCGGAGGGCTGTATGATGTGGTGATACTTGATGAGGCCAATATTGCTGCGTATTACAATCTTATTTCGCCTGATGAACTTGTAGAACTGATTGAAAGCAAGCCGGAGCATGTTGAGCTTATCATTACCGGCAGACATGCCCATGACCTGGTTATTGCACATGCCGATCTTGTGACGGACATGCATGAAGTGAAACATTACTATACCGCGGGCGTTCAGGCCCGTGACGGCATTGAAAAATAGCGTTCTTATTTTTTGATTTTCGCCAGGTCCTCTTCAAACCGCTGTTTGATGCGCTGCTGGGCATCAAACATCTTATCATTGGTCTGTATACGCTGTGTCATATCGTCAAGTTTCACTTCGGTCTCTTTTAACTTGCCCTGTTCAAGAGCAATGGCTTGTTTTGTACCTTCAATTTCGGCATCAGGCCCTTTTTTCAGTTTTTCGATGCGCTCTTCACTTTTCTTCTTCTGCTGCTCATACTGCTCTTTTTGAGTTACGTAAATATTTTTGTTTTTTGAAAGATTTTCAAGATTGGCGTTGATGACGGCAAGCTGGTCATTAATAGAATTAAGGCGCTCCATTTCTGCTCCTGTAGCCTGCCCGGCAGCAGTCGGTTCTTTTTCACGAATTTCCCTCTCACCGTTCGCAGCCGGTTGTCTGCTCTGTTCGGAATCTTCAAGTTCAACCGTGACTGTGCCGTCATTGGATTTTATATTTTTTATTATGGATTTGGGTATTGCTACGGCGCCTTCATTTGTGTAAAAGCGAACAATTGAGCTATTATCGGCTGAGTAGTAATCAGTAATAAGCTCATTGCCGTTTTTCAGCTCCATGGTGAAATAGATGCCGTTTGACGTGCCGGCCAAAGCAAGCACTCCCAGAAACCCTGCACATACTAAACCCAAACATTTTAATGGCTGCATAATGCCTCCTGTATGGCAACATTGATTAATATTTACCCTGCTGCTGAACGCGCCTTTTTCGTGAAGAAGAATCAGCTTTTTGATCTATTTTTTCCCACGGTTCAAGACTTTTTTTAAGATCATTTGAGGTTGATCCCGGTTTGCCGCTTATCCGGGCGCGCTCTTGCTGCATCATTCTCCTTGCATGGTGCTGCAGCTGAAGTACTGCGGTATAATTTTTTAACTCCATGTTACGGTCAAGGCATTTTTCTACTTTTTGGGGCTTGTCGCTCTGCAGCGCTTCTGCAAGCATTTCTTTGTCTGATTGGCTGAACCACCATGCTTGCGCTGGTGTGCCCAGTGTAAGCATGCCCAATAAAATACAATATACAATATATGATTTTTTTTTCAATTTATATTTTATAGATAAGAAAAATTGTATGGCAATCGCACCATTCATTATTTATCTATCGTTCAAACCAGGGATTTCTTGAATTTTTTATACTCTTCCAAAATAAGAATTTTTTGCATAACTTGTTATGTGCAGACCCGCAGAGTGGTTCTCCTGAGGGTGGACAGGTTTAGCTCTGCCGGCACACTGCCTGTCGGCGCATGCTACAACAGCATGGCAGAAAAAACTGCATCAGTCAACAGACCTGTGAACATCAAATGAGTGGCGTCCAAAGCCGGCCTGCATGTTGAGCCCTTTTTCCAGCTGTTTTGCCTTTCAGCTGCCTTTGGACTGTACAGAATTTCGCCATAGCGCTGTACAAGTTACTTGTTTTATACAAACTCAGCCTGCTGTAATTTGTTTTGCCGGCAACGGATAAAACAAGCTACCCCTGCCGCCGGTGTTTGCTTTATAGGTCAACATCTGGTACTATCTCACCATGCTCTATCCGATCATCCTTCTGCCGGTAGATTTCAGATTGCCGCTTTGATGGTTTACAAGGGTTCCGGCACATATCTTTCGAGTAATAATCTTTTCATCCCTCATTATGGAACAGCTGCATATACTAGTTACTGATTCAGATTCCGGCAGACGGCTCGATGCCCTGGTACCGGAAAAATATCCTGATTTGAGCCGCTCACAGGTCCAGAAAGCCATAAAGCTCGGGCAGGTGCGCGTCAATGGCGGCAGCGTCAAAGCCTCGCTGCAAGTTGCTGACGGCGACCTGATAGAGATCGACATACCTGAACCTGTCCGGCTTGAGGCAATACCGCAGGACATACCGCTTGATATCCTGTATGAAGACGAGTGGGTGGTTGTCATCAATAAGCCTGCGGGCATGGTCGTGCATCCTGCATGCGGCAATTATACGGGCACACTGGTCAATGCGCTGCTGCACCACTGCACGAACCTTTCCGGCATCGGCGGGGTCATCAGGCCGGGCATTGTCCATCGTCTTGATAAAGGCACGTCAGGGGTGCTGGTTGCGGCAAAAAACGATGCGGCACATCACAGCCTGAGCAATCAGTTCAGAGAGCATACGGTCTCCCGCAAATATAATGCTCTTGTTTTCGGCACATGGCCGGCAGACAGCGGCACTGTGCAGAGCCTTATCGGCCGCCATGCCGCTGATCGCAAAAAAATGTCGACGCAAACGCATCATGGCCGTAACGCCATAACGCACTGGCGTGTTCTTGAGTCTTTTGTCGGGCTTTCCCTGGTTGAAGCGGTTCTTGAAACCGGCAGGACACATCAGGTGCGGGTGCATTTTTCCAGTCTCAACCACCCTGTTGTGGGAGATGACCTGTACGGCGCTGACAAAAAGATAAAACAGATTGCATCAAAGCCGGTACTGGATCTTCTGCGCACTGTGAAGCGGCCCTTGCTGCATGCCTATCATCTTACGTTTTGCCATCCAGACACAGGTGCGCCACTATCCTTTGAGGTTCCTCTGCCTGCCGATTTCGCAGACATTCTTACACTGCTCAGGAGCTGGCATGGTTAGCGTCGGACTTACAGGAGGCATTGCAAGCGGCAAAAGCGCAGCTGCTGAGCTGTTTGTGAAAAAAGGAGCCTGCCTTATCGATGCAGACCTTGTAGCCAGGCAGGCCGCCCGCCGTGGCGAAGAAGGTTTTCAGCCTGTTATAGATGCTTTCGGCAGCGACATTATCGCGCCCTCCGGCGAGCTTGACCGGGTGAAACTTGGCGCTATTGTTTTTGCGGACCCTGTAAAAAGACAACTTCTCAACACAATACTGCACCCGCTTATAATAAATAGAATTTTCAGCCAAATAGAGACTCTTAACGATCAGCACTATAACGGTATAGTTATTGCTGACATACCGCTGCTTTTTGAATGCGGGCTTCAGCAGCGCTTTGACAAAACCGTGCTGGTATATGCAAGCCCTGAAACGCAGCAGCAGCGGCTTATCCAGCGAAACAGTATCACCCCGGAGTCGGCCAGACAGCGCCTTGGCGCCCAGATGGCTATTGATAATAAGCGGCAGTATGCCGATTATATTATTGAAAACACGGGCTCTCTGGACGCGCTTGCGGAGCAGGTTTCTGCTATCTGGTCGTTTTTATCCAAAATTCTTCAGAAAACAGATAAAACATCTTGACAATAAGTGGTTTTTTATAGTAAATATTAAACTATTAACTCACCGCACTATCCTACAAGCCGGTACGTTCTCTCCTGTAAGGTTTTTCTCGGTACTTTCAACCTCGAGATCAGGACACATACCGACCAGTAAAAAGTAGCATACTGCTTGGGGATTTTTATCAGAGCCTTCTCAAAACACAAAGCACATACTAATAAATCAGCAGTCTCGCACGACGTACCGACTGATACTTCCATTGTCGATGAACATAACCGATAATTTCACATATTTAAAACAATGTCACTGCTTCGCAGGACCTCATACCCGCATGTGTGCTGTGCAGTGCCTGGTTGGTGCTGCAATAAGACATATTAATCTCGAGGAGAAGTAATTTTGATGAACCTGAAAGAGCTTAAGACAAAAAAGATCAATGACCTGATGGATTTTGCAAAGCAGATGAAGATTGAGGGCTATTCCAGTATGCGCAAGCAGGATCTTATCTTCGCGCTGCTGCAGACCGAAATTGAAAAAAACGGCCTCATCTATGGTGAAGGCGTGCTTGAAATTCTGCCCGATGGATTCGGGTTTCTCCGGGCGCCCGACTATAGTTATCTTCCGGGACCCGATGATATCTATGTGTCTCCATCACAGATCAGGCGCTTCAATCTTCGCACCGGCGATACCGTATCGGGGCAGATAAGGCCCCCGAAAGACTCCGAGCGCTATTTTGCCCTGCTGAAAGTCGAATCGGTTAATTTTGAAGATCCCGATCAGACGCGCGATAAGATACTTTTTGACAACCTTACGCCCCTGTATCCCAACACCATGATCAAGCTGGAAACGGTTGCAAATAATCTTTCCGGCCGGGTAATGGATCTGCTGGCTCCCATCGGCATGGGCCAGCGCGGTCTGATCGTGTCTCCGCCGCGCACGGGTAAAACCATGCTGCTGCAGAATATTGCAAACGCTGTGAGCATAAATCACCCCGACGCCATTCTTATGGTTCTGCTTATCGACGAGCGTCCCGAAGAAGTGACCGACATGGAACGCCTGGTTAAAGGTGAGGTTATCAGCTCAACTTTTGATGAACCTGCAACCCGTCATGTGCAGGTGGCCGAAATGGTTATAGAAAAGGCAAAGCGTCTTGTCGAGCACAATAAGGATGTCGTGATACTGCTGGACAGCATCACGCGTCTGGCCCGCGCCTATAATACCGTTGTTCCACCCAGCGGCAAGGTTCTGTCGGGTGGCGTCGATTCAAATGCTCTGCACAAACCCAAGCGGTTTTTCGGCGCAGCACGAAATATCGAGTCCGGCGGCAGCCTCACCATTATCGCCACGGCCCTTATCGATACGGGCAGCCGCATGGATGAAGTCATTTTTGAAGAATTTAAAGGCACCGGCAATATGGAGCTGTATCTGGACCGCAAGTTGACCGAGCGCCGCTGTTTTCCCGCTATCGACATCAACAAGTCCGGAACGCGCAAAGAAGAATTGCTGTTGCCCTCCGATACGCTCAGCCGCGTCTGGCTGCTGCGGAAGGTTCTGCAGCCCCTGAATACTGTTGATGCCATGGAGTTTTTACTTGAAAAAATGAATGATACGGACAATAATGAACAGTTTCTTAATTCCATGAACAAGTAAATTTAAGGTGCAAGGAGTACAGAACAATGAAAAAGGACATCCATCCCACATTAGCCCCAGCGTCGGTAACCTGCGCCTGCGGCAATACTTTTGAGACGCGCTCCACAAAAAAAGAGATCAGGGTTGAAATCTGCTCCGCCTGCCATGGCTTTTTTACCGGCAAGCAGAAGCTGATTGACGCTGCCGGTCGCGTGGAGC
>CAIWCT010000042.1 GCA_903911225.1 uncultured delta proteobacterium
AGGTCGACAAGCACCGGGCCAGGCCGACCTGAGCGGGCTATATAAAATGCCTCTTTAATGATGCGCGGCAGCTCCGCAACTGTTTTCACCAGATAGTTATGCTTAGTGCACGGACGGCTGATTCCGACAATATCTGCCTCCTGAAAGGCATCATTGCCGATAAGCATAGTGGGCACCTGTCCGGTGAATACCACGATGGGAATCGAGTCCATATAGGCCGTTGCAAGGCCGGTGACCGTGTTGGTAGCGCCGGGCCCCGAAGTCACCAGGCAAACCCCCACATCACCGGTCACACGGGCATAGCCGTCTGCGGCATGCACAGCAGCCTGTTCGTGCCGTACAAGAATGTGCTGAAGATCCGAATCGTACAGCGAGTTATAGACATCAAGGACTGATCCCCCCGGATACCCAAAAATCACCTTGACCTTTTCCTTGTGCAGGCACTCAAGAAGTATCTGGGCGCCTTTAAGCTTTGTAAGATTCTTTGTCATAGCATGCGCCTGAAAACTTGTTTTAATAACTCAGAACTAATTCCCATAAAATCTTATTATATTTTATCATATAACTACCCTTAAGGGCAACCACATGATTGCTATTTCTTTGCTTCATCAAAAAAAGCATCAGGCGGCCGCACATACAGTGCTGATACCAGCTCCGGTCGCCCGGCAGAGGCGGCATACTTTGCCTGAGAAAGAATTGCAAGTGCTGACGCCCTGGGAATGCCCAAATGTTCAGGCACAATACTGCAGCCCTTTGCCGCAGCACAGGCTGCAATACGGTCATAATAAACCATAGCCCCTGCGCCAATAAGCACGGCTGGACCTGTCAAACTCTCAACCCACGCCAGGGCATCAAGAACTGTTGCCGGTTTCACCTGCGTAAGGTCGCTGCCGGTGCGGCTATACAAAGATGCATAGACCTGCTGCTTGCGAGCATCAATCATGGGGCTTATAAGACCGTCTCCGCCCGTCGCCTGACTGGCCACCACCTCTAAAGTTGGAACACCCGCAAGAGGTTTATCAAGAGCGAATGCAAGACCCTGGGCCGTACTGATACCGACGCGAAGCCCCGTAAAAGAGCCGGGACCTATCGATACTGCAATTAGATCAATGGACTCGCGAGCAGTGCCAGTCCAGTCAAATAGCCTGTCAATAATCTGCAAAAGCCGCTGGGAATGATTCTTCTGGCCAGTGAGCAGACATTCGGCAAGAATCCGTCCGCCATCAACAATAGCAGCGCTTGCCGCAGGCGTTGCAGTATCTATAGAGAGAATCCTCATTTTAAAAACATTCTGGTAATATCATTATAAAAAACAAAAGCCATCAGAGAAAGCAGCAGCACAAGGCCTATCTGCTGGGCAATTTCAGTCATTTTAACACTCACAGGGCTGCCCTTCACGGCCTCAATGACCAGAAAGAAAAGATGCCCCCCATCAAGTATGGGAACTGGCAGCAGGTTAAGCACCCCCAGATTGACGCTTATCATTGCCATCAGCAGAAGAAAGCTCAATAAACCCGCCTGGGCAAAATCACCGGCCAGCTTGCCGATAAGCAGCGGCCCGCCGATATCCTTGCGCCGCTCTATGGGACTTTTGATAAGAACGCCCATCCCGAGCAGCGTGAGCTTGGACCACTTGCCCGTATCCTCAAGCCCTTTCCACAGGGCGACCAGGGGGGTGTAGCGTTTAACGATTTGCCCCTCTTCGCCGCCGCCGGGTGTGATGCCTATTTTATATGCCTGTACGTTTTCACCCAGAAGATTTTTGGCTGCAGTTGTCTGAGGCAAGACCGAAACAGTCACCACGGCTTCGCCTCTGCGAACATTCAGCACAAGGGTGCGTCCCTGGCTCTTTTCGATCAGCTGTGAGAGTTCATCCCACAGCTCGACAGTGCTGCCATCAACAGACTGGACAAGATCCCCAACCTGAAGCCCTGCGCGCATCGCCGGCGAATCATCAATCACCGACCCGATACGCGGAGTCAGCATGGGCATGCCAACCATGTAGATGCCGCTGAACAGCAGAAAGGCAAATATCAAGTTGAAGACCGAGCCTGCGGCAAGTATGGCAAAGCGCTTGGGGACACTCTGGCTATTGAGCGAATAGGGCTTGTCGGCTTCGGCAATCTCTTCATCAGGTGACTCGCCAAGAGGCTTTACATATCCCCCGAGCGGAAGCATCGAAATAAGATACTCAGTCTCACCAATCTTTTTACCAATAAGTTTAGGACCGAAACCAAGAGAAAATTTCAACACCCGCACGCCCGATAGTTTTGCAAGAATAAAGTGCCCGAGTTCATGGACAAAAATAAGCACCCCGAGCAGTACCGTTGCAGGAATTATATACGTAATGATGACATGCAAAATATTTTCCACTGCTGATTTGTTCCTTTCTGTGTTTAGTACTAAAAGCCGGAAAGTCTCTCCGCAATTGCAGCCGCTTTCTCGCGCGCCCACCGGTCGGCCTCCAGCACTGCTTCCATACTGTCGTCGGATCCGCCGGTAAATGCATCCATAACTGTTTCAATCAGCTGCGCGATTGCCGTAAATGCTATCGCCTGCTCATGAAACTTATCCACTGCTACCTCATTGGCCGCGTTCATAACCGCAGGCACAAGCCCACCCGCCTCTAAAGCCCGATACGCAAGCCTGATTGTGGGAAAGCACTTAATGTCGGGATCAAAAAAACTTAAAGTTCCAATACGGGCAAAGTCAAGCGGCGTAACAATATCATGCAGACGCTCAGGGCAAGACAGCGCATAGGCTATAGGGGCCCGCATGTCTGGCTGCGACATCTGCGCTAGAACGGTTCCGTCCACAAACTCGACCATCGAATGAATAATGCTCTGCGGATGCACAACCACGTCGATCTGCCCGGAAGGCATGCCGAACAGCCAGTGCGCCTCGATGATCTCAAGGCCCTTGTTCATAAGGGTAGCCGAGTCTGTCGTAACCTTGCGTCCCATTTTCCAGCGTGGATGATTGAGCGCCTGCTCAGGGGTAACCCGTTCAAGCTGCTCACTGCTGTACCCGAAAAAAGGACCGCCTGATGCCGTTAGCAAAATCCGTCGCACATCCTGCCGGCTTCTGCCTTCCAGCAGCTGAAAAATAGCGCTGTGCTCACTGTCCACGGGAATGATTCGGCAGCCCTGCGCATGAGCAGCACGGGTGATAAGGCTGCCAGCCATAACCATAGTTTCTTTATTGGCAAGGGCTATGTTTTTTCCCGCAAGCACGGCGCTGTAGGTTGGTACAAGGCCCGCTGAGCCAGCAATTGCCGCCACAACCATATCTGCTTCATCCATGGTAGCAACAGCAGTTGCGCCTTCGGTTCCTGCACATACTTCAGTATCGCCGGAACCAACAAGCTGCCTGAGCCGTGCGGCCGCTCCAGGATCTGAAAGCGCCACCAGCCGGGGCCTGAATTCGCGCACCTGATCGGCAAGCAGCTCTACATTACCGCCTGCAGCAAGGCCGGTTATCCGGTACCGGTCCGGATATCGGCGAACCACATCAATGGTGCTCGCGCCGATAGAGCCCGTAGAACCTAGAAGTGCAATCTGCATCATACCGGAAGTGCCCTGTTTATATAAAAATAAAGAAAGGGCGCCGCAAAAAGAAGGCTGTCAATACGGTCAAGCACGCCGCCATGTCCGGGGAAAAACGTGCCGGAATCTTTTACCACACAGGACCGTTTGATAAAGGATTCGCAAAGATCACCGAACTGATTCATAACATTAAGGCCCACGCCTATCGTGAGACAGTGCCCCATGGATAGATTCTGAAAAACAAAAAGTTTAAAGGCCACTGCAGTCAGAACGCCGCACAAAAGCCCTCCCAGAGCTCCCTCAATGGTCTTTTTCGGACTGATGCGCGTTGAAAGCCTGTGCTTGCCTATCCATGTTCCAAAGGCGAAAGCCCCTGAATCACCAGCCCATGCTACAAGGACGAGTAAAAAAATAAGCGGCACACCGTCAGGCCTGCCCCGCAGCAGCACCAGATATGAACCCAAAAAAGCTACATACATAATGCCGCAAAACTGCACCATAACTATCATAGAGGCATCACGAAGGGGGGCTGAGTGCCTGCTCATGTGATACCAGAACAACACAGCAAAACTCAGGGCGCATACCGCGGGCAGCATGCTCTGCCGGGCAAGCACGGTAACACCCGAATCATGATAGGCGCCGGCAAGCACCGCTGCGCCCAGAGCAAGCCCGATACCGACCGTTACGAGCTTAGCCTCGGGAAGGGCCATTTTAAAAAATTCCCACAGTCCGGCAAGCAGCACGGCAAGAATAAACAGAAAAAAAACCGCCGTGCCGCAGTAAGCCACTATGTACACAACCACCGGTATACATACTGCTGCGGTCAAAATACGTTTTGAAATCATCTAAAATCCTTTTTTAGAAACCGGCCGTAACTTGCAGGATAGCAGGCACAGATGCAAGGCATACAGCTATCAGCCATTGCGCATCTGCTCGTCGGTAAGGCCAAAGCGGCGCCTTCGGGTCTGAA
>CAIWCT010000043.1 GCA_903911225.1 uncultured delta proteobacterium
AAGCCCTGCCCATGCCGCGCCTTCCTTGGCGAGCTTTTCCAACATCCAGATCATAAATCCATCAATGCCCTGGAGCGTGGGCATGACCTGTCGACCGCCGAAGCCGCCGATGACGATGGGTTTAATTTGGGGAAAATTTTCCTGAATAGCATACAGATAGTTTCTGCCTCCAATGAGATGGGCGTCTTTGCCGGGCACTTTAAGCACCATGGTTTCATCCCAATCACCGCCAAGAAGAAAGTAGGAAACCTGTTTTTTGGCGAGCTCATCCTTCCAGAACTCAACAAATTTATAAATCCGGGGGGAAGGCTTTTCCCATTTCGAGTAGCTGCCGATGATGACATAGTCATAGGGTTTTACCGTTATGACCTGATCGATTTTTTTTACATCCAACTGCTGCTCATTGCCGATGATGGCCTTGAGCCAGTAGGCGACTTCAGCCGTCGAGCTGTAAATCGAGTCATAGACCAGAAGGCCCTTTTTCGCTTCGGCACGGCAGAGCGCAGGATGCAAGCACACTGAGGCAAAAGCTATGGATGCAATCATAATTTTTAAAGACTGTTTCATGGACGACTCCTTTCGCAATGAATAGGAAAACTCTGTTTTAGGGCGTATAGATCATTTGCAGCTGCAGCCGCTTGATATGGTCAAGCTCCAGCTGCGTATCCGTCAATTCCTGCTGAAGTGCGGGAACTTCATACTTGAGGTAAAAGCTTTGGGGCTGCTTCCACGGACCCGAGGCCGAGAGCACGATATTGAGCGTGAGATAGAATATGCCGCCGAGCACTGTTTTGCGCTCAATGGACGACGTACGCTTTGCCAGAACAAGAATTACGGTGCTGACAATCAGAAAAACAACCAGTAAAATATTGGATACAATGCCCATCATATACAGCGGCAACCGGGATGAATAGTTGTCCATATAAAGCTCAAAAGACCATATCCCCAAAAAAATCACAAACACATAGGCTGCACGGCTGTTGAGCATTTTGAGCTTCCAGAGCATATACACAAGAGTCCAGCCTGCCAGCACATAGAAATACCCGCCCAGCACCTTGATGTTCATGTCGCTAAACTGCAAGATTGCGCCGGCGGGCACCTTTAAGGAAGCTGTTTCACCGAAAAGCTGCCACATGAGTATGCCGGCAAAAAAGCCGAACAGATAGCCCCTGGTGTCCTTTTCAACAGTGCAGGCCTTGTAGAAAAGAAACAGAAAAACCACGGCAAACAGCGGCAGCGCAAAGAGATTATAGTTTTCAATGGGCTTCATGCGAAACGGCATGAACAGCACCAGCGAAACGGCAAAATAAAGAATGCCGGAAAGGCCGATGAGAATGGTTCGTTTCATAGAATTCTCCTAAAATTATAATAAAATTCGTTTGCCGCTTTCCTGTTCCCCATGGATACAGTGGCCGTATCATAACCTTGAAAAACCGAGAAAAAAAATTCTATAAACTAAGAGTACACGGAAAAAATCACAGCAGTGTTTCGTCAACATTAAAAGTATTTAAGAATTTTATTCTCTCACGGTATGGTGAGGCGGAACCCGGCAGAGGTCGGGAAACGGCAGGGCCGTGAGCGGTCATTGGTTTTTTTTAATGTTCCTGTCATGAAAATGACATATACTGTTGCTATCATGAAACACTTGGGTAAAAGCATACCTTCCAGTGCGGGCATGTTGCTGAAAATATTATTTCATAAAAAAACTTCATGAAAAATGCTTCATCAGACTCAGACTTTATCTGGCATGCAAAAACCACGGATGAAATCCTCTACGAACTGACATCATCTGCTGCCGGCCTGAGCTCAAGCGATGCCCGGCAAAGGATCGAACAGTTTGGGCACAACACGCTGAAGGAAGGTGTGCGCAGATCCCCCTGGATGATGGTGCTTGATCAGTTCAAGGATCTTTTTATAATCATTCTGCTTATCGCGGCGGTCATTGCCGGCGTGGTCGGTGATCCTGTAGAGGCCTATGCCATTCTTGCCATTGTGGGGCTCAATGCCTTTATAGGGTTTTTTCAGGAATTTCGGGCTGAAAAAGCAATTGCTGCCCTGCGGAGCATGGGAGCTCCCACGGCTACCGTGCTCCGCGACGGCTCACCGGCAGCCATTGCAGCTGCCGGTATCGTGCCGGGAGATGTGGTGCTGCTGGAGGCCGGAAATATTGTGCCTGCCGATATGCGCCTCAATGAAAGCGCGCAGCTGCGGGCCGCAGAATCGGCGCTCACCGGCGAATCCGTACCGACTGAAAAACATATTCGGCCGCTTGGCGACAAATCGCTGCCGCTTGGCGACAGGGCCAATATGGTGTACAGCGGAACAGCAATTACCTATGGCCGGGGAAGCGGCATCGTTGTGGGAACCGGCATGCAGACCGAGCTGGGCAGAATCGCCCATATGCTGGAAGATGAGAAGGTGTCGCGCACCCCCCTGCAGCACCGGCTGGACCTGTTCAGCAAAAAGCTGGCGCTTGTCATTCTGGCTGTTGTTGCCGTCATTTTTGCAACCGGCCTGTTTCAGGGCCAGCCTCTGGTTCTTATGTTTTTGACTGCCGTGAGCCTTGCAGTGGCAGCCATCCCTGAGGCCCTGCCTGCTGTTATCACAATATCGCTTGCCTTCGGCGCAAAGAAAATGGTGCGGCAGAACGCACTGATCAGGCACCTCCCGGCGGTAGAAACACTGGGGTCGGTCACCTGCATCTGCTCTGATAAAACCGGCACGCTCACCATGAATAAAATGACCGTCGAGGCAGTGCATGACGGCGCTGCGCTGTTTGCCAAAGAGCGCCTCCCGGGCTTTACCGCTGCCGACCCGCAGCAGGAAATGCTGCTGCGCGCCATGGCCCTGAGCAATGACGCCTATGTTGATGCCGGGGATGCAGTCTACGGCGATCCTACGGAAACAGCCCTGTGGCAATTTGCCCGGGAAAAGGGCTTTGACAAGGCAGCCCTGAAAAAAACATTTCCGCGCATTGCTGAGCTGCCCTTTGACTCTGAGCGCAAAATGATGACCACGCTCCACAGCAGCGCCGACGGCAGCATTCTGGCATTCACCAAAGGCGCTCTGGAATCAATTCTGGCGCACTGCCCGGAGCAACCCGAGGGCAAACAAGCTGATCACAGTGCTCTGCATGCTGCTGCCGACGGGCTTGCTGAGCAGGGCCTGCGGGTGCTGGGCTTTGCCATGCGGCGATGGGAGCACGAACCTGCGGAGCTGCTGACCTCACAGGTGGAAACACAGCTTGAGTTTATCGGGCTCGCGGGCTTGATAGATCCGCCCCGCGAGGAAGCCCGCGAGGCAGTCGAGCTGTGCCGCAGCGCCGGCATCAGGCCCATTATGATAACCGGCGATCACCCGGTAACAGCAAGGGCGATTGCACAAAGGCTGGGCATTATCACCGATGCCGACGAGGTATTGACGGGCCGGGAACTTGCAGAGTTGAGCATCGATGATTTTGAGCGCAAGGTCGACCATATCGGCGTATATGCCCGGGTAGCGCCCGAGCAGAAGCTAAAAATTGTCAGGGCACTGCAGGACAAGCACCAGTTTGCCGCCATGACCGGCGACGGCGTCAATGATGCCCCGGCCCTGAAGCGCGCCAATATCGGCATTGCCATGGGCATTACGGGAACCGACGTGGCAAAAGAAGCCTCTGACATGATCCTTCTTGACGACAATTTCGCCACCATCGTAAAATCGGTCAAAGAAGGCCGCCGCATCTATGACAACATTATCAAGTTCATCATGTATTCCCTCACATCCAATGCCACCACCATCCTGCTCATATTCCTGGCGCCATTTCTCGGACTGCCCCTGCCGCTGGTGCCCATACAGATACTGTGGATGAACCTGCTGTGCGACAGTTTTCCGGGCCTGGCCCTGACTGCCGAGCCTGCCGACCCACATGTCATGCAGCGCCCTCCCCGGCCCTATGGCGAAGGCGTATTCGCCAATGGCCGGGCCATGTTCATGCTGGTAGTCGGCCTGCTATCCGGCCTTGCAGCCCTTGCCTTCATGTTTTTCGCGATACGGCAAAACCTGCCGTGGCAGACCATGCTGTTTACCAGTCTTGTGCTTGGGCGCATGGCCGTGGCCCTGGGGGTTCGCTCGGGAACGGAGTCATTTTTTCGCACAGGTTTAAGCGGCAATATGGCGCTGCTCGGGGCTATCATCCTTACCTGCGCCTTACAGTTTTTGATTGTGTATGTGCCAGTCATGCAGCCGGTGTTTAAAACACAGCAGCTTTCCGGGTCTGAACTTGGCATCACCATACTGCTGGCATTCGTGCCGCTGCTGATTATTGAAACGGTGAAACTGATTAAGCGGATGGCCGGTCAGCAGCAGCAAGCCGACATCTGCCCGGCCTGTTTGAAATCGCGCTAAAGTCTTTCGAGCCTATTGTTATATAAGCCTCACGGACTGGAGATTGATTCATGCGTATCCTTGTAGTAGAAGATGAGATAAAAACGGCCCGCTACCTGAAACGGGGCTTGACCGAAAACGGCTTTGCCGTTGATATTGTTCATAATGGCCGCGATGGGCTCAGCATGGCCCTGGGCATAGATTATGATCTGCTGATTCTTGATATCATGCTGCCGGGCATGGATGGTTGGGCAGTGCTCACCGAGTTCAGAAAAGAAAAAAAGCAGACGCCTGTCATTTTTCTTACAGCCCGCGACAGGGTTGATGACAGAGTGAAGGGCCTGCATCTTGGCGCTGATGACTATTTGATAAAGCCCTTTGCATTCTCGGAGCTGCTTGCCCGCATTCATGTCATCAGGCGGCGCGGCCCGGTGCAGCAGCAGGACAGGATCGTTATTGCCGACCTTAAAATTGACCTATTGTCACACAGGGCCACGCGCGCCGGAGAGGCTGTGGAGCTCACGCAAAAAGAATTTTCTCTGCTGAGCCTGCTTGCCCAGAGGTCGGGCCAGGTGCTTTCACGAACCATGATCGCCGAGCATATTTGGGATATCAATTTTGACAGCAATACGCATGTTGTAGACGTTGTCATACGCCGCATCAGGGCAAAAATAGATGACCCGTTTCCTGTTAAGCTCATTCACACCATTCGTGGAGTCGGCTATGTTCTGGAACAGCGCAACGACTAAATCTGCCCGCATGGCTTCGCGGTCGTCCATTTCCATAACCCACCGCCTGACCATAACCTACACACTTATTACGCTTGCTCTTCTTGCCGTTACTATCAGTGCTCTTTACTATGCTTTGCTTAAAAGCCTTGAAGAAGAAGATACGCTTTTCCTTACAGAAAAAGTTGTGCGGCTGCAGGAGATTCTTGACAGCGATACGGTCGACCTGAAATTGGTAGAAAGCGAAATTCGAAAAGGTGCTGATCTGCAGTTTGTGAAATATTATATTCATGTGCTTGACAGCGCAGGCCGGATATATGCCCGGACTGACAGTACCACAGAGAGCCCTCCCCCTGCTGTTTTTGAAGGCATCACAGCCAATCCGGTCACACAGCAGACCATCATAAAAAAAATGCTCTCAAAAGACCGTTCATACCTGCTTCTGTCGACGCGGGCAGGCCGTGACAGCCGGTATCTCATTCAGGCGGCCCTTGATGTTTCCCGCGAAACAGCCATTGTTCGCCGCTACCGCTTCATGGCCGAAAGCATACTGCTCATCAGCATTCTTATCTCAGCAGCTGCCGGGGCCGCGCTGGCTCGAAGGGCCATGCGTCCGCTGGCGCGCATTACAACGGTAATACAGCAAATCAAGGCAACGCACCTGGGTGAGCGAGTAAATCCCGACCAGTGGCCCCGGGAGCTGACCGTGCTGGCAACGTCATTTGACGATATGCTTGACCGGCTGCAGGATTCCTTCTCACGGCTTTCACACTACTCGGCAGATCTGGCCCATGAGCTGCGCACGCC
>CAIWCT010000044.1 GCA_903911225.1 uncultured delta proteobacterium
CGCGCCGCGCCGCAAGATTTTTAATCACGCCGCTTATTTTTTGCCCGGACGCCCCTGCCCACATCTTGCGCCCATATTTAGATTGACACACAATTACCCTTAATTTATATTCTGCCCATCCCAAAGCAAGTTCCTATTAAATTCTGTTCCGTTGTCCTTATAACAAAGTGTCTGACCGGTCTTGGGCAGGCAAATAACCGAATTACCCAATGCACCACACTGTCCGGAACGCACGGGCCAAACACTGCAGTAACTGCTCGACTTACTGCCGGAAATGACAGCGCCTTCGCCCATGCGGATGATCCACGCATCGACTGTACCGTCCGCACGGGACGTAGACGACCAGTGGCCTTCCGACCACACATTCGTAAAGGGATGACCTTGCGGAAGGGCAGGATTGAAAAGCTGGGCATTTGCCAAGCTTTCAAGCTCATTCACATTGGGCAAACGCCAGTCATTGTGGTTAAGGTAATTTTCATTATTGAGCTTTGCAACATAATCAAGGGCATGCTGCCAGGTTACAAAGCCATCATTGGGTAATTGCCAGGTAGAGGAAATATCATAATCCGTATCAAAAGCCGGATCGCGCGAGGGTATGAGGTTTGCGTTTTTAGCCCATATAAGACCAGTAAGACCATCCGTCACATCATCGCCATTAACGGTAAACCGAGGATTGGGCCACGGCACACCCGCCAGCCAGTCGCCATCCTGCCCCGTGCCGGAGCAGTCAATGACATTGCCGCTTGCATCATAACAGGTCGTCTGCCCCGTACGAGCAACTTTGGCCGGGTAGGTCGCTCCGGCAATGACGGGTGCCAGCAAAGCCAGCGCGGCAATAAGAGCAAGCATGTTCAATGATTTTCTTTTGTTCATTGTTACTCCCCTTTTCTGTGTTTGTTTTTATACTATCAATTCCCCTGCTATTATGTGCCGCCACTGCGAACGGCTGTACTCTACAGCTGCTCGACAGGCGTGTAATCCGAATGGAGGGACGCGCTTTGCTGCGTCCGCCTCGGCTATGACGGAGCATGGCCCACCGCCAAAACACTTTATTCCATGATGACGACGGCTAAATAGAGCGAAGTTGTAGTTGTAGGTCGGATTAAGCGAAGCGAATCCGACACAATATGTATTTCGTTCTCCTGTCGGCTTTCGTTCCTCTAGCCGACCTACAATCTATTCCTTCCTCCCAAGCATCGGCGCTACAGTTTCAAGCACCCTGCGCGCAAACGCCCGCAATGCCGGGCTGCGGTCAAGGGCGGCATTGATATCGGCGGCATGGTCGTAATACATCATTATCAGCTTGCGGCCAACAGCGCTACTGGCAAGCGTGCTGTCGCGAAAATAGCGCAGATTATCAAGCTCCGGGTTACCCGCTCCCAGCACCTGCGTGGCCGGGCAAACCGAATTACCCACCTGCCCCGTGCGCACCGGCCAGACATAGCTATAGTCCACCACCTTATTGTAGTTTTCGACGTCGCCGTTCCCCATGCCCACGACCCACGCGTAGCCAGGAGCATTAGAGATGGACGTAGACGACCAGTAGAAGTCCGACTGCACATTTGCGAAGGGCTGCCCAGCATCAAGGGCAGGACTATATTTTGAGTAATCGGCAAGGCTGCGCAGCTCCCGTTCATTGGGCAGCCGCCAGTCAGTATGCCCCCCGGTGTTGAGCTTCTTCACATAATCCAGAGCCTCCTGCCAGGTCTTTATCTGTTCGGCAAGGTTGGCATTCTTTGTCCACTCAAGGCCCGTGAGGCTGTCCGTCACAGTTTCTCCATTGTCCACAAACCGTGGGCTGGGCCCGGCAAAGCCGTTCTGCAACTCCCCATCCTGGCCCGTGCCCGTGCAGGTTATGCTATCCCCCGCGGTGTCAAAGCAGCTCGTCTGCCCGGTTTTAGGCAGACAAATGACCGAAGAAACCGATGAACCACACTGTCCGGAACGCACCGGCCAGACATAGCTGTAGTTCGTCTTAGTGCCGTCGTTGAGGACGCCGTTGTGCATGCCCACGACCCACGCGCTGCTCGGATCGTAGGCGATGGACGTAGACGACCAGTAGTTGAACGACTGCACATTTGTAAAGGGATGGCCAGCAGGAAATGCCGGATTATATACCCCGAGATTTGCCAGACTTTCAAGCTCATTTATATTGGGGAGCCGCCAGTCATTATAGCCAAGATAATTTTCCCTGTTCAGCTTTTTTATATAATCAAGGGCATGTTGCCAGGTGACCAACCCATCTCCTGCCGTACCATCGGTATCATTGTCGGAATCATCCGCCACCAACAGATTGGCGTTATTAGCCCACGCCAGGCCGGTAAGTTTATCTGTTACCGTGCCGTCACCATTATCATCAAAACGCGGATCAGGCCATACCGCGCCTGCCTGTATTTCCCCATCCTGCCCCGTTCCCGTGCAGGCTATAACAGCGCCGCTTGCATCATAACACGTCGTCTGACCCGTGCGCAGCACTTGGGCCGGATATGCCGCAGTTGTATCAATTTTTATACTGTTAACAGTGACATCTGATAGCGCTTCAGAGCTGCCATTGCAAACATCAGCATGGGAGTATATCTCAAAACCTATTTGATATGTTTTACCGGCTTCAAGCAGCAGAGACAAAGCTACTGTTTCACTCGTCTTTTCAAGCTCTTTCTGGCATGAAGCGGGGAAGCCATACGTCGTGCAGAGGGCACGGTAAATTGCGCCGTGGTCATCATAGCTTTTGTACAAAATTGCATCTGCGGTCCCTCCGCCGTCGAGTATGGCTTGATCATGAGAGGAAAAATCGATGATTATTGTGGCTAAGCCACTTTGCCCCTCTTCTCCAGAAACCTTAAATTCAATCCCTATATTTGCATGCGCACTGCCTGTTTCGGCATCCTGGCAATAAGGATCAGATGCCAGAGTTTTTACAAAGGTATGGGCGCTATTGCCCGTTGACCGATATTCAATTTGATCAGGCGGCAGCATACCTTCATCATCAGGGCTTGAAGCTTGTTCCCACGCCTCATGCCAGTTCATGTTTGTAACGGTTTTTTTCTTGCCGAAAAGTACAGTAATAATAACCGAAGTTGTCGTTGTCGGTACAGTTGCTGTAGTTAGCTCGGTTGTGATTGTGGCTGCGCCCGCAGAGTTCATCTTGGCAGCTACAACATTGCAGCTTGCCTCATACCCCGTGCGCGCCACCTCGGCGGGGTAAATTGATGCCGACGTGCTGGTAGATGCCCCGGCAATGGCGGGCAACAGCAGCGCCAGCGCGGCAATGAGAGCCGATAGATTCAATGATTTTCTTATGTTCATGGGTTCCCTCCTTAAATGTGGTTTTTTTATAATATCTCAATTCCTATGCAGTTTTTTGTCATTGTAAATTAATCGGGGACACTCATTTAGCCCCCCCCGTCCCGCTCAGTTTGGCTAATAAGGGACATCCATGATACGTTATTAACTGTCTCAAAATAGTATTCTCATGATTTGCAATTTGTGCTATAGTAGAGGACATGAAAAACAATGATGCCCGACAACTCGATCACATATCTCTTACAGACCTGAGAAAGCGCGCTGTAGCAAGCGTTCAAGATGGACAAAGTCCCGAAGTCGTAGCTAAGGCCTTGAGAATTGATAGAAGAACTATATATGGCTGGTTGTCGCGGTATCGGGATGGCGGTTGGGGCGCTCTGGATGCCAAGAAACGTGGTGGTCGTCCTCCAAAGCTTGATGGTAAAGCCCTGCAATGGATTTATAATACTGTTGTTAATAAAAATCCTTTGCAATTGAAATTCACCTTTGCCTTGTGGACAGCAAAAATGATCGGTGAAGTCATCTATCAGCGCTTTGGCATCAGGTTGAGCAAGGCCTCGGTGTGTCGTCTTTTGATACAATTGGGGCTGACTCCACAGAAGCCGATTTGGCGAGCCTATCAGCAAAAACCTGAAGAGGTCCAGAAGTGGCTTCAAGAAGCCTATCCCCGTATCAAAAGCATGGCGCGGCAGCTTAAGGCACAGATATACTTTGGTGATGAAGCCGGGGTACGCTCCGATCATCATGCTGGCACAACATGGGCTATCAAGGGCAAGACACCCGTTGTAAGCACGACGGGGGCGCGATTTAGTCTCAATATTGTTTCTGCCGTTAATGCTCAAGGAGAATTCCGTTTCATGACGGTTAAGGGGCGCGTGGGAGCCCCTACCTTTATTGATTTTATTAAACGTCTGCTCCACGGCACAGAACAAATGATTTTTCTAATTGTTGATGGACATCCGGCACACAAAGCCAAGAGCGTTATGAAATTTATTGAAAGCAAAGATATCAAAAAACGTTTTCGCTTGTTTTTTCTGCCGCCGTATTCTCCTGAACTAAATCCGGATGAGCGTGTATGGAATGATCTTAAAAACAATGCCGTCGGTAGACAAATAATAACAACACCCGATCAAATGCATAGTAGTATCATTAGTCATCTTCGGTTCATCCAAAAAACTCCTGATAGAGTTCGATCATATTATAATAATGCCACTACTCAATATGCAGCTTAATGAGAATTCTATTTTGAGACGATTAATAAGTCAAGGGAGAAATAGGAGATTTCTCCCAAAGTTAGGTTTTGGTCGCACCTTCCCCGTGGCTTTCAAAAAGCCTCTTCTGATTTGTTTGTTTTCAGTTCGGCCTTTCAATTCTTTTGGGTCGACGGCAATTCGCGACCAGACATCCATTTGCGGTATCAGAACATTGCTGTTCCTAGCCGATGATTGAGTTGAAATCAACCTGCAGACCGGAAATCACTTCCATGGCGCATCATGAACTATGTTCAATCGCACACTCCCTAATGCTGTCCGGACCGGCAGGATGAAAAGCCGTTTTGAAATCATGCTTGCTGCAGAACAAATGCTTTGCCGCTTTTGTCTACAGCCAGTAAATATGCTACCAGTTTTCTTCCAACTGCTATGGTTGCCTGATTGTGATTGCTGCCATGCTCCCGCTCTCGATCATAGACTTTGGCAAGC
>CAIWCT010000045.1 GCA_903911225.1 uncultured delta proteobacterium
AAAGCTTCATCACTGCGGGCAAGATACCGGGCAACCTGCATATCCTGCGTGTCGCCCTGCCACCGTTCATCCTGTAGAATACTGCATTGAATGATGCCTGTTTTATGCTCCTCTTGTAGGGCCGGTTGGGCCGTGTACAGGCTGAGCCTAAAAAAACCGTAGAGCAGCACAGCGGCCACAAGGCCAATTGCCGGTAAAACCATGCGAAATATTTTGCGGATATCTGGCCATACGGCACATGCCTGATATATACAACAATTGGCGAATACGAGAATAAAAGAAATTCCATACACGCCTGTTATATCGGCAATCTGGATCAGCCCCAGCCACCGGTACTGGCAATAGCCGAAAAGATCCCACGGCATCCCGGAAAACAGATGCGCCCGCAGATACTCTGTGCATACCCATGCTGATGCAACATATACAGTTTTAAAGAACCATGGGCCGCGTGATTGTAAAATTCGTGCTGCTGCCAGGGCAAAAAGCCCGTAGTACAGACCTAAAAAAAAGCCGACGACAAGCACCAAAAACAGAATGCTTACAAGAAACCCAACGCCTGTATGAAAATAGAGGGCATTAAAGATCCAGTATGCCAAACCAATCATATGCAAAAAGCCAAATAGTACTCCTGCTAGAAATGAGCTCCCGGGGCGGGCAGTGGCAAGGGCATAAAATAGCGGTACAAGACTTATCCAGCCAAGAGCCCAGAGATCTATAGTCGGAAAAGCCGCTGTGCTCAGAAGCGCGGATAGTGCGGTTAATACAATCACCCGCTGATATGAAAGCCTGTGAGCCGAGGGGGACGTATTTTTAGTTTTATTTTTTTTCATATGATGAGAGAACATTTCATGAAAAAATACACTGCCTGGCAACCGGTTTATGAAACAGGCAATATCATTGCATACAATTGAGCAAATTAATTGGCAAGAATTATATTTCTTCCAAAAACAGTTACTTGACGGCATGCCCCCTGCACGGTAAAGTTGCTGTATGGAAACGATTATAAAACCAGGCGGAAGCAATCTTGAAAGCATACTGTCGGCCATTGAAAAGCCCCTGCTGTTTGCAGCAAAAAACGATTGCGCCCATTTACACACCCTCAAAGGGCTTGATGAACTTATCCCCCAGCTTGCGGGCAGTGCTTATGATCTTTCAGAATCACCTGACCTGAAAAATCTTTTTACAACACTAAAAAATGATTTCATCTCATTCTATGATCTGCAGCAGGAGCAGCAGAAAGAGCTGGTCCTGTCTTCCCTTGCAGCACTTGCTCGAATAGAAAAACCGCAAACAGACACAGCTGCTCAGAAACCGCCAAGGGCTCCTGACATATCTTTTGCTCAGGCTGCTGCTGTTCTGGCAACGCCGGTTGAAAAAATCAGGGGCGTGGGGCCAAAAATAGCCGAAGCGCTTTTGCGCAGGGATATCCGCACCATTGAAGACGTGCTCTACCATGTGCCACGGTCCTATATCGACCGCCGCCGCATATCTAAAATATCTGAGCTCTCCCCGGGCCAGCATGCCACAATCATCGGAAAAATCATGACCGCCCGCATCGGCCAGTTTTCAGGCCGGACCCGCTTTTTTGATTTGCTCATAACCGATGGCAGCGGCGTGCTCAGCGCAAAATGGTTCAATGTGAACATGGCCTATGCACAGATTCTTAAAAAAAAATATGGCGAAGGCGAAAATGTTTTGGTCGCGGGCCAGACAACGCAGTTCAAGTTCCGCTTAGAAATGCATCATCCTGAAATTGAGCTCATGGCAGAAGATGAAAACCCGGCAGCCAATCTTTCCATAGTGCCGGTCTATCCGCTCACCGAGGGCATCAGCCAGAAAACCATACAAAAAATTTCCCGTCAGGTTATTGACCAGTATGCTGCTGAACTGCCGGATTATCTGCCAGGCCCGCTCAGGGCGCAGTACCGGCTCGCCGGTCTTGGAGAATCTTTTGCCCGCATACATTATCCGGACAACAGCGACAATTTTGATGCTTTGTTGAATTTTACTTCACCGTGGCACCGCCGCATTGTGTTTGATGAATTTTTCATGCTCCAGATGGTGCTGGCCCTGCGAAAACGGGGCATGGCGCTTGAGTCCGGCACTGCCTTTGACATCCCGCAGGAAAAGTTGGACAGTTGCATTGCCGCCCTGCCCTTCCGTTTGACCGGGGCGCAAAGCAAGGTCCTGCATGGCATTCTAGACGACATGAAAAAACCGACCCCCATGAACCGGCTTGTGCAGGGAGATGTCGGCAGCGGTAAAACCGTTGTGGCGTTTATCGCCTCCATGGTTGCGGTATGGAACGGCTATCAAAGCGCCATCATGGCGCCCACGGAAATTCTTGTCGAGCAGCATTTTAAAACGATCCAGGCCCTTTCTGA
>CAIWCT010000046.1 GCA_903911225.1 uncultured delta proteobacterium
CTTTTCCACCCGCGATCAAAATGATGGGGCCCTCCAGGCTTTCGAGCGATTTGACCACGGCGCCTACATTGGTGCCTTTGGAGTCGTTGAAAAACCTGATGCCCTGTATCTCATCAACAAATTCCATACGGTGGGGAAGGCTGGAGAAAGACAAAAGCACGTCCCGGATTATATCTGCGGGAAGACCGCATAAAAAGCCGACAGAACCGGCTGCAAGCATATTTTCGATATTATGCGCACCTTGCAGACGGGCCTCTGCGGCATCAAGCGTCATCTGATGCCGGTCCCGGCTTCGCATGAAATGGAAAAGGCCGTCATGCCAGGCGCCGTTCTCACACGCATGTGACTGGCTGAAAAAAAAGACCTCAGCGTTAATGGATGCTGCAAGCGCCCGTACCGCTGGGTCATCGGCGCTTATTACCGCAAGGTCGGCGCTGCGCTGGTTCATGAAAATCCGGGCCTTTGCCGCGCAGTACTCGTCAAAGGATGCATGGCGGTCAAGATGATCATCCGTGACATTTAAAAGCACGCTGATATATGGCCTGAACATCCGTATTGCCTCAAGCTGAAAGCTGCTGATTTCAGCCACGATATAGTCAAATGATTCATCCTGCATGCAGCTTTCAATAAGGGGCGTGCCGATATTGCCGCCCACAAAAACGCGCTTGCCCGCGGCCTGGAACAGCGCGCCAATGAGCGATGTGGTGGTGGTTTTGCCATTGGTGCCGGTGACGGCGATGAGCGGCGCGCTTAAAAAACGCCATGCCAGCTCTATTTCGCTTATCACCTCAATGCCGCGGGCCTGAGCTTCGATCACGGGCCTTATCATAACGGAAACGCCGGGGCTTAATACAACAAGGTCGTGGCTCAGAAATGTTTCAACCGAGTGGCCGCTCGCTTCGATCGCCATGCCCTGATCAAGCAGGTCCCTGGGCACATCAAACTTTTTCTGCATATCGTTGAGCGTCACGCGGGCACCCTTGCCGAGACAGAAACGGGCAGTTGAAATGCCTGTTCTGCCGGAGCCGACAATGAGAATTTTTTTACCCTGAAGATCCATGATCACCTCAGTTTGAGCGTGCTGATCGCCAGCAGTGCGAATATGACCCCGATAATCCAGAACCGAACGATAACTTTCGACTCGGCCCACCCGAGAAGCTCGAAATGATGGTGTATAGGAGCCATTTTAAAAATCCTTTTCCCTCGCAGTTTATAGGATCCGACTTGAAGGATCACCGAAAGCGCCTCAATTACGAAAACGCCGCCGACAACGGCAAGCAGAACTTCATGCTTGGTTATGATCGCAACGGTGCCAAGGGATCCGCCGAGGGCAAGGGAGCCGACATCGCCCATGAATATCTGGGCCGGATGACTGTTGTACCAGAGAAAGCCCATGCTGGCGCCGACCATGGCGCCGCAGAAGATTGTCAACTCTCCGGCGCCTCTGATATAGGTGATTTTGAGGTACTCGGCAATGACTGCATTCCCGCTTATATAAGAAAAAATCATGTACGTTACCGAAACGATAAGAACAAGCCCTATGGCAAGCCCGTCGAGGCCATCAGTCAGATTAACGGCATTTGAAGAACCAACCAGCACAAAAATGATAAAAAGCCCGTAAAGCAGCCCGAGATCGGGCAGCACCCGCTTAAAAAATGGAACGCTCAGATGTGTGTCGACACCTGGCTGCATGTAAAGATACACCGCAACGGCAGCCGCCACCAGCAGCTGCAGGCCTGCCTTTTGAGCCGCCGTGATGCCCTTTGAGCTGCCGCCGGCGATTTTGCGCCAGTCGTCAAGAAAACCGATAGCGCCCATGCCGCCGAGCGTAAAAAGAACCACCCAGATATACTGGTTTGTCAGATCAGCCCATAGCAGTGTTGATAAAATAATAGCGGACAGGACAAGAATGCCGCCACCGGTTGGCGTACCGCCCTTTTTGAGATGGGTCGACGGGCCGTCCTGCCGCACTACCTGGCCGAACCTGCGCTCCTGCAGCTTCCGGATGAGCCATGGCCCCACAAACAGTGTAATCAAAAGAGCTGTCATGGCAGCATAGATAGTCCGGAACGTGATGTAGCGGAAGACATTGAAAAATGTCATCACCTCATGCAGCGGATACAGCAAATGATAGAGCATTGTAGGCTCCCTTTATTTTTGTGGTGCGCCTGCAGGCGCTTCCTGCTTCAGAAAATCGAGAATGCTTTCCATTTTCATTTTGCGCGAGCCCTTAAGCAGCAGTACATCGTCCGGGGCAATCGTTTTTTTGAGCTCGACGGCAAGTGATTCAAGTGTATCGCATACATGCAGCGCAGTTGCGCTCATACCTGCCTCTGCTGCGCCCTTGCGGACGTTTTCGGCAAAATCTCCCGTAACAAACAAATAATCAATATGCAACTGCGCAGCAGCCTTGCCGACCTCGCGGTGGAAAGCAGCTGTGCCGTCGCCAAGTTCCAGCATGTCTCCGAGTACGGCGATGGTGCGCCGCTTGTGCCTAAAGCCGGCAAGGGCCGCAAGAGCCGCTTGTGTCGAAACCGGATTTGCATTGTATGCGTCGTTTATAACCGTGCAGCCCGCTACCAGCACGGTTTCCATTCTGCCGGGCACGCCTCGAAATGCCTCAAGGCCGGCTTTGATGTCATCTAGGCCGATGCCGAGAGCCGATGCTATCGCAGCAGCAGCCAGGGCATTGATAACAAACTGCCCGCCCGGTACATGAAGCCGCACCGGCGCTGACTGCTCCATGATATGAAGATCAAACTGCGTGCCGAAGCAGTCGGCGTCCTTGATTTGTGAGGCATGCACCTGTCCGCTTGTGATGCCGTAGAGCAGCTGCCGGGCCCGCATCGTTTTGCCCATGGCCTCTATGCGCGCATCATCGGTGTTGACGATGGCCAGGTCCTGAGGCCCGAGATAGGAAAAGAGCTCTCCCTTTGCCGCTGCCACCCGCTCAAGGGTTTTTAGCTGCTGAAGATGCGATGGCCCCACATTGGTTATAAGGCCTATATCCGGATCGCAGATTTCTGCAAGCCGCTCTATTTCGCCAAGCTCGCTCATGCCGAGCTCGATCACCGCAGCCTGATGCGTCCGGTCAAGCTGGAAAAGCGACAGCGGAAGTCCGATGAGATTGTTGAAGTTGCCCGGATTTTTCAGAACAGGAAATGCCCGCTCGATAATAAGGGCCGCCATCTCTTTGGTGCTTGTTTTGCCATTGCTGCCGGTAATGGCTACGACCTTTAGATTGAAAAGGCTGCGCCAGTAAGCTGCAAGATCTCCGAGAGCCCGCAGCGGATCATCAACCTCTATAAGAGCCGAAGCCTGTTGAGCTGACGCAACCGCCGCGCTGGCCGCATGTCCCTTTTTAACAAAACAGGCAGCCCCTGCGCCAAGAGCTTCCGCAATATAGTCATGCCCATCGGCCTGGCTGCCCACAAGGGGAACGAACAGGCTGCCCGGCCCGGCCTTGCGCGAGTCGATGATCACGGCAGTGAGGGGCCGCTCAGAGCTTCCCTGAATGAGCCTGCCATGCGTTGCCAAAAGTATCTGTTGAAGAGTCAGTTCCATATCGTCACATCGCGCCGCTCATGCTCATGCGCTGAGTATACGGCGCGCTTCCTCCCGGTCGTCAAAATGCAGCCTGGTGCTGCCTATCTGCTGATAGTCCTCATGGCCCTTGCCGGCAATAAGCACTACATCACCGGGGCAGGCTGTTGCGAGAGCCTTTTCAATTGCCCTGCGCCTGTCGGCGATGATGCAGTAGCCTTTGTCCTGCGGAAGCGCAGGGTCAAAACGTTCAAACCCAAGGGCTGCAATGCCCTGTTCAATCTGGCTGATAATCGCGCCGGGCTCCTCGCTGCGGGGGTTGTCGGATGTAACGATTACAAGCGAGCTGAGCCGTGCGGCCACGCTGCCCATGACCGGCCGCTTCTCCCGGTCACGATCCCCGCCGCAGCCAAAAACGGTAATGATGCGCCGGGCGCCGGCGGCCCGCAGCGTCTGAAGAACATTTTCAAGCGCATCGCCCGTGTGAGCATAATCAACAAAAACCAGCAGGCCCCGGCTGTTTTCAATCCGCTCCATTCTGCCTGGAGCTCCGGGCATGGCTGCAATGCCTTTTTGTATCGCCCCGGCTGGTATTTTCATCGCCGATGCCGTTGCCACCGCGCCAAGTATATTGGCAAGATTGTACCGGCCGATAAGATTGGAAGAGGCTTCAATGACTCCCTCTGGTGTTACAATCCTGGCAGTGATGCCATCAAGTGTGACAGAGCTTGCAAGCGCATGCACATCACCCTGAGAAAGTCCGAAGGTCAAAATTTCACCGGGTGTGCCTTTGATAAGCTCAGGCCCCAGTGGATCGTCAATATTGATAATGGCAGCTTTATGCTTCTTGCACGATGCAGGCAAAAGCTCTGAAAATAGAATCTGCTTGCTGCGAAAATAATCGTCCATGGTCAGGTGATAATCAAGATGCTCGGCAGTGAGATTGGTAAACAGCGCTGCATCGAAATGGCACTCAGCCGCGCGGCCCTGCTTCAGCCCGTGCGACGAAACCTCCATAACCGCCGCATCAGCTCCTGCTGCCGCCATCTGAGCGAAAATTCGCTGCAGCTCAAGCTGGTCGGGCGTTGTGCGCTCGGCGGCAATACTGGTCGTGCCCCAGCGGTAGGCAACCGTGCTCACGAGCCCCGGTGCGTGGCCTGCGGCTTTAAAAATTGATTCAAGCAGATATGCCGAGGTTGTTTTCCCATTGGTGCCCGTAATGCCCACCAGCTTTATATTGCGTGTGGGCTCTCCGTAAAACCGTGCGGCAAGGCGCCCCAGTGCGATACGGGCATCAGGAACGATGATATTGAGAATTCCGGGCTTCTTATAGGGCTTTTCCGTAACAAAAATTCGCGCGCCCGAACTCCAGGCCTCATCAAGCCAGGCATAGCCGTCGGTTTTAGTGCCCGGTAAAGCGACAAAAAGGCTTTCAGAGAAAGCCTTTCCGGAATGCGTCACAATGGCGGCTATATCGGTGTCCCGATCACCGCTGCACTGAAACTGATCTAGCGCTGTAATTAGTTCTTTAAGCTTCATCAAGCTTTGCCAGTTTGACAGGTTCTGTTCGAATTTCCTTGAGTAGCCCAGGGTCCTGCGCCGGCGCTGCATCGGGCGGCACATGGAGATAATTAAGAATGGCATTTGCCATTCTGCTGAATGCAGGGGCTGCAATTTCGCCCCCGAACTTCATGCGCTGCGGCTCATCGACAAGCACGATGATGGCCAACCGCGGGGCATCGGCCGGCACGAAGCCGGCAAATGAGGCCATGACTTTTGAGTGCGAATACCCGCCCTGATCGATTTTCTGGGATGTGCCGGTTTTGCCTGCAACAACATAGCCCTCGACGGCCGCCTTTGTGCCTGTGCCGCCTGGCGCAACAACCTGCTTCAGCATATCGCGCATGATGCCGGCCGTCTTCTCTGAAATAACCCGGCGCTTCATGACGGGAGTGTTCTGCTTGACGACAGCGCCGGTTGAATCAACAATGCGCTTGACTATCTGTGGCTGCATAAGCATGCCGCCGTTTGCAATGGAAGAATATGCCGTGACCATCTGCAGGGGTGTTACGGTTATGCTTTGCCCGAATGAAATTGCGCCCTGCGTATGCTCGGAGCAATTTTTCAGCGACGGCATGAACCCGCTCTGTTCGGCCGGCAGGCTGATGCCTGTTTCAGCGGTAAAGCCGAACCTGCGGATATACTGGTACAGCTGCTCTTTTCCCAGCTGCCTGCTGATTTTGCTTGCGCCGATATTGCTCGAGTGCTTGATTATGTTTGCAACATCAAGCCAGCCATAGGAACCGTGGTCGTGGATCACATGGCTGGCAATGTGATAGGCTCCGTTTTCGCAGAAAAACATATCCGTTGGCTTGACGGTTCCCTCTTCTATTGCAGATGCGATAGAAAATGTTTTAAACGTCGAGCCGGGCTCATAAATGTCCGTTATAGCGCGGTTCCTCCACGCATCGGGATCCGTTTCAGAGCGTTGGTTGGGATTAAAAAGCGGGCACACAGCCGATGCCAGCACCTCGCCCGTCCAGGGGTCCATAACAATTGCTGTTCCGCTTTTTGCCTGCGACAAAGTTACGGCTGCCTGCAGCTCTTTTTCGGCTATATACTGTATGTTTTTGTCAAGAGACAAAAGCAGGTCATTGCCCTGTCTGCTCTGATCTGAAGGCTGGAGGCCCTCAACAAACACATGTCTGCCTTTTGCATCGCGATCGGCAAACAGCTTGCGGGATTTTCCCTTAATGATACTGTCATACTGCCGCTCAATTCCTTCAAGGCCCTGAGAGTCGACCCCCACAAAGCCGAGTACCTGCGCCGCTATTTCTTTCTGCGGATAGAAGCGCTGACTTTCCTTGAGAAACCCGAGCCCTTCAATTTTCAGCGCCCTGATCTGTTCGGCCTGTGTCGGCGTTACCTTGCGCTGCACCCAGACAAACGGTTTACTGCTTGTAAGATCACGGTATACGGCATGCAGCGGCAGGTCCAGAATAGGCGCAAGCAGCTTTGCCGCAGCCCGGGTGTCCCGAATGAGGCCTGGATGGGCATACAGCGACTCGACCTCAATGCTTGCTGCCAGCTCAGCGCCGTTTCTGTCATACACGGTGCCCCGGTGCGGCATAAGCTCGACACTGGTCCTGTACTGGCTCTGGATAAGCTCAGTCAGCTCTCCGGACTTCAGCACCTGGAGAAAGTATGCCCGAAGTGTTGCTATGGAAAACAGAACCATGAATCCCATTGCTATAAAGCTTATGTTTCTGGAAAGCTCGTTTCGCGATTTCATTTTTACCATGGCACGCTCACCACTTGAGTTTTTTTTGGTACGGTCATCCCCAGCTGGTTTATCGCGATCGTCTCAAGACGCGACGACGATTTAAGCGCAGCCCGTTCGACTTTCAGCTTTTTATTCTCCTGCACGAGTTCTTCATGCGCGCTATGATCATCAGAGATACGATACCCTATTTCCAGCGAATAAATACGCACCCAGAGAAACATGAAAAAAGCCGC
>CAIWCT010000047.1 GCA_903911225.1 uncultured delta proteobacterium
CATTGCCGAGCGCGACTATCCGCAAAAGAAAGTGATGCAGGACGTGCGCACTATTCTTGCAAAATATCCCGAGCTGCGTACCGGCGTCTACGATATTGAAGGTGTTGTTTCTTCCAGCGCACGCCAGAATTACAGCGTCTCATATAATCTTACGGGGCCCGATCTGGGAGCGCTCATGACCTATTCAGACGAGATAGCCCGCAAGCTGCACAAAATACCCGGTTTTGTCGATGTTGATACATCGCTCGTGGCGCGGCAGCCCGAGGTGCGCGTATCGCTCAACCGGCCCAAGGCTGCGGACCTGGGCGTGTCGGCATCTGATGTGGCCATGGCCCTTCGTACCATGGTGGGCGGCGACCGTGTGACCAAGTTCCGGGAAGGCGTGGAGCAGTATGATGTATGGCTGCGGCTTGACCGCAGGGACCGCAGCGACGCCGACCTCATCGCCCGGCTGCCGGTTGGGGCCAACAAGTCCGGCATGGTGACGCTTAACCAAGTTGCCGAGCTTTCCGAAGGCAAAAGCCCGGCTGAGATCGACCGGTTCAACCGCCAGCGCCAGGTCACCATATATGCAAATCTTGACAAGCTTGACCTAGGGAAGGCTACCGAGAAAATTACAGCAATAGTTGATGAGATGCAGCTGCCCGTGAGCTACCAGGCCGCTTTTACAGGCAGGGCCAAACAGATGGGCGAGGGCATGACCAATATGCTGCTGGCTTTTGTGCTTGCTTTTGTCTATATGTACATCGTTCTTGCCGCACAGTTTGAAAGTTTTCTGCACCCGGTGACGATTCTGCTGGCCCTGCCGCTCACCCTGCCCTTTGCGTTCTTCTCGCTGCTGGTGCTCGGTGATACGCTCAATATCTACAGCCTGCTGGGCATTTTCATGCTTTTCGGGATTGTAAAGAAAAACGGCATTCTGCAGATTGATTATACCAACACGCTTGTTGCTCTGGGCAGGCCCCTCAAGGAGGCGATACTTGACGCCAACCGCACACGCCTGCGCCCTATTCTCATGACCACCATCACCCTGATCGCCGGCATGATACCTATTGCACTTGGCTCAGGCCCCGGAGCTGCATCGCGCGCCTCCATGGCCAAGGTCATTATCGGCGGCCAGGCCCTGTCGCTTTTGATTACGCTTCTGATCGTGCCGGTCTGCTTCTCGCTTTTTGAAGGAGCCAAGGCCCGGCTGCACCGGGACAAAAAAACGGAAATTCAGACAATTTAATTTGAAAAAAATAGTTTTTTGTTTTATTCTTGTTTTTATTAATTAATTGTTGCCTGCTATGTTTTTACCCCCCAACACTGGAGATTTATGGCAAAAATTCTTGTTATTGACGATGATCCGCATTGCGTAGCACTGCTGAAAATAGCTTTTGAGCAGGCAGGCCACACGGTTTTTTCGGCCACGGATGGCATGTCTGGTCTTAAGAAGGCCTGTGATGAATTTTTCGATCTTATTATAACCGATGTGCTGATGCCTGAAAAAGACGGGCTTGAGCTTATGATCGAGCTCAAGCGGCATAAGCCCGATGTTAAGGTCATAGCCGTTTCCGGCGGCGGTGTTCTGCATGCTGAGGATTGCCTCAAGATGGCAAAAGTGTTCGGGGCTCAGCAGGTTATGCAAAAGCCTTTTGACATCAACAGGATGTTGCAGGTCGCCCAGGAATTGATTTCCGGAGAATAATCAGCCCGGGTTTTTTTCTGGCCCATCCATGTTGTATAGGCCCACCTGACAGTCTCTATATCCTGCAAAAAATATGTTTCAACCCAACATAACAGAACAGCTGTTCCTGAAAAAATTGCCGGACTTGACCGCGCAGGAAGTTATATGTATAGTGTGCATGAGATATGTAGGGAGCGGTCGCGACAGTTCCCTAAGGGCTTTTCGCACTTTATAAAAAGAGCATCCATGGATTTTGAACTGACGCGTCAGCAGAAGCTTGCCCGCAAGATCGCCCGCGAATTTGCCGAGCGCGAGCTTGCACCCCATGCCCAGCAGTGGGATGAGGAGATGACCTTTCCGTCAGAGGCCCTAAAAAAAATGGGGCCCCTGGGTTTCATGGGCATCAGCATCCCGAAACAATATGAAGGCGCGGGGCTTGACGGCATCAGCTATGTGCTCATCATCGAAGAGCTGGCGCGCTGCTGCGCTTCAACCGCCATTATCGTCTCCGTGCATAATTCCGTTGGCGCCTATCCCATTTATGCGCTTGGCAATGAACAGCAGAAACAGAAATACCTGCCAGATCTCTGCTCGGGCCGCAAGCTCGGGGCATTCGCTCTGACCGAGCCCAATGCAGGTTCAGACCCGGCATCGCTAGAAACCATGGCCGAGCCCTGCGGCGACCATTTCCTTCTGAATGGTGTAAAAACCTTCATCACCAGCGGCAGCACCTGCGATACCGTAATTGTCATGGCCGCGACCAAGAGGGAAAAGAAAAGCCGGGGCATTACAGCCTTTATTGTTGAAAGGGGCACACCGGGCTTCAGTGTGGGAGCCAAAGAAAACAAACTCGGAATCCGCGCCTCGGACACCTGCGAACTTATATTTGAGAATTGCCGCATTCCAGCTGAAAATGTGCTTGGCGAAGTGGGCGCTGGACTGACCGCGGCCCTTGGCGCTCTTACCTTCGGCCGCGTGGGCGTTGGAGCCCAGGCTCTGGGTGTTGCGCGCTGCGCCATGGAAGAGTGCGTGCGCTACAGCCAGGAGCGCAAACAGTTCGGCAAGCCCCTGGCAAGCTTTCAAGCCCTGCAGTGGATGATAGCCGATATGGCTACGCAGATTGAAGCCGCGCGTATGCTCATATTTAAAGCTGCCTGGCTTAAGGACAACGGCAAACCCTTTGCTGCGGAAGCCTCCATGGCAAAGCTGTACGCATCCGAAACTGCCATGAACACTGCCACTAAGGCGGTGCAGATTCACGGCGGCTATGGCTGTATGAAGGACTACAAGGTTGAGCGCTGCTTCCGCGATGCCAAGGTAATTGAAATTTATGAAGGTACCTCGGAAATACAGCGCCTGATCATCGCAAGAAACACGATTAAATAAATAAGGAACGGTAGGGTGGACCTGCGAAGCATGTCCACCATTTTTCAGGATCTGGTGGACACGCTTCGTAAGTCCACCCTACATTTTGCAGACACAAAAAAATTAATGAACACTCTCAACATCATCGTCACAATCAAGCAGGTCCCCGACACCGCCGAGGTGCGCATCGACCCGAAAACCAATTCGCTCATGCGCGAGGGTGTGCCGAGCATCATCAACCCTGAAGACCGCAATGCACTTGAAGCAGCGCTTGCCCTGCGCGAGGCTCACGACGGCACGGTCACGGCACTGTCTATGGGCCCGCCGCAGGCCCGTGATGCCCTTGAAGAGGCTCTGTGCATGGGCGCAGACCTTGCTGTCCTTTTATCCGACCGGGCGTTTGCCGGCGCCGACACGCTCATTACCGCATTTACCCTGTCGCGGGCGATAATGAAAATCGCAAAGTATGATCTTATCCTCTGCGGTCGCCAGGCCATCGACGGCGACACGGCCCAGGTCGGGCCGCAGATTGCCGGATTTTTAGATCTGCCGCAGGTCACCTATGCCGAAGGCCTTGAGCTGAAAAAGGGCGGCTCTCTTATCGTACAGCGAGGACTTGAAGATAGCAACCAGTGGGTGCAGGTGAAGTTGCCGGCCCTTATCACTGTCACGGGCAGAATCAATCACCCGCGCTACCCCAACCTGTACAATGTTGCAGACTCCTGCGATGATGCAAAGATAAAAATTTGGACCGCCAAAGACCTTCAATTGCCGCAGGCCATGCTGGGCCTTGGCGCATCGCCCACAACAGTGAAAAAGATTTTTGAGCCGGACAGAAAAATGAAGGGCGAAATGATTCCTGGCGACGAGCGTCAGATGGCTGAAGCGCTGATAACAAAACTGAAAGAGATGCATGTAATCTAAGCTTGCAGGTTGGCATCGGTAGGTTGGGCAAAGCGCAGCGTGCCCAACAATAAGTGATGAGCGCTGGGCACACTTCGTTTTGCCCAGCCTACGGACTGAAGGCCTTGAACTTAAAAGGGACGGCGACCTCATCGTACAGCGCGGCCTTGAAGATAGCAACCAGTGGGTGCAGGTGAAGTTGCCGGCCCTTGTCACCGTCACCGGCCATATCAATCATCCGCGCTACCCGAGCCTGTATAATGTTGCAGACTCCTGCGATGATGCAAAGATAAAAATCTGGACCGCTAAAGACCTTCAATTGCCGCAGGCCATGCTCGGCCTTGGCGCATCGCCCACAACAGTGAAAAAGATTTTCGAGCCCGACCGCAAGATGAAGGGCGAAATGATTCCGGGCGACGAGCGTCAGATGTCTGAAGCGCTGATAACAAAACTGAAAGAGATGCATGTAATCTAAGCTTGCAGGTTGGCATCGGTAGGTTGGGCAAAGCGCAGCGTGCCCAACAATAAGTGATGAGCCGGTAGGGTGCGCACCGCGCACCATTATGGCTAATTTAAATAATACATTTGGTGCGCAATGCGCACCCTACATTTCAACCGCAACCTTAATCTGTTTTTTTAATATTATCATGATCCAACTTGTTCCTGAAAAATGTATCGGCTGCAAATTGTGCGTGAAGGCATGCCTCTTCGGCGGCATTGCTGTTGACGGCAAAGTGCCGCGCCTGACTGATTCATGCACGGGCTGCGGCGCTTGCGTCGATGTTTGTCGCGTCGAGGCTATCATCGCAAGCGGTGAAAAAACCGGCCCGGTGTGCGATTTTGCTGCCTATAAAGGGATATGGGTGTTTGCCGAGCAGCATGCGGGCAAATTGCACAGTGTGACGCTTGAGCTTCTGGGCAAGGCACGTGAGCTTGCCGATGCCCGCAGTGCAGAGGTTACCGCCGTGCTGCTGGGTAGCGGCATTGCGGCATTGGATGGTGAGCTTTTTCGCCATGGCGCCGACCGCGTGCTGCTGACCGATGCTCCTTTCCTTGCCAATTACCGCACCGCACCCTATGAGCGGATCGTCGCACGGCTCATCTGTGAGCATAAGCCCGAGGTTATCCTTATCGGTGCAACAACCACAGGACGAGACCTTGCACCCCGGCTTGCCAATCGTCTTCGAACGGGCCTTACTGCAGACTGCACCGGCCTTGAGATAGGCCCCGAGGGCGGGCTGCTGCAAACCAGGCCGGCATTTGGCGGCAATATCATGGCAACCATTGCAACGCCGAATCACCGGCCCCAGATGGCAACCGTCCGGCCCGGGGTTATGCAGGCAAGATTATTTGAAAATAAAAAAGGCGAAACCGTTCGCATCGCGGTTTCGGAAGAGCCCGGCGACGGACTCGTGCAAATTTTAAAGACACTTGCGCGCGAGAAGAGCTCAGTATCCCTTGAAAAGGCCGAAGTGATTGTTTCGGGCGGCCGTGGCATGGGAGAGCCTAAAAACTTTAAGCTTCTTGAAAACCTGGCCGGGCTGCTATCGGGCGAGGTGGGCGCGTCGCGCGCTGCTGTTGACCTTGGCTGGATGCCGCACGACCACCAGGTTGGCCAGACCGGCAAAACAGTAAAACCCCGCATCTACATCGCCTGCGGTATTTCAGGGGCTGTGCAGCATTTGGCGGGCATGCAATCATCTGATATTATCATCGCCATCAATCGCGATCCTGCTGCCCCGATTTTTCAGGCCGCCACCTTCGGCATGGTTGGTGACGCTTTAAAAATAATTCCAGAACTTATAAGCCAACTCAACGCTAATACTTAATGAAGGAGGGCGCCATGAAAAAACAGTTTTCAGCCCTGTGTCTGATGCTTGCGCTTGGAGTAATGCTCATTGCCGCCTCACCCGGCTACTGCTACCGCGAAAAGCCCGACGACCTGGTTTCGGACAACAGCTGCACCCATGGCGTCAAAAAAATTCTTGTCACCTATGACACAGAGCACGGCAATACCGCTCTTGTGGCAAAGCAAATTTTTGACGATCTCTGCGCCGCTGATTACTCCGTTGATCTCATATTTGTGGAGTATTTCGATCCGGCAGAAATCCTTAATTACGACGGTATCGTCGTCGGCAGCCCCATCTATATCGGTAAATGGCTGCCCGGCATCAATAAGCTTCTCAAGCGCCACCATGCAACAATCGCCCAGATTCCCTCGGCTTTTTTTATAACCTGCACTAATGTGCGTGACCTCACCACCGACAATGAGAGCGCCCCTAAATATCAGGAATCCTTGACAGCTTTCATGAATCCGGTACTGGAAAAATACCCCGACATCGTGCCCGTTTCCAAGAAGGTACTGGCAGGCGGGTTTCAGTTCAGCGAACTCTATCCTTTTCAGCGTTTTCTTATGAAGCTTGCGAAGTATCCGGAAGGCGACTTTCGCAAATCGGACCTGATCGATGCATGGGCTGAGGATCTTGCAGACACGTTTAAGTGAGCACTTTTTGGAAGGCTGGGCCCGGCAGGCATTACCGGGCTTTTTTTATTTCAGAAACACGACAGCGGCGGAACCGTGCATTCAGAGTCAGTAGGGGTTTTTTGAATAGAATGTTGCTGGGAGTATTTATTGATTAAATTTTTTTAGGTCGTCATTCCGGTGAACCCCGGGGTTCAGAAAAAGCCAGATTGATTGAAAAACCGACATTATCGGCTATAGTAAAAAAACTCTAGCCCAGCAGAGCAAGCAGTTCGGCCGGTGCTTCAATAAGGTGCCGGGCGCCTGCTGCAAGCAGTTCTGAAGCGGGCCTGAAGCCCCACCGCACGCCGACCGGCAGCATGCCTGCGCTAATGGCTGTCTGCATATCGGTATTGGTATCACCCAGATAGCAAATCTCCTGCGGCGCTGTATGTAAAAGCCGTGCCGCTTCCAGCGCCCCTGCAGGATCAGGCTTGCAGGGCCTGCCGGGGTGCTCTCCCAGCACTGCACAAAAATGCCAGCGCGGCAGAAATGTTTCAACGCAGCGGACCGTGAATTCGTGAGGCTTGTTTGAAAGAACTGCTGCCGGAATTTCCTTTTCAGCCAGCAGGTCCAAAAGACCGGTTATGCCGGGATATGGCTTTGTGCAGATATTCCAGGTTTCGGTATACGCGGCCTTGAAATCAGCGATGCACTGCCGGACCATCGCATCGGAGGGGTTTTCGTGTTGCAGCGTTCTGCGCACCAGCATCTCTGCTCCATCCCCCACAAAATTGCGATATGCAGGCAGCGGATGTTGCTTGAGGCCACGGCGGGCAAGCACCAGGTTCATGGCCCCTGCGATATCATTAAGGGTGTCAAGCAGGGTGCCGTCAAGATCGAAAAGAACTGCCCTTAGCGCCATTGGCCTCTCAGCTCTGCTGCTATTTTTGTTTCACGATTTTGAGCTTCACGCCAGCCTCAACCTTTGTGGTGAGTGGCAGGTTGTTTTGACGGCACAGCTCATTAAGTGGGACCTGGTACTTCTTCGCAATTGATGAAAGGTTTTCGCCTTTTATTACTGTATGCAGGATTACCATAGTGGACGGCGCAGCAGGTTCGGGCTTTGTTTTTGCTTGCACCCTTGGGGCTGCCTGCACCTTTGCTTTTGCCTGCGGTTTTGCGGGTGCTGCAGGTGCGGGCTGGGGTTGAGGTGTTGCAGGTGCTGCAACATGCTGTGTGGGTTTCGGCTGAAAGCTTGTCTGCGGCGCAGGCTGGGCTTGTGGCTCGGCAATCGGCACCAGCGCATACTCCGTGTCACTTTTTTTTACGATGCGGTATTTGCCGCCTGGCGGTGCCTGTAGGGGGGGAGCACTGGCAGGTTTTGTAGATCGGGGAAGTTTTTCAGCTGAAACCGCTTCTGCCCCACCGCTTTTTTCAAAGCCTGGCGGCTGGGGCGAACCCTTCATTTCCGTTGCAGGCTGTGCAGCGGGCGGAGCAGTTTCCCTTTTTGCATTTTTTGCAGCCGCTGACCCATCCTGCTGCGGCCGGGCTGCAAGGTGTGCCGCCACAGAGCCTGCCACTGTCTCGACAATGCGGTTCTGAAACTCTCTGCTTTTGAGCATAGCCTCGCGGTCGGGGCTGCTGATGAAGTCGGTCTCGAATAGCACCGATGGGATGTCGGGGGCTCTGAGCACGGCGAAATTGGCCTCCTGCGGCGTGTTCAGATAGAGCTTATTGAATTTCCCCACATCCTCAAGCAGCAGTGCGGCAAGCTGTACGCTGGAATTGATGGTATGGGTCTGCACCAGATCGCATAGAATAACATTTAAGTTTGATTTTTGCTGCTCCAGGGGCACGCCACCGATGCTGTCGGAGGCGTTTTCGCGCTCTTCGGCCAGGCGTGCAAGATTGCTTGATGCGCCTTTGAAAGACAGGCAGTACACCGAGCTGCCGGCGGCCTTTGTGCTGAAGCCTGCATTGACATGAATGCTCAGAAATAAATCAGCGCCGTATTCCTTTGCGATCTCGATGCGTTTGCCAAGCGGTATAAAATAATCTCCCTTGCGGGTAAGGTAAGCTTTGATGCCGGGCATGGACCCAAGCTTTGCCGCGAGCTGTTTGCCGATCGAAAGCACCAGGTTTTTTTCATATGTTCCGCTCGGGCTGACTGCGCCGGGGTCTTCGCCGCCATGGCCCGGATCAATCACAACGATATAATCGCCCTTTTTCTTTTTTTTGCGCGTTTCCTCCCTGTGGCCGCGGGCTGCCTGCTCAAGGTCTGCGCGCGTCACATCGATGACCAGGCGCGGGGGCTTTTCATCAATTTTTTTCAGGGCAAATATTTTATGCTCGGCGGGCTTTTCCAGCTCGATTAAAATTCGCACTTTACCACCACTTTGCAGGGCGCGAACCTTTTTAATGATGCCGTCATTTATTTCAAGGAGCTCTTTGGGCATAAAGCCGTCAAAACCGTCCAGCTCCACGATCAGGCGGTTTGAGTCTTTCTGCTCCTGCGTCTCCCATGCTGTTTCGGCCTTAAGGTCGATTACCAGACGGGTATAGGTCGGGGAGCTCCAGTGGCGAATATCGGTAAGGCGGTTTTGCCCGGCAGCGGCTAAAGCAGCCGATGCCCACAAAAAGCACAGCGCCGCGGCGCAGGCCGGTCGCAGATGATGGCCAAGCATTATGAAGAGCCGTTCAAGCAAGTGAGGGTTTCCTGCGGTGCCACGGCGTACTCTGTTCATAGCAGTAGGCGCAGTGGAGCACCTGTTCTTCGGCAAACAGATTGCCGATAATCTGCAGGCCGATGGGCAGCCCGCCCTCTGAAAAACCGCATGGCAGGGATATGCCCGGCAGACCTGCAAGGTTTGTGGGTATGGTGAAAATATCCGATAGATACATGCTTAAAGGATCGCTCAGCTTTTCGCCCAGCTTGAAAGCGGGCGCCGGGGCAGTCGGTGTCACGATCAGGTCGCAGGTCTTGAAGGCTTCCATGAAATCCCGCCTGATGAGCGTGCGCACCTGCGAGGCTTTTTTGTAGTAGGCGTCATAATAGCCTGCCGAAAGCGCATATGTTCCAAGCATGATGCGCCGTTTCACCTCGGGCCCGAAGCCCTCGGAGCGGCTCTGCTCATACATTTCCCGCAGGTTGCCGGGCTGGGAGCAGCGGTAGCCATATTTTACGCCGTCGTAGCGGGCCAGGTTTGAGCATGCCTCGGCAGGAGCTATCAGGTAATAAACAGCTACGGCATATTCGGTGTGCGGCAGGCTCACCGGGACAATCTCTGCACCCTGGGCTTTGAGAAGGTCAATTGCCTCGCGCACGGCTTTTTCGACCTGCGGATCAAGCCCTTCAATAAAATATTCTTTTGGAATGCCCAGGCGCAGGCCATTCACATCTTTTTTGAGAGCCCGGGTATAGTCCGGCGCATGTCGCTTAATTGATGTTGAGTCTTTAGAGTCATGGCCGCTTATGCAGGAAAGAAGAATGGCCGCGTCCTCCACATCCTTGGTGATGGGCCCGATCTGGTCAAGCGATGATGCAAAAGCGATAAGCCCGAAGCGTGAAACTCTGCCATAGGTCGGCTTCAGCCCCACGACGCCGCACAGGGAAGCGGGCTGCCTGATGGAGCCGCCCGTGTCGGTGCCAAGGGCTGCTATGCATTCGTCTGCTGCAACTGCCGCGGCCGACCCGCCGCTTGAGCCGCCGGGCACCCGGTCGAGGTCCCAGGGATTATGCACAGCGCCGAAATATGCTGTTTCATTTGACGAGCCCATGGCAAACTCGTCCATGCTGGTTTTGCCGGTGAATACAGCGCCGCCGGCTTTAAGCTTCCCGATGACCGTGGCATCATAGGGGGGCACAAAATTCTCTAAAATCCGCGAGCCGCAGGTTGTGCGAATGCCTTCAGTGCAGAGGATGTCTTTTATGGCCAGAGGCACCCCGGTCAAAGGGCCGCCATCGCCGCGGGCAATGCGCTGGTCTGCGGCCTGGGCCTGGCTGCGGGCAAAATCAAAAGTGGGGCTGATATAGGCATGCACGCGGCCGTCAACAGCCTCGATGCGGGAGATGACCGATTCGAGCGCTTCGACCGCACTCACCGTGCGCGCCAGCAAAAGTGCGCTTAATTCATGTATGGTCAGACTGTAGAGCTCACGGGCCATGGCGATTACACCTCGATAATCCGGGGCACTTTAAAGCAGCCCTCTTCGGCCTCGGGCGCATTGGCAAGTGCTGCCTCAGGGGTAAGCGAGGGGCGGACCCTGTCATCGCGAAAGGCATTGCTCACGTCAACGGCATGGGTCGAGGGCTCAACGCCTGTTGTATCCACGGTTTGCAGTTTGTCAAAAGAATCAAGTATGCCGTTGAGCTGCGCGGTCATGGCCTCAAGCTCATCTTCTTTGAACTGAAGACGGGCAAGAGCTGCCACATGGGCCACATCCTTTATTGTAATTTTCATAAACCGGCCTTGTAAAAAAAATGGCTCGGGGAGAAGGATTCGAACCTTCGTAGCGGGATCCAAATTCCCGAGTCCTGCCGTTGGACGATCCCCGAGCAAAATTGCAATTATCTATATTACCGAAGCGGTGAAAATCTTCAATACTTTTTTTCAATCCTGCGCTTTGCGCGGCGCTGCAGAATGCTGCGGGCTACCCACACAGCCGCGCCAAGGGCGAGCGCCACAGCCATGGCGGCATTATACTTTTTCAGCATTGTGATGATTAAGCCCCAGTTTTCACCTACCATGCTGCCCGCCCAGATGAGCAGCCCGTTCCAGATAAGGCACGAAACCAGGCCGCATACAGCCACAAGCCAGGGGCTCAGCCGCGCAATGCCCGCACAGATTGAAATCACCGAGCGGGCTCCCGAAAGAAAGCGGTTAACAAGCACCACCCCCATGCCATAGCGCTCAAACCAGCCATGCACACGGTCGATGGTCTCACGGGCAAAAACCCTGCTGCCATGCTTTAAAAGCTCATGGCCCAAAAACCGGCCTGCAGCATACATGGTCATAAAACCGGCAAAGCTGCCCGCGGTTGTTGCAAGCACCGTGCCCGCAAGGCTCAGTTGTCCTCTGCCGACAAGGTACCCGCCGAAAACCGTAACCGTATCACCCGGTATGGGCGGCACTATGTTTTCAAAAAACGCGCTTACCCCGAGCAGCCAGTAGCCATACGGCCCGCTCATTGATTTTATGATGTTGAGAAAAAATTCTTCCATGAATTAGCTTATGCTATGCGCGAATTATGGCCTTGTTATGCCGGGCAGGCCAGGGGCTATGCGGGGCATACATGCAACGGTGTGACACCACATATATATCGCATGAAACAGCTGCCGGCGCGAGTAAAAAACAGAAATACCGGCAAGGATATTCAGCATAAAAAAAATCCTTGCGGCAAAAGCTATTGTTTGTTTTTATAAGATCTATAATATTTGACGGCTCTATAATAGGTATAGTATCTATATATTTTATGTTCCGATAAATCACTGCCAATTTTTATTCGCCGTGTTAAAATCTATAATGCCCCTTATCTGTTTGTTGCTGTATGGTATACTGTAAACGATACAACAAAAGACCCACTGAATTCGTACCATTTGAGGAAGCCTATGAAAAAATCAACCATGAGATCTCTTTTTGCCGTCATCGCTTTTATTTTTATTTCATCCACATATGCATGGCCTGAGCAGCCGGCAGCCGGTACGCCGACACTCAGCGCATTCCCTGCGCCGGGGAAATGGGATTTTACATTCAAGCCCGAAACGACTGTTATTTCCTATTTTTTAAAAGGCAATGTCCATGACACGCTGGGGTATGTACGAAAGATGCAGGGCAAAGCCTCGGCTGCCATAACCCCTGATGGCCGTCTGACAGGGGCTGCCGTGCAGTTCACCTTTGCCGCAGATACCATGGACAGCAACGATAAGGCGCGGGATGAGCGGATGAAGAAAAAATTTATGGATATAAGCATTTATCCCGAGGTCACGTATCGCTCAACCTCTGCAGGCGCGGGGCTTGAGAATGCCGGGCCGGTAGCAAAGGCCACAAAAGAACATCCCCTTGCCTTTGATCTTGAGGGAACGCTGACAATTCACGGCACGACCAGGGCCATTACTATCCCCGTTACCGTGTATCCCGAGCATAATCTCCTGATCACGGAAGGCACAACCATACTGCAGCTGAAGGACTATAATATTAAAAATCCGTCTTTTTTGATCTTCCGCACTGAGGACTCTGTTAAGATAGATTTTCATTTTGAGCTGCAGCCCGCATCCGGCAAAACCCCTTAATTAGACTGGACGCCTACAATGCATCCTGATTCTGTTCCAACGCGCGGCCGAACTCTTGATCACGCAGCACCCGTATACGATATCTGCGAGCCTGTTGTCATGATGGGCAGGCAGGCGGGGTACAACCGCCAGATTATTGCCCTGCTGTCGCTGCAAAAACAGCATCGCGTGCTTGATCTGGGCTGCGGAACCGGCGCTCTGACCCGTGCCATCGGCGACAGGCTGGGGGATGCGGCAGGGGGCATGGCGCTGGGCATAGACGCAGCAGCGGCCATGATACGGGTGGCCATAAAAAAGCGCGAAAGCGCGACCTGCCGTTTTGAAGTTGTTGCTGCTGAAAGCCTGCCCTATGAAGCCGCCTCGTTTGACGCGGTGGTATCAAGCCTTTTTTTTCATCATGTTGACCTTGACCTGAAAGAGTGCGCCCTGCGTGAAGCTTTCCGCGTGCTGCGCCCCGGCGGACTGCTGATTGTGGCCGATATGCACACGCCTTCAACGCTCATGGGCAAACTCATATCCTACGGAGCGCGCTGGTTTCTCATGCAGCCCGAAATCGGGGAAAATATATCCGGGGTGCTGCCCGAGCTGATGTGCAAAGCGGGGTTTGAACAGCCGCGGCTGCATGCCATGTTTTTTGGCTACATAGCTCTTTTTGCAACACGTAAACCTCAAGGCACTCCGTCATGAATGTTTTTGATTTGATGCGACAGAGCAAAAGCCTGTTCATCCACGGTGCAGAGGCCCGTGATGCGCTCGGTTTACTTGAAGAGGAGCTATCGGAAGCTCTGAGCCTGTACTGGGCAACTGCGCAGGCTATTCTGCGCGGCAGCGGCATCACTCTTCTTGAAAAGCCCGAGGGCTTTTTAAAGCTCGAAAACAATTTCTTTTCAGCGCTTTTTCTCTATTCCTATCACCGGGCAGGCATACCCCGTGGCAGGCGAGTACTGTATGCAGCGCTGAACCACTGCCTGCGTGGCATGGTAACGGGCTGCGACAATATTCTTGACGATGAATATAAAAAGACCCTTGAAACCGATTTGCCTGCGGGTGCCAGGCGCTTCCGCTCCATAATCGATATCATGGCTTCAGACCGCGCACTGTTCAGCATTCTGATGGAGGCATACGCAAAAAATGAGCTTTCTTCCGAGCAGGTTTTAAAGGCCAGCACAGCATCCCTCCATGCCCTGACTGGAAGCGGCATACAGGAATCTACCGAGGAGCAGGGCATAGAGAGCATCCTTACCCCGCAGGACATTCTCAGTAAAGTGCACCATTATAAAACAGGCCTGCTGTTTAACTGCCCCTGGGGTATACCGGCGGTCCTTGAGAACTTAAGCGCTGATACTGTCGCCCCGCTGCAGGAAGCGCTGTACCGTATCGGCATCGGCTGCCAGATTCTGGATGATATGGTTGATCTTGGCCGCGACTCGCGAAGCATGCATCATAATTATGTCGCTTCCGTTATCTACCACAGCAGCGGCCAGGACCAGTGGCGCCAGCTGCAGGAGAAGGCGGAAGCCGAGCCCGGTGATCAGGCAAAGGCCACCCTGCTGCTTGATTTCCCCCTGGCGCTGGCAGAGTCCGCACGCACGGCCCGCAGCTATCTGCTTGATGGCCTGACAGCCTTGTTTGATGAACGGCACCGGTTTGCAATTGAGCCGGCCCTTGCATTTTTGTACCGTCGCATAGGCACAGAGCACTTAATGGCTGCCGCAGGCCTGCCTATATGAGAAACGACCTATGCTGAAACAATCAGGCTTCTGGCTGAAAATCGCATCGCTGTTTCTTGTGCGCTCCGGCCGCTCAACAGCTGCTTTATCGCTTATGGTCGTCACCGCTGTTGCCACTCTTATTTTTCTTTCCGCCCTTGCCGTCGGCATTAATGACGCCATGATCCGCAACTCCGCAGGCCTCTACGGGGGCCATATCACAGGCTTTGCTCTTCCGGCAACACTGCAGCCTGAACGCCTCGCAGTGGCTGGTGTCGCAGGCATTGTCAAAAGAGTGCCGACAGCCGGCATACTGGCAGGGCCCAAACATTTTGAAACCGTTATCATGCTCGGCATCGATCCTGCTGCCGAACAAAAAAATACAGCTTTCTGGAAAAAAACCGTGCAGGGTTCGTTCCTCTCCGGCGCCAGCCAGGGGGTGTTTATCAGCCGGACTCTGGCTGAAAAACTTGCTGTGAATACAGGCGACACAGTCAAATTCAGCCCCGGCGACATGGAGCACTTCAAGCCCTTTAAAGTCGAGGGGATCTATAATACCGGCATTGAGCAACTCGACCGCGGCATAGCTTTTTGCAGCCTTGCTGTGCACCCCTGCCCGCAGGGGGCATGGTCAGCCTCCGTATTTCTGAAAGATGGCGTCGACCCCGACGATGTTCTTGCAGCATACCGCAGTAAACTTCCTGAAGCAGCCTCGTTTAAATCATGGAGCCAGCTGATGCCTGATCTGCGGCAGCTGATCGATTTGAATTATGTATCAATGTCCATGGTCACGGTGCTGGTATTCGGGGTTGTATCCTTGGGCATAGCATGCGCCTTTGTTATCTTTATCATGAAGCACCTGCGGGAATACGGCATCATGAAGGCCATGGGGGTTACATCCGGTGAGATGATGCGCCTTATCATCATGGAGATAGTGCTCATGAATCTTGCGGCATCGCTTGCGGGCATTCTTGCAGGCATTGCTGCAGTGCTGCTTGTGGGCGTAACCGGAATTGATCTGACGGCTTTTACCTCCCACAACCGGTATTTTGCTGTGTCCGGAATGATTTATCCGAGGCTGACGGCATTTTCCCTGTGGTCGCCGCCTGCCCTTGCGCTGGTGTTCAGCCTTGGCTCAGCCATATGGCCGGCGCTTCTTGTGGCGCGGAAAAAAGCCGCCGACATACTCAAAACGGGCTAACGCTATGGTTCAGTGTCAGGACATTATAAAAACATACCATTCAGGCCGGGGCGTCATGCAGGCCCTTCGCGGCGTTTCCTTTATGGTAGCCCCTGCTGCCATGGTGGTCATTGTGGGCAAATCAGGCTCGGGCAAAACAACTCTTCTCAACTGCATGGGCGGGCTCGACCGGCCCGACAGCGGCAGGGTCATCTATGCCGGTCGCGATTTGCACTGTATGCCGCAGCGTGAGCTCAGCCTTTTTCTCCGCCGCGACATGGGCTTTGTATTTCAGTTCGGCAATCTGCTCTCATACCTCACCGTTTTTGAAAATATAGCTTTCCCTCTTACGCTTAACGCCGTGGCAGATAATGAAAAAAAACGCCGCGTGTCAGAGCTTTTGGAGCGTATCGGCCTTGCTGATGCAAGCCGCGCGCTTCCCCATGAGCTTTCAGGCGGAGAAGTGCAGCGTGTGGCTGTTGCCCGGGCCCTTGCCCACAGGCCCAAATTGCTTCTTGCCGATGAACCTACCGCAAGCCTTGACAGCGCTACCGGCAGAAATCTTATAAACCTCATGTTTGCCATGGGCAGAGAAAGCGGCTGCACCATGGTGCTGTCAACCCATGATACCGAGGTGATGGACCTTGCCGACCAGTGTATCCGTATCCGCGACGGCATGGTGCAGGAGGGGGAAGGAAGAAGACAGTAGCAAGGATTCAAAATTCACGATTCAGGATTCAAGCCGGTAGGTTGGGTAAAGTGAAGCGTGCCCAACAATTTCTATGACGCAATGGAATTAATGCTGGGCACGCTGTGCTTTGCCACAGCCTACAAATTATACAGGACGGATTTTAGATGCCGGGGAGTTTTATTTTTGGCATAATTCGCGGAGAAGGAAGTGATCTACTCAGACAGTCTGGTCACTATTACCGATAGCGAGATTATTTTTAATCACTACTACTATTCTACAGGGAAGAGGAAGGTCGTATCTTTAGCGGATATTGATACTATTGCCGTGAAAAAACCCACGATTTGGAATGGCAGGTTTAGATTGCATGGGACAGGATCATTTAAAATATGGTTTCCAAAAGACATGGGAAGGCCGCATAGAGACAGAATTTTTTTTGCTGCGCTCAGAAGCCAGTGGGTCAAAATCGGCTTTACTGTCGAAAATGCGGATCGTGTGGAAGCGATCTTAAAAGAAAAGGGCCTTATAAAGTAGCCGGGCCAAAATGTGGGGGGAAATTTTTATCTTCCCCTTTTATACTTGTTGAAAGAGCCTTCCGATTCGTTTTAAACACATTGATTTTGCATATACAAAACAATATACTGTCTTTACAGACACTTAACAATTTCAGGAGAATTTTATGTCAACAACAATGGCGAAGGATCAGGCCCATCAGTTGGTAGACAGGATGCCGGATAATTCAACCTGGGACGATTTGATCTACGAGATTTATGTCCGTGAGGTGATTGACGAAGGCCTTGCTGACAGCAGGGCTGAAAGAGTAACTGGGGTTGGGGAACTGCGCAAAAAATATGGGTTGCCTGAATGAAGGTTTACTGGACAAATACCGCTCAACGACATCTTAATGCGATTCATGCCTATATCGCTCAAAATTCCCCGCAATACGCAAACCGTATAGTAGACCGTTTAACAGGCCGATCTCAACAGATCGGTTCACATCCTCTATCAGGCCGGATTGTCCCCGAATATGAAATGAGCCAAATACGGGAAGTGATCGAAGGCACTTACAGAATTATCTACTATAGCAAGCCCGATCAAATAGATGTCCTTGCTGTTATTCATGGTGCAATGAATATTTTTCAGGATAAGGACAAAACATAAACTGCGCCTAAGCAATGCGGTGCAGTCAGTGCACACTGAAGGAGGCTGCCATGATTACTCAATCAAAAAGGGTTGCTGCATTTATTGTTATTGCCGTGTCCTTCATCGCCCTGGCCGGGTGTAAACTCGCAACCAATCAGATGGGGGAAGCGCAGTGGAAACTCGTCGGGTGGTCTATCAGTTCAATAAATCCTGCCGATGTCACGATTACAGCGAAGTTCGAAGACGGACAGATCTCGGGCAGCGGTGGGGTAAACAGTTACGGAGGGCCTTGTCAGCTTGGTCCGGGTGATGCATTTTCGGCAGGGCCGCTTGCTGCCACCGCGATGGCCGGCCCGGAACCGGCGATGCGGGCTGAGGCCGCGTACTTTACGCTGCTCGGTGAGGCCAGGTTCTACACAATGGCCGACGGCAAGCTGATGCTTTACGATCAGGGTAAAAACGAGTCTCTGATCTTCGAAGCCGCAAGCAGTTTGTAAGCTGGGCACCGGTTGGGCAAAGTCAGGCGAGCCCAACGATCTACAAACCGGCTGCATTTCTTTGCACATCCTGGGGCGGGATTGGGAAAGGGTATAAAACTTCTCCAATCAAAGGTGAAAACCTACGGGCGGGGCTTTCGTGCAACGCCCTGGAGCATAAGCTGGCTGACCTCGCGAATACGCTCGATGCACTGTTTTTTTGTTTTTATGAAGCCGTTGGTCCAGTAAATGACATACATGGTGTAGATCGCAAATACCATTTCGGCCAGATGGCCCGATTCGATGTCTCCCCGGATTTCTCCGCGCTGCTTGGCCTCGTCAAAAAGTACGGCAAGCTCCCTCATCAGGTCAAGCTCATTTCTGTTGCTGCCCGTGCCGAGATTTATGACGCGCTCTTTGATGAGCACAGCCGAAAATTCTTTATTGGGGAAAATATATTTAATATACGTAGTGATCAGCAGCTCAATTTTTTCAGAGATGGTGGAGGTCAATGGCATTTTTCGCTGGATTTCATTAATGCTTTTTGAAAACTCCTTATCCAGAAAATAGAGCAGCACATCCTCTTTCTTCGGGAAAAAGTTATAAAAGGTTCCTTTGGCGACATTTGCCGCCCGGGTGATATCTTCAACCGTAGTCAGGTCGAATCCTTTTTTGATAAAAAGTTCCATGGCCGCGCGCAAAAGTTCTTCCCGCCGGTTTTCCTTCTGTGTTTCCCGTTTTCCTGGCATGCCGTATTGTCTCCATAAACTGTTATCCACCACTAGCACTATAAAAAGGTGTAGCCAGCCTGTCAATCGAATTTTAGCATTTCTAAATGCCGTTTAAACGATGGGTGTGATAGCGTACAAAAAATTGTGCGGCCTCCTGATAGCGTATCCCGATTAATAAAAAAACCCGCCGAATGCTCACAGCTCAGAACTATTGCCATGGAAATTAAAAAAAACAAATAGCACGCAAAGTATTTTATTGACCGCGGTCATTTTTTTGAGTATAATAAAAAAGAAAGTGCAATGATGTTTTAATGTACGGCTGGAAATCCGGATTTTGTTTTGAGCTTGTCTTATGGCGTATATTGTTGCTCGTCCAAACCCATCAATGCGAATCAGACATTTTACCCCATACCTTTACTCAAGCAAATCCTCTGTTTTATCAATAATCGTAAGCAATGGCTGAAGCTGTATTCGCTCAGAAGCCCGGCTGGCATTTATATTTAAATTGTTGAAATTCAGCTTTGTAGAGCAGATTTTGCCAAGTGCAAAATCACAAAAAAAATATCTGGTCCTAGCAGGAAATTGAAACGAAACAAGGAGAAACGGACATGAAGAAAGCATTGATTTGTACGGTGTTGAGTTTGTTGATAACCGTTCAGGCATGGGCTCAGGAAAATCAATTTCCTGTTGCAGCATACAGCGGACCGGAACTTGAAAAAATTCAAAACTGGGAATCGCAGTGGGCCGGTAAAAAAATCGACAAAAGCAATATAGATCAGGTTTCAGAATATGTTCCCGCCACCCTGGTAAAACTTTATAAGGATCAGGGCTCCTGGCAAGCCCCTAACGATGGTTTTTATTTTACAGTGACACCCTACAAACGCGTTGTCGAAACGCAGGGTATGATTGCTGCTACCAGGAAAAATGCCCCATTGGTCAAGCTCAATGATAGGGGCTTGATTGAAAACTATGATGATTTTGCAGGCATGCCGTTTCCAAATCCTAAAAATGGCGCCGAGATCGCCTGGAATTATGATTTTAATACCCGGGGCGATTCTTCGCAATATCGCCGGTATACGCCCACAATAGAAGTCAAGCTTCATGCCGAACGACCGCAGGATGCTGACTGCTGGGAATTGTTTTTTGCGCACCGGGTCGACGCAGACCCAAAGCCCAGAATCAGCGATAACCCCAAAGGGATTCACTGGGCGGGTTTTTATCATATGTATAAGCCTAATGAATACGCCAATACGCGTCGTTTTAATCTACGGTATCTTGACCCGACGAAGACAGATGATCAATGGATGTACAATTCCTCGACCCGCAGGCTCAGCCGCATTTCAGCCGCCCAGCGGGCCGATTATGTCGAAGGCTCCATCGTAATTTATGATGATGAGTTCTGCTGGAACGGTCAGATCAGCAGCAACAATTATACGCTGACCGGCACGCGGGAGCTGCTGTGCCCGCGCCATACCGATATCACAAAACTTGAGCGCCAGGATGGTCAGACGCTTTTTAATAACCTTGGCCGCGAGCGGATAAAAACCCTTGTGGTTGATGTAACGAGCAAAGATAAAAATTATGTCTACGGTAAGCGTGTCTGGTATGTCGATCCGGAAACTTATATCATACTGGCTACTGAAATTTATAACCGCAAGGGGCAGCTCTGGAAATATATTGAACAGTTCACCCAGGACATGAAAACCGATCAGGGCGAAATGAAAAATTATGTGGTGGGGTGCCATGTCATTGATCTTGAGCGGGTATGGGCCGCTGTGAGCACACAGACCGTGCGCGGGGTGGGTACTCAGGTGGATCCTGCCATGTTCAGCACCGGCAATCTGCAGAAGGCATATTGATCATGCGGCTTCGATAGCAGTGTCGTAGCACCGAAAACAGGGGCAAATCTTTATCGTGACATATTTCATGGTTGTTGCAAGCGCGATTTGTCAGGATAAGGATTTGCCCCCATTGATTGTCAAAAACAACAAAACCCGATCAGCGGCTTGACTGATTTTCGGGAAACCGGCCATGTATCCCGATCTTGTTCATCTCATAGCGATATATCGTTGCTTTTAAGCCTTCCACACAACCTCTGATTCATTGCCTGCCTGAAATCAAAGTGTTAGGCGCTTCGCCCAATACCTGCTGGTACCAGCAATCAATTAAGCCATGAAGCTGTTTCTCCATTGCGAAAAAAGAACCTGAATGATATGTTTTCTTTTTTAAACGTTCATGATTTCGTAAAAAATCGTCATCCCGTTGCAAACCGGGGGGCCAGAGCAGGGGCACGATGTCCGCTGCGGCGGATGCCCCTGGACGGGAAGTTTGGATGCCTGCTTTTGCCGGCAAGACGATAAAACAATATTTTCAGATTTTTTACGGGTTCATCAAAGCGTATTATTCAAAAATCCCGAGAGGCATTCGTAATGTTTCCTGATCAAATCCTGCAATTTCTGCTCAGCGGACTGACCATCGGCAGCATCTATGCCCTCATCGCGCTCGGGTTTACCATCATCTACAACACCACGGGCATAATCAACTTTGCCCAGGGCGAGTTCGTCATGCTCGGGGGCATGTTCATGGTGGGCTGTACCCGGCTGCTGCATCTGCCCCTGCCGGTTGGCATGCTGGTAACTATCATGGCAGTTATGCTAGTGGGCGCACTGATTGAACGGCTTGCCATAAAGCCTGCCCGGAATAAATCAATTGTTACGCTCATCATAATCACCATTGGCGTGTCAATAGCGCTCAAGGCAGCCGTGGCATTTTTCAGCAAAGACAGCTTTACCTACCCGCCTTTTCCCGGCCCCGAGCATGTGAGCATCGGCAACGCCTCTCTTCCCGGCCAGAGCCTGTGGATCATGGGCACGGCGGGCTGCATCATGGCGGCCCTGTGGCTCTTCTTTCATTTCACAATCCGGGGCAAGGCAATGCGGGCCTGCGCAATCAACCGTGAAGCCGCCAATATCGTCGGCATCGATGTGGAAAAAATGTCGCTTTTGTCATTCGGCCTGAGCGCCCTTATCGGTGCCATAGCCGGCATTGTGGTTACTCCGACAACGCAGATGGCCTGGTACCGGGGTACGGAGCTTGGCATGAAAGGCTTCTGCGCCGTGATTCTGGGGGGGCTGGGGAGCAGCCCGGGCGCGGTCATAGGGGGGTTGCTGCTGGGGCTGCTGGAGACCTTCGGCAATTATCTGTTTTCAGGTTACCGTGACGCGATAGCATTTTCAATTTTTCTGCTGGTCATATTTATTCGTCCGCAGGGAATTTTGAGGCGAAAATAACCGTGACGCACAAACGCCGGGAACTCATACAATACGCCATCTTTGCGGCCTTTATTATTGCCGTGCCTCTGGTGTTCCGGGGCAGGCAGTCCTATTATGTGTCAATGCTGGCCCTGTCGGGCATCTACGCGATCGTGGCATTGGGCCTGAACCTGCTCATGGGCTTTGCCGGGCAGATATCACTAGGGCATGCGGCCTTCTTTTCCATCGGAGCGTACACCACCGCCATACTTTCCACCCGCCTCGGGTGGCAACCCATAGCAGGCCTTTTGCCAGCTGTCGCCGTATCGGGATTTGCGGCTTTTGTGATCGGCCTTCCCACGCTCAAGCTTAAAGAACACTATCTTGCCATGGCAACCCTCGGCGTGGGTCTCATCGCCTATTCGCTCATCAAGGCCGATCCGGGCGGCATCACCGGCGGCGTCACCGGCATAGTCAACATTCCGCCGCTTGTGATCGGCGGCTTCACCTTCGATTCCGACCGGTCGCAGTTTTATCTCATCTGGGCTGTGGCATTTCTTATCTTCGCCCTGAGTTTTAACATTATCGATTCGCGCATCGGCCGCGCCCTCATGGCCATTCACAAAAGCGAAGTGTCGGCGAGCGTGCTCGGCGTCAATGTCTTCTCCTGCAAGCTGCAGATTTTCGTGCTCAGCGGCATGTATGCAGGTCTCGGCGGATTTCTCTATGCCCACTGCTCGCCCATGTACTATCTCAATCCAGACGACGTCTGTCATTTTTCTCTCTCCATAAAGCTGCTCACCATGGTGGTCATCGGCGGCATGGGCAGCATGTGGGGCACCCTTCTGGGAGCGGTAGGCCTGTCGATTCTGCCGGAAGTGCTGCGCATGCTTGGAAGCCTTTTTCCCGGGGTGAACACCACCGATATCGAGATGGCCATCTACGGGCTTGTCCTTGCAGTGATCATGATCGCCTCGCCACGGCAGCGGCTTAAGAAGTGGCTTCGCCTTGATAAACCGAGGCGGGTCGAGCCTCCGAAAGACGTGGAGGTCTAGGCCATGGCGCATCTGCAGGTGCAGGGATTGCATAAAACCTTCGACGGCATCACAGCGGTTAACGATCTTTACTTCGACGTGCGCCGCAACGAAATATGCGCCATCATCGGCCCCAACGGCGCAGGGAAGACCACAACCTTCAACCTTCTGAGCGGCGTGCTGCCGGCCGACAGGGGAAAAATCTTTTTCGACGGCAATGAGATTCTGGGGTTGCCGCCCCATGATATCGCCCGCCGTGGCATGGTCCGGACCTTTCAAACAGTGAGCCTGTTTGACTCCATGACCGTGCTGGACAATGTGAAGGTCGGCTGCCACGGAAAGGCCGGCGCAGGGCTGTTCTCGGCAGCGCTGCGAACCCCGGGCCTGCGGCGGGAGGAGAAGGAGATTACGAAAAAGGCCATGGAGGCTCTGAAATTGCTGGGCGTTGCGGATCGGGCCTACGATCAGGCCGGGAGCCTTCCCTTTGGCCAGCAGCGCCTCGTCGACATAGCCCGGGCCCTTGCCTCTGATCCCGAAATGATTCTGCTGGATGAACCCGCCGCCGGGCTCAATGCACACGAAACCACCGAGCTCGCATCGCTCATTCTAGCCCTCAAAAACCGGGGCCTCACGGTCATGATCATCGAGCATGATATGGAGCTCATTATGGAAATAGCTGATAGCATTGTCGTGCTGGACCAGGGCATGAAAATCGCCTGCGGCCCGCCTGCGGACATTCAGAAAGACCCGCGGGTCATCACCGCCTATCTGGGGGATGAGGACTAAAACAATTTTGGATTTTGTATTGCCGATTGCGGAATGAAAAAAGATTAAAAATTAAGTGGCAAAGAATTGGAGGAATTGTTTTTTCTCCCTAAATACCTAAATTTGTAATTGATTATGCTGCGACTCACAAATATCAATACCTATTACGGCACGATTCATGCGCTGAAAAATATTTCTTTGCATGTGGAGCCGGGCGAAATCGTGGTGCTCATCGGCGCCAACGGCTCGGGAAAAACCACGCTGCTCAAGGCCTTAGCGGGCATGCTCCCCGTGGCAACGGGCTCCATGTTGTTTCAGGGCGAGCATTTTGAGAACTGGCCGTCGTCAAAAATCGTGGCCTCGGGCATAGCACTCGTGCCCGAGGGCAGGCTCATTTTCGGGAGCCTGTCCGTGCGCGACAATCTGCTGCTCGGGGCCTATCACCGCATACTTAATCACGACCGGCATGTGCAGCGGGATATGGACTCGGTGTTTGATCTTTTCCCGGTGCTCTCCCGGCGGCACAAACAGCTCGGGGGCACCTTAAGCGGCGGCGAGCAGCAGATGCTTGCCATCGGCCGGGCGCTTATGGCGGCGCCGAAAATTCTGCTGCTTGACGAACCCTCTATGGGTTTGGCCCCGCTTGTGATAAAAGAGATTTTTGCCGGCATTGCCAAGCTGCGGCAGCGCGGGGCGACCATTTTGCTTGTGGAGCAGAACGCAAAAAAGGCGCTCTCTATTGCCGACCGGGGCTATGTGCTTGAGACCGGCAAAATCATCGTGCAGGGCACGTGCCTTGAGCTAATGGAAAATCAGGATGTGCAATACGCGTATCTGGGTAAAGCGCGTCAACCAAACCATTAACAAGAAGGGAGGATGCATGAAAAAATTGTTTACAACCTTAGTTGCAGCCGCTGTATGTTTGTTGTTCTGCGCAGGAGCTGTTCAGGCAAAGGAGGCTGCAGTACCGGTAAAGATCGGCTGCCTGTTTGATCTGCAGGGCCCTGCAGGCCATATCGGCACGCCATCGAAGCTCGTTGCCGAAATGCTTGCCGAGCGGCTCAATAAGGCAGGCGGCATTAACGGCAGGCCCATTCAGCTTGTCATGGGCGACACCGAGAGCAATCCCGGCAAGGCCGTCATCGAGGCAAAGCGGCTTGTTGAAAATGAGCAGGTCGATGCCATCATCGGCCCCACCCGCACAGACTCGGGCATGGCAATAATTAATTATATAGAAAAAATGGGGATCCCCACCGTTGGCTGCATCGGCGGCACGCCGGTGGTGGTGCCAGTGCGCAAATGGATGTTTAAGTCGCCCCAGAAAAGCGTGACCGCTGTGGAGCGCATCTGTCAGTACCTGCAGAAAAAGGCCATAAAGAAAATCGCTGTCATTACCGCCACTGATAAATTCGGTCAGGAGGGCGAAGAAGCGCTCAAGGCCCTGACCGGGAAATACGGCATTACAATCGTTGCGCAGGAAAAGTTCGAGGTAAGCGATGTTGACATGACGGTGCAGCTTACCAAAATCAAGTCAACCGATGCCCAGGCACTTGTTTGCTGGACCATAGGCCCTCCGGGCTCACTTGTCGCCAAAAATGTCAAGCAGCTCGGCTTTACCATACCGCTCATTCAGTGCCACGGCCTGCCCGACCCGAAATATCTTGAGCTTGCAGGTGACGCAGCAGAAGGCAACATCATGCCCGCCACCAAGCTTATGGTCGCCAGCCAGCTCCCCGACAGCGATCCGCAGAAGAAGCTGCTGCTGGAGTACACGAATTTGTATGAAAACGTCGGCAAGATCGGCAAAATAACCACCCACGGCGGCTATGCCTGGGATGCGCTCATGCTGGTTACTGATGCCATGAAGAAGGCCGGTACCGATAAAGAGAAGGTGCGCGACGCCATCGAAAAGACCAAGGGCTATGTGGGCGTAAGCGGCATCTACAACATGACCCCCGAAGACCACTGCGGCCTGGGGGTTGACTCCATGGTCATGATAACTGTAAAAGGCGGAAAATTCACGCTGCTTGAGTAGCACCTTTAATTTTTAAAGAGCCAAAGGCCTGCGCCGCTCAAACCGGCGCAGGCCTTCTTTATGTAAAATGTGCTTCATGAGCGGTTGCCTCCGTTATAAGGTGTTTACCGCTGAATTTACTGGGCGCCAGTGGTCAAAAAACATCACCTCCATTTACTCATGACATGCCCCTTTCCTTTTATATTTGCATAAAGTATAACATTTGTTATATCTATCGCAAAAAAGGGGAGTGCGCATGGGGGAAGCAGCCGCAGCCATTGTTTCGCAGCAGTATAAACCACGAAATCCGCAACAGTCGCAATACTACCGCTGCGTCGAAGACCACTTTGAAAGCTTTGAACTGGGCTATGATGAAAGGTTCAGCGCACGCTACGGTTTTCTGCGGCCCTATGTAAAAGACGTTATGCTTCGCTATCTTGACTGCGGCGATCTGCACGGAGGGTTTGCCCGCATCAAGTGCCCCGACTGCGGCCATGAGCGGCTGCTGGCATTCTCCTGCAAGCGCCGCCACTTCTGCCCGTCATGCCATCAGAAGCG
>CAIWCT010000048.1 GCA_903911225.1 uncultured delta proteobacterium
GAAAAATATTATGAAAAAATGGACAATGCCGGTGCGTAACTGGGGTAGTGCGCTGAATCAATTTGCTGTGCTGTATGGTGATCGAATGCCCATTTCATGAAGTGCTGAAATTGCCATTTACACAGAATCGCTGATACCCTCAAAAAAACGGGAATCTAAAACTTTTAGGTTTCCGTCTTTTTGATTCCCCGATATAGGTTTCCGTCTTTTTGATTCCCCGATATACAACTTTAATTGTAATTAAATTCCCCTTGTTGCTTTATTTCAAATTTCCGTTTTCATCGTACTCCTTCCATGCCCCGATTGCCTGCCCGTCCCAATATGTTGTCTCAAATTTCAACTTACCGTTTTCATAGTACTGTTTAAATGGCCCGATTGCTTTCCCGTCCTTGTATGTTAACTCAGATTTCAACATCCCGCTTTCATGATATCCCTTCGCCGGCCCTACTAGTTTCCCGTCCTTATATGTTGTCTCTGATTTCAACTTCCCGCTTTCATAGTACTGCTTCGATGGCCCGTTCATTTTTCCGTCCCTGTAGGTGTCCATGCGTTGCAAGGTCCCGTTTTGATATAATGTTTTTCTGCCGGTTTGTATATTGTCCTTATATGTATTTTCTGAAAAAAGCGTGCCTTCTATGTCGTAAGTTTTGCAAGTACCATCGAGCAAACCCTCTTTGGTATATTCACACAATGACATTAATTTTCCATCAGGGTAATATTCCTTACGGGTTTCTTTGCCGCCTGAAAGCTCCTGCCCATAGGAGGCTATTGGCAGAACAAAGATCAGAAAAATAACAAGTATGAATTTTGTCTTAAACATTTTATCCCCCTTCAATTTGTTTTTTTAGCCAAAACAAACTTTCATATTTACCCGTTCTTAAAATATTTAAAAACAGCTTATAAACCGGTGTTCTTTATGGCAACTTTTATTACCGTGTTAAAGGTGGCTTGCTGTATGTCTTATTCCTTTTCATGAACTTCTTAAAGTATAGCACATCTGTTTCATCTGACTCTTATAATGCCGTCTTAAAATGCCTATACCCTGTTTTTCACCTGAAAAAAGAAAAAAGCTTCAAATCTTTATCTTGATAAATCACTCTTTAAACAAGCATGAAATGTCACGATAAAGATTTGAAGCTGGTCCTTTGGGCAAACCGCCCGCACATTGCTTCCATCCTGTCTCTTGATGCCCTTCGAGCAATGTCTTCATTACATCAAATATTTTATTTGATATAACATCTTACGAGGTGCACCTTTATCCCCCCAAACAATAGGTCCCCAATATCCCCGATTTACCCTGACCACCATATATCCATGCCCTCCTTATGACATCCTGGCATAAAAAAGCCCCGTTCACACTTATGGATCAAAAGGTGAACGGAGCATGATATATTTAGTTGCAGGATTGGGTCAACCGTTGCTGCCCTTTACCACACTGGCACAGCGCAGCCTGCAATCATTTCGCCCATGTGATCTTGCCTTCGCACTCACCTACAAGCACTCTGTAGTCCTGCTTCTCAAGAGGCTCGCCGTTGAACGTGACCCGCATGATCATAAACCGCTTGAAAAACACGCGCGTGCTAACCATGTCTATTGCAGCGGACTCCCATTTTATCGTCGAATTATCCCCAAATTCCGTACCCCTCTCGCCGATTATGAGCAGGGATCTGTTTTTTTCTTTGTCGCCAATCAGCCAGCCAAGAGTTTTTGGAATAACCTTTACCGTGCAGGTCGGTAAAATGTCGGTATAAAATGGATCGGTATCATCAACGTCAAAGCCACTGCTGTTGTCCGCATAACCTGCTGGCGGAGTCAGCGAGCAGGCTTCTGTCGTGTTACCGGCAATGCCGTACCCATCGCCGTCAGCGTCAAGATAATAGGTCCCCATGGCGTGAATTGCAGAATCATTGTCATTGCAGTCAGGCCCCGCAAAGCAGTTCTGTCCATACGTGTCTCCGTCATTATCAATACAGGCCGCCCAGCGCAGCGCGTTGGCCATCAGCCGGGCGCCATCCGTTGTTGCAGTCCATAAGCCCGGCTGGACATCGCTGGAGGCTGGGTAAAAGTTCAGGCCAACGATTTTTATCCCCGTGGTCGGCTGTTTCGTGGCCACCAGCGGAACGTCGTTGCTCCAATGCGCCACCTGGGTTGCACCAGCAGCCAAAGAGATTAAGCCATGGAAACTAGATGACCCTCCGTCGAAGGAAGTGACGCCCGCCAGGATGGGATGGGCAGGCAGGTCAGGAATCAAAGTAAGCAGTGTCCCGGAGGACTGCGCGCCTGTCGTAAAAGGCATGTAGCCTTCGCTCTGGAATCGCCCGCCAAGGTCATGATTGCTGACCGAATAGAAGGCAAAGGTAGACACTACAACGCCTTTTCCGGCTTCTGCATAGTTTGCCAGCACATCGCCCATTGCAGTGCTGTCACTGAAAGGTGCATCACTATATACAAGAACGGCGCTATATTGCTGCAGTTCTCCCCGGGTCGGGGTGTAAGCTGCTACATCGTGAATATCCACACGGGTAAACAACCCGGTGCTGTTCAGTTTGCTCTGGACATCCGCTAACTTGGCTGAATTGACTTGTGCACCATAAATGCCAACCACACCGTTGGTGCTTGCTGTGATGCAATTTCCCGCCCAGGCCAGTGAGTTGCTCATCAGCCGGGCGCCATCTGTTGTGGCAACCCAGTCGCCCGGCGCAAAATCGCTGGAGGGTGGATAAAAGTTCAGGCCCACAATTTTGCCGGTGGTCGGCTGTTTTGTTGCCACCAGCGGAACGTCGTTGCTCCAATGCGCCACCTGAAACGCACCGGCAGTCAGGGAGATTGTATCATGGAAACTATTTGAACCTCCGTTGAAGGAGTTGACGCCTGCCAGGATGGGATGGGCCGGCACATCCGGGATCAACGTGAGTGGTGTTCCTGAAGTCTGAGAACCTTGTGTGAAAGGCAGGTAGCCGCCGCTTACGATCCGACCAGAAAGAGTACCCGAGTTAAACGCAAAGGTGGCCACTACAACGCCGCCTCCGGCATCTGCATAGTCTGCCAGCACATCGCCAAGTGCAGTGTTGTCAGAGAAGTTGCTATTTCTGAAAACAAGCACGGCGCTATATTGTTGCAGTTCTGCCAGGGTCGGAGTGTGCGTGCTTACATCGTGAATATCCACCTGGGTAAACAAGCCGGTGCCGTTCAGTTTGCTCTGGACATCCGTTAACCTGGCTGAATCTGCTGCGCCATAAATACCAACCTTGCAGGTGCCGGCTGCTGCGGCCTGGTGCGGCGCTAAAGAGAATACCGCGAAACTTGCCAGAAGTGCCAGTGACAGGGCTAACGAAAAAACGCGAAAAATACGATTCATAACATCCTCCTTTTAAAAAAAAATTGTATAAGCAAAAAATTTTAGAATAGGCATAAACAATATATAAAAAAATATAGCATAGGAAGATATTAGCTGACAAGAGTAAATATTTCAATAGCCTAATTTAATTTTAAAATGGGTATGCACAAACGGTTATCTACCCATGTGCCTTATGTAAGCAGATGATAAGCTTTATATCACCCCTCATCCCGACCTTCTCCCGCAAGGGGAGAAAGAGTTCTTAATTCACAAGTAGTGGGAGTAAACACCTCCCCTGCTATGTAAAGAACAGTCACGACCGTTCCCTACTTCAGCCGCTTCTCCACAACCGGCAGCAGCCCATCAACAACCCTTCTTGCTTTCTGCTGCAGCCACGGATTTTCAAGCGCCTGATCAACTATCGGCGCCAGGCCGTAATAAAGATCAACTACAAGTTTGCCAGCAACCGTTGTCTCAAGCACCTCATCTCGGTACCGGCGCATAAGCTCAACCTGCGCTGAATCATCACCGTACAGCTTCACCATGGGGCATTTTTTGCCCACGGTGATTGTTACCGTTGC
>CAIWCT010000049.1 GCA_903911225.1 uncultured delta proteobacterium
TACCTGCCTGCCTCCGGCATGGGCCCGAAGAGGGCGAAGGTTGTTTGCGGAAATACTGGCAGGCAATTTAGAGCTTAATGAGTCTTTTGAAGCCCCTGTTGTGACTAAAGCCGGAACGCAAAGGCTCATTGCCTGGCATATGACGGTCATACGGGATGATGAAGGACGCATTGTGAGTATGCTGAGTTCAGGTGAGGATATTACCGAGCGGCATCAGGCGCAAGTGGGCTTAAAGGAAAGTGAATTGAAATTTCGAGCGCTGAGTGATTCTGCAACCGACGCTATTCTTATGATGGACAGCCAGGGAACTATTAAACTTTGGAACAGCGCTGCGGAAAAGATTTTTGGGTGGTCGCCGCAGGAGGCCCTCGGCAGGGATCTGCACGGGCTTCTGGCGCCACAGCGCTACCATGAACAGTATGAGAAAGCCATGCCAGGGTTTCGGGAAATAGGGCAGGGCAATGCTATCGGTAAAACCATGGAGCTTGTGAGCAACACATGCTGCGGCGCCGAGATACCCGTTGAGCTGTCACTGTCCTCCATCAGTCTTAAGGGCTCTTTTTATGCGGTAGGTATTCTGCGCGATATCAGCCGACGTAAAGAGACCGAGCAGGCCCTGCGTGAGGCCATGCATGCCGCAGAGGCCGCCAATGCCGCCAAGAGCCAGTTTATCGCCAATATGAGTCATGAAATCAGAACTCCCATGAACGGTGTGATGGGCATGACGGGTTTGCTGCTGGGAACCAGTTTAAGCACGGAGCAGCAGGGATATGCCGAGGCTGTTCGCAGCAGCGCCGATTCCCTGCTGACGATTATCAATGAAATTCTTGATTTTTCCAAAATTGAAGCCGGAAAAATGGAGCTTGAGATAATTAATTTTGACCTGCGGATCATGCTTGAGGAAATGGCTGACATGCTTGCTTTTAAAGCACAGGAGCAAGGGCTTGAATATGTCTGGATGGCCCATCCCGAGGTTCCGTCGCTGGTGAAGGGGGATCCGGGGAGGCTGCGACAGGTGCTGGTGAATCTTGTCGGCAATGCCGTGAAGTTTACCCCGGCGGGACATGTGAGCGTTGTGGCAAGCCTTGAGCATGAAGACAGCACCTCTGCGTGCATACGCTTTGAGGTTGCCGATACGGGCATCGGCATACCGGAAGACAAACTGGATATGCTGTTTCAGCCTTTTGTGCAGGCTGATTCTTCAACGACACGGAAATACGGTGGAACCGGGCTGGGTCTGTCGATAAGCAGGCAGCTTGTGTCTCTCATGAACGGATCGATCGGCGTGCGGAGTAACCCTGGCGACGGTTCAACCTTCTGGTTTACTGCAGTGCTGCAAAAACAGGCCGAACAGGCAGGCGCTGCGGAGCGGCTGTCCATGGCCGATATCCGCGGCCAGCGCATCCTGGTGGTTGATGACAATGCCATAAACCGCCAGGTGGTGATGGCATATCTCAGGCTATGGAAATGCAGGTCGTATGAGGCTGCCGACGCGCAAAGCGCACTGGAGCTGATGTATACGGCCGTGGCTGCCGGCGATCCGTTCAGCATTGCGATCCTTGACATGCAGATGCCCGGCATGGATGGCGAGCATCTGGGCATGGCAATCAAGCAGGCCCCTGCCCTGTGTGATTGCGCCATGGTGATGATGACCTCTGTGGGCAGACGAGGCGACGTATGGCGTCTTAAGGAAATCGGCTTTGCCGGGTATTTACCCAAACCGGTTAAACAGTCGCACCTGTATGGCTGCCTTGCGGCAGTGCTCGGCCTGCAGCAGAGGGTCGAATGCGGCGCCTTTGAACAGCTTGTTACACGCCATGCCATTGACGAATCCCGCCGGTCAAAAATACATATTCTTATCGCCGAGGACAATGCGACAAACCAGAAGGTGGCGGTCGGCATTCTGCAGAAGCTCGGCTACCGGGCTGATACGGTTGCAAACGGCCTTGAAGCGGTGAGCCGGTTTGAACAGATTGCCTATGACCTTGTGTTAATGGACGTTCAAATGCCCGAAATGGATGGCCTTGACGCCACCAGGGCTATCCGCGCTCTGAAAAACGGCAAACATGTTCCGATTATAGCCATGACCGCAGGCGCCATGCAGAAAGACCGTGAAGACTGCATCCGTGCCGGCATGAATGATTATATTGCAAAGCCCGTAAACCCGCTGGAAATTGCCGAAAAACTTTCAAAATGGCTTGGCGGTCCACGCGAGCATGACCCCGGGGAAACCGTACAGGTTATAGCCGGTGAAACGACCTGCATGGTGTTTGACCAGGCAAACCTCATCAGGCGGCTGATGGGAGACGAAGATCTTGCCAAAACCATTGTTGCAGGATTTATCGAGTATCTGCCGCAGTATCTTGCCGTTATGCGCGCTGCCTACGCACAGGCTGATGCAGTTGCGATGCGCCGCAGCGGCCATACGCTGAAGGGTTCGGCTGCAAATGTCGGGGCAAATGCGCTCAGCGCTTTTGCAATGCAGATTGAGCACGCAGGGGAGACAGGCAATTTGGCTGCCGTGCCGGCCCTAATTGAAAGGCTGGAAGAACAGGCATATCTTTTTATAAAA
>CAIWCT010000050.1 GCA_903911225.1 uncultured delta proteobacterium
GATCATGTCCGAAGGATTGCGGAACCACTGCACCCCGGCCTGTTTTGCTATGAGGCCGTACCAGGTATCAAGCTGGTAATAATAGCTGCTACCGGTAAGGTGCAGTTGCTCGCCCAAAAGCCGGTCGATATCCTGAACACCCTCCGCAGCGGCCTGCGAAAGCCGCTGCATGCTCTCCTGCAGCTGTTCTTTGGGCATACACCCCAAGCCCGGCACAATGGCCACATGGTCGCCCACGGTAATCTTATAATCATTTTGCCGGGTGGCATATATTTCTTCTCCGGGCTGCAGCATTTTTACTCGCACCGTTTCTTCAAGGCCCATGGAAATGGCGGCATTGTCAAGCGCCATGCCGCCGATTGTTTGTCCCCCGTAGCCCGCATTGGTGTTTTCATCAACAAGCACCCCGCCCAGCTTGAGCTGAGGGTACATATGAATGAGGCACAGAGGCGTACCAAACAGATTACCATCATACTGACCCAGCAACGCTACATCTTGAGCAGTTGCAGGCCGGTAGGATAATGTCAGGGGCTTGCCTGCAACAAGGGCCGTGGGCGCGGTGTAGTTTATCTCAAGCGTGTCGAGTTCTTCATCCAAGTCGACACCCCAGTAGGAAAGCTCTACCACGATCCGGTGATGCAGAAGAGCATCAAGTGCGCTGTAATGGCTCACCGTTGCCGGATCGGAAGGAAAAGGCAGCGTAATGGGCAGAATGGGATAGCTCTCCAGGGCTATGCTTGAAAGGCCATAAAACTGATTCATCGTCATATCGGGATTCTGGCTGTTGATAAAGGCCTGAATCTGCGCGCTGTAATTATCTGTCTGCTCGCGGATATAGTCTTTATCGATGGCGGCAAGGGAACCATCGGGATTGTAGGTGGCATGATCCTGCAAACCCTGCATGAAGCCATCGGTATCAAAGGGCACGGAGACGCCGGGTGTTTGATTTTGTTTTTTGAAGGCCGGAGAGAGGGGCACCCAGAGCTTCTGCCCACCGTTTGGACGGATTTGGCTCCGGTAGTTTTCATAAGGAAGATAGACTTCAACGTAGATATGCCGAAACTGTACCTGCACAATACGGGAGTCCTGGTAAAGATCCTTTACCTCGGGGATGTGGGCGCTGGCAAGAAGATAGCCAACCAGATTATCCTCCTGCACGCCAAGCCAGCTTTTTGCACGGGCAATATCTACGGTAACAAGCGCCTCACCGTAGCGTGCCGGATAGCCTGAGTAGCGCATAAGAGCTATTAACAGGCTTGTCTGATCGCAGTCATTACCACGCTTTTCAAGAAGCGTTTGCCGAGCCCCTTTCAGGCTGCCCCAGTATGGCTGATAGGCGATATTGTTCTTCACATAGTCATACATTTTGATCGGGTCTTTTCCCAGTGAGTCGGCAAGGGCCTTGATCTCATCTGAAAATACGATATCGATACCGTCTTCAATAATCGTTGTATTATCAGAAGGCGGCGCTGTGGCCTGCATAGTCGCCTGCGACAGAAGCCCTGCCACATCGACCACCGATGCCACCATGACCGGACGCACAGACCGGGGAAGATCGAGATCAAAAGCGGTGACGGGGGAGATTTTAAGTTCGGAGTCTGGAGTTCGGAGTACGGAGTTTGACGGCAGCTCAAACTTGACCAGCTGATATGCATCGTTTTTTTGCAGGAGGCCGAGTTTGCCATCCGTGCGGGGGAACATCTTGGGCGGCGCTTCTTTGATCTCTTCTTTCTGTGCGCCCCAAATTTCATCAATATTTTGTTTTCTCACCGTTGGACGATTCGGAAGAGTCTGGGGTGTTGCTTTCTGAGCGCGGAGCTTTTTTGCGGGTATATCTTTTTTGGTTTCGGGCTTGCGTTGCCCCTTCATGATGGACCGGATACCTTTTTCTGCTAGCACGTCCATATCTTCGCGGTTAAGCTTGTCGGAAAGATCGGCAAACCGCTCTTTCATATCTTCTGCCATTTTGCGGTGGCGTTCCAAAAACAGGGGATCGGCGTTATGGGCGATGAGCGATTGTTCCATGTCATGAAGCCTGTCCAGCACCTCGCGCTGCCTGCCGGTTATGCTCTTGCGCAGCGA
>CAIWCT010000051.1 GCA_903911225.1 uncultured delta proteobacterium
ACATACCTCTTACAGACGAAGACGAGCGCGAGTGCATCCGAAAGGTTCAGGCTGGCGATAGAGAGTCTTTCCGTAGTTTGGTTGATAAGTACAAAGGTATGCTGAATGGTTATTGTATCGGTAAGCTGCGTTGCCCCTTCGAAAGCTCCGAGGAGGTTGCGTGGGAAGTCTTTGGCCAGGCATGGAGAAACATTGCTACGTTTAAGTATGATTCAAAATTTTCAACATGGCTGTGCGCCATAGCTCATAATCATTACTTGAATAAGTGCAAGGATCGCGGCAATCAGGCCGAATCTTTTGATAAATACAATCAATATACTAAAGAAAGGCTTTTGGGTGGTATTGCTACGCGGGATGGGGATCAAAGGCTGTTCACCAAACTTTTTAATGAGTTGGATGCTGATGCTACGCAGGATTGTGTGCAAAGGCAGCTTGAAAAAGTTCGTCCTGAGTACCATGAGGTTATATATCTTGTGCATATGCGTGATATGAGCCAAGAAGACGCCGCCGAATCGTTGGGCGTGCCTGTCGGGACCATAAAGTCCCGGCTTTTTCGCGCGCTCAAGGAAGCCGGGCCGTTTTTAAAGGAGTGCTTGTAATATTTAAGTAGAGGACACCATGAGTTCAACAGATAACACTACTCTGGTACAGCAGCCCGAATCGCGGCGGCTTGAGTTTAAGGAAAAATTCCCCCAGGGAAATCAAATCGCCAAAACCGCCATTGCCTTTGCCAATGGAGCGGGCGGCAAAATTATTTTAGGGGTGTGCAATAACCCCCGAAAAATAATCGGCATCAGCGACAGCGATGTTTTTCAGCTCGAAGAGCGAATCACAAGTCATATCTTCAGCGAATGCAGCCCCGCCATCGCTTTTGAATGCTATATCCAGTCAATAAAAGGCAAAAATTTGCTCGTGGTGGAGATATTTCCCGGCTCAAACAAACCGTATTTTCTGACAAAGGAAGGAAAGGCCACCGGCGCCTATATTCGTATCGGCTCAAGCACCAGAAAAGCTAGCCCTGCCATGCTCGATGAACTTGAGCGACAGAACCGAAGGATTTCTTTTGACACGTTGCCTGCTTATGATGTGCATCTCGAAGAAAACGATTTTTTATCTTTTAAAACCGATTACGTCAAAGTAACCGACCGAGCGTTTGGCAAAGAATTCAGGCGGAAGCTGGGGCTGACATGCACAGAGGCAGGCCGTACCTATCATGTAAACGCGGCTGTTCTGCTTTCTGATTCGCCCGAAATAAAGCGGCTTTTCCCTTATGCTAAAATTGAATGCGCACGGTTCAAGGGCACTGACACGAGCAACTTTATCGATCAGGCAACAATCTCCGGCCCGATTCATTGCAGTGTTGAGCCCTGCATAGCGTTTATTAAAAAGAATATCGCCCTGGGTTCCCGCATTGGCGAGGTCTACCGGCAGGATAGCTGGGAATATCCGCTTTCAGCCATCCGCGAAGCGATCATCAATGCCATTATTCACCGTGATTATTCAATAACAGGCAGTGATATCAAGGTTGCGATTTTTGACGATATGCTGGAAATAACCAGCCCCGGCCCCCTCCCCGATACCCTGTCGCCCGAGGAGCTCGGCAGCGGCCGATCCGAAATAAGAAACCGCACCCTTGCCCCGATCTTTAAGGATCTGAAACTCATTGAAGGCTGGGGCACAGGCATTAAAAAAATGCGCACTTCCCTTGATGATTATCCCCAAATCGATCTCGTTTTAAATGAGCTGGGCTATGCATTTCAGGTGCAATTCAAGAAAAAGCCCATAAAGAAAAAGACCGGAGTAAAGTCCGGCACCGACCAAGCACCGACCAAGCACCGACCAAGCACCGACCAAGCACCGATCAAGCACCGGACAAGTACCGGACAAGTACCGGACAAGTCGAATTTGCTGGATTTTTGCCGCCAGCCCCGTTCAATTAAGGAGCTGCTGGCCTTTATGCAATTGAAGCATCGACGAACCTTCGTGGTGAATTATCTCCGACCGTTGATGAATGAAGGACTGATCGCCATGACCATACCGGACAAGCCGACAGACGAGAAACAGAAATATCTGATTACTTCAAAAGGGCAGGCAAAGATCAATAAACAAAAATGAGGCAAGCCATACCCATGCAGTGCAATGAAATACAGGACAACTTGTACGACTATATCACCGGCAGGCTTTCGCCTAATCTGCGACCGGTCATTGCCGAGCATCTCATGTCATGCAGCGCCTGCCGTGCAGAGCATGATGAAATGAAAATGACCCTTGGCCTGCTCGATCAAATTAAACAGCCCAAAGTTTCCAATGGATTCACCGAAAGGGTCATGAACAACCTTGAACCTAAGGTGCTGCCGTTCACCAAGCGGCCCATGTATCGCCTCATCATGCAGGGCACGGCTGCGGCAATAGTAATTCTTGCGGTTGTGTCGATAATTAAACTTCTGCCCACCTCAGAGAATGACATTTCAACAACACGGGGCGGAGCAACCACTACCGTCATTGCAAAAAACTGCAAGAATGCAATTGAGCTTTACAACAAAGGCACCGCCACGCCCGACCTGAAATTCAAAGAATCACTTCTCAAAGACGCCCTTGCCGCAGGTTGCTCAGACAACAAAGTGCTTGCCCGCATTCACAACAACCTTGCGGACTGCTATGAACAGCAGAATAGACTCGACGAAGCCCTGGCAGGTTACACCAAAGCAATTGAAATAGATAAGCAACTTTACACGGCATGTCTGGGCCTTGGCGATACCTATAAAAAAATGGGCAAACGTGATGATGCTGTGCGGTTTTATGAAAAGGCAGTTGCCCTTATGGAGTCAGAAGTACAAAAGGGTAATATTGGTCGCGAAGGGATAGAAAAGACATTGCGGACAATAAAAGAATTAAAAGAAAAATAATAATCTATCTTCAACCAAAATAGAAGCGTATGCAAAAAACCTTCCCACTGTTTTGCTCCATTCTATTGACCGCTTTTATTTTTTTTTCCGCTATCTCTCATGCCGAAGAATTGCAGGATTTGCATAACAAAGTTACCGAGCTTTATAAGCAGGGCCATTATAAGAACGCCATCCCTTTAGCCGAGCAGGCTTTGCAAATTGCGGAAAAGGCTTCCGATCCAGCACATGCCAAAATCGCCACCGCCAGTTTCGACCTCGCAGAACTTTATCGAACTTTAGGCAACTATGCCGCAGCCGAACAACTTTACAAGCAATCTCTGGAGATTAGAGAAAAAATCCTTGGCAAGGATCATCCTGAAGTTGCCATGAGCCTTTATGGCTTTGCAGAGCTTTATCGAATTATGGGTAACTATGCCGCAGCCGAGCCTCTTTTTAAGCAGTCACTGGCAATTAGAGAAAAAACCCTTGGTAAAGATCATACTGATGTCGCCATGAGTCTAAATGGTCTTGCAATGCTTTATTTTATGACCGGCAACTATGCTGCAGCAGAGCCGCTCCTTAATCGATCTCTAGAAATAGGGGAAAAAGTCTCTGCCAAAGATCATCCAGAAGTTGCTATGGGCATCTACGGTCTTGGAATGGTTTATTATGCCACCGGAAATTATACAGAAGCCGGGCCGCTCTTTAAACGGTCCCTGGAGATTAGAGAAAAAGCTCTTGGCAAAAACCATCCAGATGTCCCTATGAGCCTACTTGGCCTTGCAATGCTTTATCAAGCTACAGGAAATTTTGTCGAAGTTGCACCTCTTTATAAAAGATCGCTGGAAATATGTGAAAAAACTTTTGGCAAAGACCACCCAACTGTTGCCACGACCCTCAATAATTTTGCTGAATTTTATCGAGCCACGGGGCACTATGCCGAGGCTGAACCTCGTTATAAACGGTCGCTTGAGATATATGAAAAAGCGCTTAACAAAGACCATCCTAATGTAGCAATCATTCTAAATAATCTTGCATTGCTTTATGTGGCTATGGGTAACTATGCTACAGCCGAACCGCTGTATGAACGAACTCTTGAGATATATGAAAAAGCGCTTGGCAAAGACCACCCTAATGTAGCAATGACTCTCAACAACCTTGCTCAGCTATATTATGTCAGGGGTAACTATGCTGCAGCCGAACCGCTATATAAAAAGTCGCTTGAAATATATGAAAAAGCGCTTGGTAAAGACCACTCTAATGTCGCAATGAGCCTCAATAACCTTGCCGAGCTTTATCGTGCTGAGGGTAACTATGCTGCAGCCGAACCGCTATATAAAAAGTCGCTTGAAATATATGAAAAAGCGCTTGGTAAAAATCATACTAATGTCGCAACGAGCATCAACAACCTTGCCGAGCTTTATCAGACTATGGGAAATTATGCAGAAGCAGAGCCCTTATATAAAAGGTCCCTTGAGATATTTGAAAAAGCCTTTGGTGATGACAACCCCGATGTCGCAAGAAGTCTTAGCAATCTAGGAGTGCTCTATCAAACTACAGGGAACTATGACGAGGCTAAGCCACTTTTTAAAAGATCCTTGCAGATACGAGAAAAGGCTCTTGGCAAAGATCATCCTGATGTCGCCACGAGCCTTAATAATCTGGCAATGCTTTATCATAATACTGGCAACTATGCCGCAGCTGAGCCGCTTTTAAAGCAGGCGCTGAAGATTAGAGAAAACGCTCTTGGCAAAGACCATCCCGATGTCGCACAAAGTCTCAATAATCTGGCCATGTTTTATCATGATACTGGTAACTATGCAGCAGCCGAACCGCTATATCAACGTTCAGTAGAAATATTAACAAAGGCTTTTGGTAAAAATCACCCCGATGTCGAAACGATCATAAACAATCTTGCCTTTCTTTGGCTTATATCTGGCAAAATGGAGCAAGCCTTTGAGGTTTTTAAACAGCAAAATGATGCGGGTGGCCTTGGTAAATATTATTTAATGAAAGGCAGGTATGGGGAGGCTCGTGGACAGTTTAGCGGATCATTGCATACGGCGAATTTACCAAATTCGCTTACAGCATACAGCATTGGGCTTGGCCTTGCATACGAAGGAGAAATGAATTATGTCGAGGCAAAGGGCTGGTTTAGTAAAGCAATCGCACTCATTGAGCAACAGCGCGCAGAGCTTAACAGCTCATTGAGGGAACACTTCCTGGAAGGTGATACGATAGCAGGTTTCAAGCGCGCTGATGCATTCGAAGGTATGATCCGTGTGCTTTTGAAAGAAAACAGGCCTGATGCACAGCGCGAGGCTCTCCGATATGCGGAAATGATAAAGAGCCGCATATTTTTTGAAATGCTTGCCTCGCGTGGTTTACGTAGCGCAAAGCCTCAGGACGAGAAAGTATTAAAGCAGGATTATGAATATCAGCGCAAGCTGGCTGTGTTGCAAAAACGGCTTAAAATTATACAAAAGCCAGGCGTAAATTTGCCCATAGGCGAGGACGAACTGGTCAAGGCTGAGTTCGAGAAGACAAGTGCCGACTACGAAGCATTTCTAAAAGAGGTGAAGCTCCAAAACGCTGAGGTGGCATATCTCATTTGCGCAAATCCTGATAATGCCACCGATATTCAAGCCCTACTAGACGATGACCTGACCGTGCTTGAATACTACATCGCGCAGGACAGAACCTATGCCTGGCTTATCACAAAAAACAGCATACAAATTCATGAGATAAAAAAAGACGGCTTCGATCTTAACGCTAAGCAAATTCAGGCCGATATTGGTAATTGGCTTGCTATAAACATATCCGACAACTCCCGTCGAGCCACACCTTTATTCTCTTCTCTTGCAGACGAGTTAGGCGGGCAGGAATCAACCCCGGAACTAAAGAAAAAGTATCGTGAGGCCTTTAACAAAAAGGCTCAAGAGTTGTACCGCTTGATATTTGCACCCCTTGAGGCTGACATAAAAACGAAGAAATTGATAATCGTGCCGCATGATGTGCTGCACAAAATACCTTTCTCATGCCTGTCAAACGGGAGTAAATCACTCGTTGATAAATATGATCTGTCGGTAGCGCCAACCTCAAGCGTAATAGAGTTCATTGTTCAAAAGCGGAAAACTGCTGCAACATCTTTTCTTGCCTTTGCCAATCCGACAACTGAAAGAAAATCCTTATATTCTGCGGAGCAAGAAGTTCAGGATATTGAAGCTTTGTTCACCGCAAAGCGGGTTTACAGCAGGGCCGATGCGACAAAAGCTAAGGCACAAGCGGACAGTGGGGATTTTGCTGTGATTCACTTTGCCTGCCACGGTGAGTTCAACGACATGCAGCCCCTGCAATCGGGCCTGCTGCTGGCCCAGGATGGCGACGACGATGGGTTGCTCAGAGTGCCAGACGTGTTCGGGCTGAATCTGCAAAAGGCAAACTTGGTGACACTAAGTGCCTGCGAAACAGCGCTTACAAAAGTACGCGGCGGAGAAGATTGGGCTGGCATGTCGCGCGGGTTCATCTATGCCGGCACGCCATCCATTCTTGCAACCCTTTGGAGTGTTGACGACAAATCAACCGCGATTCTTATGAAAAACTTTTACACCAATTGGCTCACTAAGGGCATGAGCAAACCCGCCGCCCTACGCCAGGCACAGCTTGATCTCAAAGCCATACCCGAATATAGCCACCCATTCTACTGGGCACCATTTGTCATGATCGGGGATTGGAGGTAAATAGTATGTATAATCTATTTCAGCTACCCAATGGTGATATGCGAATAGAGGAAAAAGCCTTTTCCCCAAGGGTTTATCTGGATCATTGGGCTTTGAATGATTTTGCTACCGATATTTCTTTAGGACAAAGATTTATCGACGCAATGCAAAAAAGAGGAGGAAGTTTAAGGATTTCTGTTTTTGGAATAAGGGAACTTTTAGGCCAAGGTGATCAAGGACAAGTCCAGGCAATTATTAATTTCCTCAGAAAAGTTGATTGCGGGTTTATTCATAGCAATCCGAAAAAGGTAATCGCAAGTGAGAACATTTTAATCTTAAAAAGTGAAAGTTGCTCACTAATTTCTGATCTAATTCAGGATGTCTCCCCTCCTGCTTGGGACATGAGTCTTGTAAAAGAATATGTATTATCCAATGGGGTTACCCCTATTATTCGCGCAGCAGATGTTATTGAGAGAATTATCAATGAAAATATTGAAACTGGTGGCAAAGGGCTTAGCAATAATTTTGGCGCTCAATTAAATCCATTAATAAATAGGGCTCGCAATGATCCGGTGAGTCTATCGAAGGCAGCTAAAATGTTTAAAGCTGTAAAAACGAGAGGCATGGAATATAAGGCGGCAACAAGGGAAATTTACAACTTAGTGATAGCTCATTTAATAAAAAATAAAACTATGGGTATGCCTACGCCAAGCCACTGGTATGATGTTTTTCATGTTGTTGTTCCGGTTTCTTATTGCCACTTGGTTCTTATTGATGGAAGGTGGACAAATTTCATACAAACAACCGGCCTAAAATATCCGGATATAGCAATGGTTTTTAATAAGAGTACATTAAATGATTTTTTCAACAAACTTGAAAATCGTCGTTTCCTTTAATCAAACCCACAGCCTTGCGCCAGGCCCAGCTTTCCCTCAAAGCCATGCCCGAATACAGCCATCCTTTTTACTGGGCACCATTTGTCATGATCGGGGATTGGAGGTAGTTGAATATGAATCCATTATGGAAATTCTTTAAATGTCAACAATGCGGAAAGTGTTGTGAACAACTTGGTCTGCCCCACCCAGATCCTAAAGAAAACGATTTGGAAAAAATGAAAGATTTTCTCCAAATCTCAACTGAGGAGATTATTTCTAATTATTACGGAGAAGTTATTCAAAAAAACGGCAGAAGAATGATTCTCTCTGATGATGGAAAAAGAAAACCTTGTCCATTCTTGAATAAAGATAAAAAATGCAAAATATATAATGTTCGCCCAACCCCATGCAGATCATATCCCATTCAAACAGATGGTGGCAGGGGTAATGTAGACTGCCCCGCAATGGAAGTAATAGACAATTTACCTGATGAAGTCTTCCAGGAATAATCCGGACAACTTTCAAATTTATTTTGATGCAACGGAACTTTCCCCCCTGTCATATTGTCTCAATACATAGAGACGACAAATCATGCAGGAGGAAAAAGCCATGTTTATCATTTTCGGATGGGAATTATCAGACACGCAAAAACCACGGCCCCACGCTCCCCACGAAGTGCCCCCACTGCGGCAATGATGTTTTTTATCATTTGCTACACGAAAGGCGCTGGTTCACCCTGTTTTTTATTCCTGTTATTCCCTATGAATCAAAACGCCCTTGGGGACAGGCACCTATTATTTCGAAATCTATTGACTGAAATTGGATCGCAGGCTATACTTATGTAAGAAATTCTTACTTATCAGGAGGTCAACAATGAGTGCAGTCGAAATTACCAGCCTTTCTTCAAAGGGGCAGATTGTTATCCCAAGTTCAATTCGCAATGATCTGAAAATATCTGCGGGAGATAAATTTGCCATTATATCCGATGGGGAAAACATTCTTCTTCGTCCGGTAGAGAAGCCGAAAATAGATAAATTTCGCGCACTCATTGCGGCCAGTAGAAAATATGCACGAGAGAATGGACTACAGAAGGAAGATGTCGTAAAAGCGGTAAAAAAGGTTCGTCGTGAAAATCGTTCTTGATACAAATGTGTTGGTTTCAGGAATCTTCTGGGGCGGTACCCCTTTCAGGATATTGCAACATTGGATATCTGATGACATAGAAATTGTTGCAACCCCGGATATCCTGGATGAATATGTGAGGGTTATCAGTTCTGTAGGCAAAAAACAAGCAGACCTGATGACTCAGTGGATTGATCTGATTACGACAAATACGGCGATCATTGAAAAGCAGATATCTCTTTCCATTTCCAGGGATCCTGATGATGACAAGTTTCTGGAATGTGCGGTTTCAGGAGATGTGGATTTTATAGTCAGCGGAGATGATGATCTTTTAACACTCAAATCAATTCATGCGATTCCGATAATCAAACCATCCGAGTTTATCTCAAAATATTTTTCGTCGCATTGACAATCAAAATAGGAACAGGTGTACCTGATTAGGAGCCAGTATCGGAACATTTTGAATTCGTAGAATTGTTTGTCAAAAAACTCAATTTGTCCACATGGCTTGGTTATTACCGTGCCGGCTCTGCTTGTAGCTTAAGCCCCAGGGCTTGAAGCACTTTCATGACCGTATCGAAGCGGGGTTTTGCTCCCGGCGCGAAAGCTTTATAAAGACTCTCTCTCCCTAGTCCGGAATCACGGGCAATTGTGGCCATACCCCGTGCCTTGGCCACATCACCAACTGCCGCAAGCAGCAAATCAAGATCATTTTTTTCCATAACGGCGGAAAGATACTCCGCTATGGTCTCTTCATTATCAAGATAGGCAGCTGCATCAAATTTGATTAATTTTTTAGCCATTCTTCACATCTCCAATTCCCCGACCAATCTTTAATAAAACGAATGTATCCAATCGAATACAGAAAAACAAGCTAAAAAAATTCGCTGCTTCTGGAACTTTTTTGAATGGTCAATTGTCTAATGAAGTAGAAAGCAGTCGTGAAAAAAACCATTTAACCCAAGAAGGAGCATAGCCATGAAAAAAACATTATTTATCGCAGCAGCAGTTCTGATGGTCGTTATGTTTGCAGCCGAATCTCAGGCAGGCGGACGGTATGGCAGCTACGGCTCTTTGCCAACCCGGAGCAATTCGTCAGGCGGATACGGAAGTTTGCCAAGTTTTAAATCCTATTCCGTGCCAGCTCCGCGGAACTACAAAAGCGGTGGGGAAATCTACCTGCAGAACGGCTATTTACGCGGTAACGGCACATATGTAGACCCGCATCTCAAAACCCGGCCCGACAACACTCCTTATAACAACCTGGGGGCATGGGGCAAGTAAAGACAATCAAGCGAGGTGTTCTGTGGGCGAAGCAAGAAGAAATTCATTTGAAGCTCTGTGCGAGGCGCGATACTGCTGGCGGCTGGGATGCACAACATGCGGCAACTGGCCGCTCAGGGCTGATCTGTATCGTCTTATTCTGGGCTATCACCCGGATGATGCTGATTGGAAAGGAGAGTTTATCTTTGTTGAAGTAAAAACCGGTAAAAGCCCATATCGGGAGGTTGTTGTTCAGTCCGAGAAGGGAAAATTCCCGAGCAGGTATCCGGAGTATCCACGTCCACGGGAATTATCAATACATGATCAGTTGAAGCTGCAAGCCGTGGTGCAGGATGTTCGCATGGCCCGTCTCAATATGGCCGAGCCGAGATGGCTGGGGTATTTGGGCGTAGCCTTGAAATGGTGCGAGGAAGCGGAACAATCAAACAAAGTTCTTACCCATGCCCTTGTACCTCAATTTACAGAGCTTCTGGCAGTCGGGCAAACTCATGCCCAGCAAAGTTTTCAGCATATTTTAGACAATCATCTTACCTGGCGGAGTCTGGAAGGAGTCGAAAGCGCCTTGCTGTGGGGCAAAATCATAAAACAGCAGGCGCCGTGGTAGATGTCGACATGTTTGTTTTACGGTGCCATAACCTTTGCGGTCTTTGAATGTAATACATCCCAGAGAAAACTCTCGGACGTAGCACTTTCTATTTCTTTCGGCGTGTAGCCGAATGCCTCGATAGGCTCAAGTATCCGGCCCGATGCAAGCCCAAGTACTTCAAGACGCTCCCTGACATTGAAAGGCTGAAAGTCTTTTGACACAACGATGAGGTCAATGTCGCTATCCAAGCGCTGCCGGCCTTCGGCATACGATCCGAAAAGTATCGGACAAAAGGGGGCAGCGCCCTTTACTGAAGCCTTGCGCAATATACAGCTGTTTCCTCAAGGCCATGCTCGCATACAGCCATCCCTTCTACTGGACACCGTTTGCCATGATCGGCGATTGGAGGTGAATCGATTTTGGATTTCGGAATGCAGATTTTGGATTTGCGGAAGCATCCGCCGCGGCGGAGCGAATTGTATTTTTAAATCATCAAAGGTTTTGCCCGACGTTAAAGACCGAGTGATTTTTTAACGTCTTTAAGCGGCGTGAGTTTTTTGCTTGCGGCTTCGGCGCTTACGGCTTCTGCGTAGTCTGCGCGATCCAGCGCAAGTTCACGAAGTTTCTGATACTCATTATAATCGAGGATAACAGCAACGGGTTTTTTGCCCTCCCTGATGACCTGTGTTTTAATCATTGTATACATCCTTTCTATGCTTGATGATGGAAACGGTCAAGGTGCCCCCCTCATGTTTAAAAATAATCCGATAATCGCCCACCCTGAGCCGCAGCCTGTCGCCAAAATTCCCCTTTAAGGTTTTTATATTATGGTTGCCATGTGGATTCTCAGCGTATGCTTCTATCTTATTAAGGATTTTTTGCGCCTCCAGTTTGCTGCCTTTTGCAATAGCCTGTAGCTGCTTCAAGGCTTTATCTGTCAGGATTACTTCCATTTTGGTACTTTCGATATGGTATTGTATATCCCGTCTATAATTGACCAGCACAAGACTCTAGGTGAAGGCAAATCAAACAAGGAAAGGTGCTATGAAAATGAATGCTATCATAGCCTTTCAATATGTCAACAATAGAGACCGGGCGACATACGGAAAAGCTGAAATAATAACTTCTCAAAATCCCATGAAAAATAGGGAGAAAAATCGGGGCCATCCCCTTCTACCGGGCCGGGCCAGTTGCTCTGAGGCCGGTCACGCAACGACAACCCGGTTGTGCAAACTTCCGATACCGCTTATCCTGACTTCAACCTCATCGCCCGGCTGCATGGGCCCGATGCCCGAGGGCGTGCCCGTGGCGATCACATCTCCGGGCATGAGCGTCATCACCTGCGAAATAAAGGATACCAGCCGGTACACCGGAAAGATGAAATCCGCGGTTGACGTCTTCTGCCGCAGCTGCCCATTGAGCAGGGTTTCTATGATTGATGCCGAAGGGTCAAGCTCTGTTTCAATGCAGGGGCCGATGGGGCAGAAGGTGTCAAATCCTTTTGCACGGGTGAACTGCCCGTCTTTCTTCTGCAAATCCCGGGCGGTTACATCGTTTAAACAGGTATAGCCGAAAATATAGTCCGGCGCATCCTGCTCGGAAACATTTATGCAGAGTTTCCCGATCACCACGCCAAGCTCGCCTTCATAATCAACCCGCTGCGACATCTTTGGATAAATGATGGCAGCTCCGGGGCCGATGACTGCCGTTGATGGTTTTAGAAACAGCAGGGGCTCATCGGGGATGTCCATTTTCATTTCCTGCGCATGGCCGCGGTAATTGAGCCCCACGGCAACAATCTTGGCCGGCATGCAGGGCGGCAGCAGCGCGACCTCGCCAAGCCCGAAGCATTCTTTCCCAATGGTGTAATCAGAAAAAATATCCCCTGTTATTTTTTGCACCTCCGTGCCGGTGAGAAGGCCCTGGCACAGCTGTCCGTCTTTTTCAAACCGGATGAATTTCATGCCCTGTTCCTCATGTACGTGCAATCATATGCACAGCTGTTGCTTTAAATGATACAGAAACCGGCAAGCCTTTCTGAAGGTCCAGGGCCTCCAGCGACTGGCAGGTGATATGCGTGGAAAGAAAAAATCCGCAGTCGAGATTCAACTTGAAAAAATGGCCCATGGGAACAAGCCGCGTAATAATGCCAGTGAAATGGTTGCGGGCGCTGGTGCCGTCATGGTGGGCGGGCAGGGCCAAAGTCACATTTTCAGGCCGTATGCACAGGATGACCGACTGCCCGATGGCCGCATTCCCAACGCATTCGATAAGCTTATCTGCAACACTTACGCTTACCGTGCCCTGACGGGCCTGAACAACCCGGCCTTTTAGAACGGTGCCCATGCCGACAAAGGAGGCCACGAATTCATCAGCCGGGAAATTTATCACATCGGCCGGAGGCCCCATCTGTATCAGGCGGCCCTGCTGCATTACGGCCATGGTATCGGCAAGCCTGAGCGCTTCTGCCTGATCATGGGATGACATGACAACAGCAATTTTTGTTTCCCGGAATATAGTGTCAAGATCGTCGATGAGGGCTTCGCGCGTGGGTGGATCGAGGGCTGAAAACGGCTCGTCGAGAAACAAAATTTCCGGCCGGGTGGCAAAGGCCCGGGCAAGGCTTGTGCGCTGGGCTTCGCCGCCCGAAAGTTTGCGCGCTGCGCGCTGCCCCAGATGCTTGATACTGAAGCGCTCGAGGTTCTGCTCCACCCGCTGCCGGATCTCACGGCCCGGCAGGCCCCTGATTTTAAGCCCCGAGGCCACATTGTCATACACGGTCGTGTCAAACAGCAGGGGCTCCTGAAAAACGGTTGCCGTGCTTCTGCGAAAATCGAGCACCGAGGACTGGTCAACAACCTTTGAGCCCTTGAAGAATAGCTCGCCTGCGTGCCGCTCAAGCAGGCTGCAGAGCGTTAAAAGGAGCGTAGATTTGCCCGAGCCATTGGGCCCCACAAGGCACACAATTTCTCCCTGCCGCAGGCTAAAATGCGGCACCTCAAGCACCCGGACCCCGCCGCGTCTGACATCGATATTTTTAACTTCAAGAAGTGTCTGCTCGGTGTTCATCTTGGCCTGTCATGCTGCTGGATATGGGTAAGGATATAATTGACGGCAAAGGTCAGGATAAGCAATATTATACCAAGGGCAATGGCAATATCGAAATTGCCCTTGCTGGTTTCCATGACCGTGGCAGTGGTGAGAACGCGGGTATAGCCCTTGATATTGCCGCCCACCATGATCGATGCGCCCACTTCGGAGATGACGCCCCCGAAACCAGCCATAACAGCTGCAAGCAGAGGCAATCGCGCCTCCCGGATAAGCAGCAGGACCATCTGAAACCGTGTTGCGCCAAGGGCCAGTATTTGCAGCCGCAGATTGCGGGGCAGGTTCTGAATGGCCGCAACCGTGATGCCCGCCACAATGGGCGTGGCGATGACGGCCTGCGCCAGTATGATGGCTCCGGGCGTGTAGAGCATCCCGAGAAAACCCAGGGGCCCGTTGCGCCACAGGAAAATCGTCACAAACAGGCCCACCACAACAGGCGGCAGGCCCATGCCCGTGTTAATGATGCTCACCACCAGATTTTTGCCCCGAAAGTCTGCCAGGGCAAGACAGATGCCGGCGCTCATGCCGATAAACAAGCTCACCAGCGTTGCCGCTCCCGACACTTGCAGCGACAGAAGCGTTATGCGCCACGTCTCCGGGTCCAGCGTGCACAGCAGCACGATTGCCTGCCAGAGGCCTTCAAGAATTAAGTCCATAATTTTGTCGTCATGGTTTTAAACCGATGAACAATATCGGGCAATGATAAACAACCCGTAGGGGCACCCCACCTGTGGTTGCCTAAATGAAAATGTATAAAGCCCCCGCCTGGAGGCGAGGGCTTTAGTTTTAATTATTTCCAGGAATAAATCAACTTCATTTACCCAGGCTCTCCACGCTTTTACCTGCATCGGGCGTAAACAGGGCAGCACCGAACTTCTCAACGCCGAAGGCGCCGATGAGCTTCTGCGTAGAGGCCGAGACCATGAAGTCTGTAAAAGCTTTTGCGCCGGCAGCATTCACCTTCGGCCATTTCTGGGGGCTTACTTCTATAACGTGGTAGATGTTCAGCAGGCTCTTGTCGCCCTGGCAGAGCACGTCAAGGCCCAAATTTTTTTTCAGCGACAGATAGGTGCCGCGATCGGCAAGCGTGTAGCCTTTCTTCTCGGCTGCGACGCTCAGAGTCTGGCCCATCCCCAGGCCCGTCTGCTGATACCACGGCTGGTTCTCGGGATCGATGGCGGCGGTCTCCCAGATTTTTTTCTCCTTTGAGTGCGTGCCCGACTTATCCCCCCGCGACAGGAACAGAGCCTTCTTACCGGCTATTTTTTTGAAAGCCTCGGGAGCACTTTTTGCGGCCTTGATGCCTGCGGGGTCTGTTGCCGGTCCAACAATAATGAAATCATTGTGCATAATAAGCAGCCGCCGGCCGCCATTGCCCTCGTCTATGAATTTCTTTTCATCAGCGGGAGAGTGCACCAGCAGCACGTCGGCCTCGCCCTTGGCGCCCATGGCAATTGCCTGCCCGGATCCGACAGCAATGGTCTTTACAAAATAGCCGCTCTGTTTCTCAAAAACCGGCAGCAGTGCGTCCAGAAGCCCTGAGTCCTGCGTACTGGTTGTGGTGGCAAGAATGATGTTTTTTTGCTGGGCCTCAGGCCCTGCAGCGGCTGCGCCGGTGGCCAGCGCGCACAGCAGTGCGGCGGCTGCAATCAGATAGCGTGTTGTTTTCATGTTTCTCTCCTTTCGGTTAAATTGTTTTCATTCGTCTTGTATCTCATCTGCAGCCACGGGTCAATATGTTCAGCAACCTTCGTGTCAGTGCCTGCGGCTCAGTTATCCGACCCGCGCAGAAGCGTAAAGTTAATGGTTGCATTGTCGCCGTCTCCCGGCTTTATCTGCACGCTTTTGTGGGTATGGCCACTGGCGGATGCCGTGAGGGTATAGTTAAATTCTCTCCCTTCAGGCCCGGCTACGACGCCCGGCAGCATAAAGAAGCCCTTTTCATCCGTCAAGGTCAAGTAGCCGCCCTTGTCGGTCGACACCAGCGCCCTGGCAAGGGGCTTCTGCGTGGACATGTCGTTAACCCTGCCTTTAATAGTGCTGCTTCTCATATTGCCGAAGATAACGATTTTTTTGTCCCGCAGGAAACGCCACCCCGCATCGGTCTGGTTGTTGCGCCAGTCAAATTCAGTCGTACCCTCGGGCAGGGGATCGATGCGGATAGCAGCAATGCCGCGGGCAGAAAAGCCTGCATTGTGGTCCGTGGATTGTTCATTGGCGTCATAGGGCCATGGCTCGGCGCCCGGGTTGGATTCGGTCGCTTTGCGGTCGGGATAGCCCGGTTTCAACTGCGGAGGCACGACGCGGAATGGCCCTTCCCCGACCAGCCTGTTATGCGCATCCTGAATGGCTGTATCAAGATAGGCGCCATTGGCCTTATAGGCAAGCAGCAGGCGCAGGCCATTATCGACGGTGATCAGCTGACCGTTTTTGCGTCCCGTACATCCAGGGGCGCTGTAGTCGACCCAGCCGCCATTGGCCTTGTCCGCAACCGGGTCATAGAAGTACTGCGCCTGGGGATATGCGCCTTCGATAAAACAATGGGCGTCTTTGCTGGCACGATCAAAAGAGTAGCAGAAGCCGTCGGGCGCCATGACGGTTATGCCGGTTGCCTCGGAGCGCATGCCCGCTGCCGCGAGCAAATCCTGCATTATAAAGCCGGTATAGGTCACATAGTAATCAAAGCCCGTTTCGCCGCCGCGACTGTTGTTCATGAGCATGAACTGCTCATGGGGCGTGAGTATCGATTGGAGTTCGCCCAGGGAGAGCACGATATGGGGCGCCTGCATTTTTGCCGGCGTATCAAGCTTGTCGCCGGGATAGCGCACGGCTTTAATCTCCGCTCTGTTGCTGTAGGTGTCGTTATCCGAATCTTTTTTTTCTATTGCGGCAAAGGCTTTCACGCTGCGGCCCGCGGCGCGATAGTCCACGCCATACGGGTTGAGTGTTTTGTTAATATCTCCTTTGCCATCATAGCCATAGGCGCCATGGCAGCACTGGCATACGCTTTCGGTAACCACATTGCCTGATTTGGCCTTATAGGTATTTCCCTTATGGCACAGGGCGCAGTCGTCAAGCTTCGTTCCCGCCTTATCGGGGTAAGCCTGCTGAAATTTCGGGGCATCCTTTTCGCCCATATGATGATAGGCTCCCCAGGCCACCGTGTTCAATCCTAACATGGCGGCTATGATAAATATTTTTGCGCTTTTCCCCACTCTTCTGCTCCTTTTTGCTGGTTGCGATTTTAGAATTCAAGTTGAAAGCGCACCATCCCGGCATGCAGGCATCGATGAGTTGCGGTGCCGGGGAACCTATTGAGCGTTCTGCAGTTCATTATTCACCAGAGAAATCCGGATGGATACACATATCTGACCTGTTGAGTACTTGCAGTAAAATTATACCGTAAACCAGAAAAAATAAGCACGATTTTTAAGATTTTTTTTAACCAATTATTTCTAAAAACGACTTATACTTACCCTAAATAACTCTTTTGCCTTGACGATATCCAAAAAAAAGGCTTATTCTGACATGGGAACGCATCTAAGCTCCTTCATGAACAAAAACTCCCGGGAACTTATTTTGCCGTATAGACGGCTGTATTTTTTTGAAAGGGCGCAGATGAAACAAAAAAACAAAAGATGGATTTTTTTGCTTTTCATAATTCTAGTATGCAGCGCTTTTACCTGCGGGCCGGGGCATGCGCAAATTGCCACAGATCATATTTTTTTGCTGACGCCCAACCATGATACGGCGACAAAGGACTATATCAGCTACTCCCCCGCCGGCTCGCTAAAGGAGATGACGTATTTTTTTGTGCTGTTCACCGGCTATCAAACTGCAATCGAAAGTTTCACCGTTAAGCTCAGCTCCTCCCCCCTGCTTAAGGCATACACGGGCTCGGTGACCTACAGCCTTATCGCCGCTGGCTACCCCGCTATGTATTGCGTAAAAACGGAAACCGCCACAAATGCGACGGTTGCCTCCAACTATATCAAGGCCGCATTCCCGGTAAATGCCCAGTTCGGCTTTGCCATTATCGGCGCCGCCGTGCTGGCTCGCCATGATGTCGACCCCGAGGTGAAGATGTCGATCAGATTTGAAATTCAGTAACCGGAATTTCGGCGCGTTCATGAAAATTTATTCCAAAACGCTGGCATGGATTGCAGCCGCAACACTTGCCTGCTGCTCGAACAGCGCGGCCGCAGGCCAAGCGCCTCAGCCCCGCGATAATGCAACAGGGCAGGTTTTTACGCTGGGAGAAGTGGTTGTTCAGGGCCAGGCCGATACCATCAGCAAAGTCACCACCGTGGATACGGTACAAAAAGAAACCATGGATTTGACGTCCTCAACCAATGTGGCCGATGCGCTTAAAACCGTACCCGGCGTAATCCTCACCGTGGGTTCGAAAAACGAAAAGACTTTTACCATCAGAGGCTTTACGCAGCGCTATATCCCGGTTTTTTATGACGGCATTCCCATTTCTATTCCCTATGACGGCTATGTTGATCTCGGCAAACTGCCTACCGGCGCCGTTTCAGAAATAACGGTCAGCAAGGGAATAAGCTCATCGCTCTATGGCCCCAACACCATGGGCGGCGTGGTTAATATCATCTCGCGCAAGCCGGAAAAGCCATTTGAGGCTGATTTTGATACAGGTTGGAGCCAGGGCAGCCGCTGGGATTCCAATATCAACCTCGGCTCACGCCTGGGGAAATTTTACTGTATGGCAAACTACGGCTACACCGATCAGGACGCGTATGTGCTGTCGGAACATCACCGCAACGGCCTGAACCAAAGCGGCCACCGGCGTGAAAATTCGGATATCGAGAATCAGAACAGCGGCTCTTTCAAAATAGGCTTTCTTCCGGCAGACGGCCATGAATATGCCCTGGGGTTCACCCGCGTGAAAAGTGAGTGGGGCCTGCCGCCCGAGGAGGGCACTATTGCTCCCAAATACTGGCGGTTCACCGAATGGGAAAAAAGTACTTATTATTTCATCGGCGATACGAAGCTTGCCGATACGCTGCAGCTCAAGACCCGTATCTACCGCGATGAGTATTACAACGAGCTTGATTCATACGACAATGAACTGTACCAGACGCAATACGCCGGCTACTCCTTTCACAGCACCTATGACGATCACAGCACCGGCGGCTCTGCCGTTCTCGCATCCACCTACCTAAAAAACAATACGTTCAGCCTTTCGTTTCATTACAAGGATGATGTCCACAAGGAACAGGATAATTTTCATTACCCGTGGGAGCGCTATGAAACAAAGACCTATTCCTACGGTCTTGAGGACGATATCAGACTGACCGATAAACTGTCGCTTGTTGTCGGGGCGAGCTATGACAAGCAGGTGCCCTGGTATGCCAATGGCGGCAAGCTCAGGAGCAATGAAGATGCATTTAATCCGCAGGCAGGCCTCAACTATGCGGTGCTCGAAAACACCATCCTGCATTTTTCGGTAGGGAAAAAGTCGCGCTTCCCCTCTCTTAAGGAGCTGTATTCCAACCTGCTGGGCAGCAATGTGGCAAACCCCGATCTCAAATCCGAGCGGGCCGTGAATTACGAAGCAGGCATAGAGCAGTCTTTGCCGGGCGGAACACTGCTCAAATGCAATCTGTTTTACAATGATGTGAGCGATTTCATCATCAGCCGGGAGATCGCATTCAAGGTCAATCAGTACGTCAATATCGGCAAAGCCACGTTCAAGGGCTTTGAAATAAACCTGAAATCGGGCTGGCTGCACAATAACGATTTCGAGGTGCACTATACCTGGCTGCATGCCCAGGACCGGTCGCAGGGCCGAACGGGCAATCATCTTGAATATCAGCCCAAGCATAATCTGTATATCAGCAACCAGTACACCTTCAACCGGTATCTGTCTGTTTTTTGCTCCCTGATGGTTTACTCCGAGCGCTATTACCAGGATTCCGATGATTATATGAACTGGAACAAGGTCGGCGGGTTCTGCACGGTTGATCTGAAGCTGATCGGGAAATTGACAAAGTATTTTACGCTGGAAGCCGGGGCGCGCAACCTTTTTGATGAGGATTATTTCTACACGCACGGTTTTCCGCGTGAGGGCCGGACCTTCTTTACCATTGTGCGGGGGAAGCTGTGGTGAAAGCGATACCGGCTGCACGGCAGGTATCCCCTTTAAAAACAGCCCTGCTGCACATTGGCCGGATACAATATTTTTAAGCACAGGAAATGGCGGATTGCGATATGAAAAACAGTTTAAAAAAAATCATTCTTGGGCTGGCTATCAATGCACTGTTCATCGGCATGCTGAGCCTGAACTTCGGCTGCAAACCTTTGCCCACCGATAATAAAACCTGGCAGGGCGATGAGCAGGTTGAGGTAACCTTTGGCGCCTCAACAGTAACCGTTGCACTAAAAGGCATGCGTATCAGCACGTATGAGGATGTTGAGGGCGTCAAGCTTTCCGACATTGTTAAAAAGACCCAGCTCGTCACCAACACAAAAGCACAGGGGTGTTTTTATAATTTTATAGCAGTCGACGCGTACGATATGTCCAAAATGGCGATAAAATGGCAAAAGGGCCTGCCCGCCTGGGATGATATGCAAAAGGGCTATTTCTATGATTCAGGCTCAAGCGGCGGACTGTGTGCGAAATGGGAGGACGGCACGCAGCCCGGTGATTATGGAAGATTTTACAACGTCCGGCTTATGAACGGCGGGATCATACAAATACTGGAGGATGACGTGCTGTAAGAGCGGTGCGCAACAGGGCTGTTCAATAAATGCAACGGGACAACTGTAGAGCATATAAGGACACAAGAAAAATATGATGCTCCTGAAGCGCGCAATCGAGTTTGGCTGCACCGGCTTGTCGGCTGAACTGACCGGAGAGTTCAGGCGAAAAGCTTTCAGCCTTCGGCGGGAAAACGGCATGCCCAAGGCGGTCGCGCTTTCGCTGCTTATACATGTCTGTGTCGGCGCCGCGCTTTTTTTTCAGCTCGTGCCGCCGCAGTTCATCCGAATGCCGGGGGGCGGCAGTGCACCGAGAACCATAGAAGTTTTCTTTATTTCCGAGCCAGCCGGGGCGGCAGGAGATGCGCACAAATCGGTGCAGGCAGTTTTATCAGCACCTGCTGCCGTTCCCGAGCGGATCGAAAAGACGGAGAAAAAGCCCGAACCAGTAAAAAAAGAACCGGTTGAATACAGCCTGCACCGGAAAACGAAAGTCGTTCCTGCCGCTGCGCACGTGCAGGCAGAAGAAGCCGCAGCGGGTACAGCCGATGTTGCTGCCGGGAGTCCGCAACCGGGGCAAGCCCAATCCGAAAAGGGTTTAGGCGGGCCGACAGGAGCGGGCGCCGGCAGTGGGAGCGGTGCTCCTTATGAAACAAATTTTGGTCAGGCGGATGCGCCCCGGTTTTTAAACTATGCGCAGCCAAATTACCCGCTTGCGGCACGGCAGCAGGGCAGAGAAGGAACTGTCGTTCTGCGGCTCACTATTGATGAACGCGGAAATCTGATTCAGGTTGAGGTTGTGACAAGCCCATCCGACGGCTTTGCCGAAGCAGCAGTCGAGGCGGTCAAACGTTCGACATTTGCACCGGCGCAGCGCGGCGGCAAGGCGGTTGCATCGCGGGCCGTGCTGCCAATGCGGTTTACGCTTAGACGTTAGGGGTGCGGCAAGCAATGCTTCAGTACGGAAACGATAAACTAAAGCTTTCCACGAGCGGTCTTTTTGGAGGGCAGAATGCTCTAATCGGTGAAACGGTGGCGCAGTATGAACATAGAGTTTGCGGCACTATGCTTTCCATGCATATAAGGCGCACGGGCGTGGACGAGGATTTGCATGGGGGAACCAAAACAGAGGGAAACAACACACCGTAATTTTTGCTGGTCGGCTATGGTGCGGAAGATACATAGGAAAGGAGGGTAAAAACAGAACAGTAGCACCCTATAAAAAAACCAAAACTGGTCAGCCACCTGCATTGAAGAGTCGTTATTTTGTGTGCCTGCTTAGCGTATGTAACGGTATGCGGGGTAAAGAAATTAAAAACAGGGGAAATTTTATTTTCGGGAGGGATTTAGCATGAAAAGAAAAAAAAGTTGTTCGGTTGCAGTATTGTTTATAGTGGTTGCTTTTATACTGCTGTCGCGGGCGCAAGCTTGGTCAGCCATATTACACGTAGGCGCAGACTGGTCCGGGACGAAATATTCTACGATTCAGGCAGCCATTGATGTGGCGACCGACCTGGATGAAATCTGGGTTGAGCAGGGAACCTATGCTCTTACAGCCATGATAAATGTAAATAAAAAGGTATTCATTTACGGTGGTTTTACAGGGTCAGAAATATCAAGAGACCAGAGAAACTGGACCACCAATGTAACAACCGTCGATGGCCAGAATACTGTCGGGTGCTTTTATACAACCGCGGATACAACAATTGACGGTTTCACCATCACCAGAGGCTATAAAAATACGGGCGGCACTGATGCTGAGAAAGGTGCCGGCATTCTGAACGGCGATCTTTTACTGGGTTCTCCACCTGCCGATGCACCTGATCTAACTGTGGCAAACTGCATTTTATATCGCAACGAGTCTTACTTG
>CAIWCT010000052.1 GCA_903911225.1 uncultured delta proteobacterium
CAAGTAAGACTCGTTGCGATATAAAATGCAGTTTGCCACAGTTAGATCAGGTGCATCGGCAGGTGGAGAACCCAGTAAAAGATCGCCGTTCAGAATGCCGGCACCTTTCTCAGCATCAGTGCCGCCCGTATTTTTATAGCCCCGGGTGATGGTGAAACCGTCAATTGTTGTATCCGCGGTTGTATAAAAGCACCCGACAGTATTCTGGCCATCGACAGTTGTCACATTGTCGGCCCAGTTTCTTTGATCTCGTTCTGTTTCAGACCCCGTAAAGCCGCCATAGAGAAAAACGGCTTTACTTACAGTAATGGCCGAAGAAAGGTTGTAGGTGCCTTGCTCAACCCAGATTTCATCCCCGTCGGTAGCATTATCAACGCCTCCCTGAATCGTAGAATATTGCGTCCCGGACCAGTGTGTCCCCACGTGCAGTATCGCAGCACCGGCATCATGCGCGCAGCAAAACAACAAAACTGCCGTCAGCAGATATAACATGCTATATCGGCGCTTAATTAAAAAAAGATTGCATAGCGAACATGCTGACTGCTTCGATCTCGAAACCCTATTGATGATGGACATGGTCGCCTCGTTTGGAATGCTGTTCTGCTGCACTTACTCAAGCATATGGCTCAAGGATGTCTTCATATCCAGGGCGCTTTCTTTTTTAAACAGGTCGATAAGCTGCCGCGCATGGCGGCGCATGGCCCTGCGGTCTGCTTCTTTGCCATCGACCAGTAAGCCGATATTCGGCAGCAGCCGCTCCACCGCCGCTTTGCTCTGCCGTCTCAACTCGGGACTCTTCTCCAGCAACCCGGCAATCATCTCTGAATGGCGGTAATAAAACGCCGTCCAGCGCCTCCCCTCAGGCGTTCTGCTCAAAACCCCGTCCCTGAAGCGGCGCAAAAGATTAAGCGTAGTTGCGTCATTTTCAAAAACAGTCTCGGCCGGACACAGCGCCCCCTTCGTGCGGATTACCAGATACGGCGCAAAATCAAGCGGATCCGTCGACTCCCGCGAGGCCAGACTCTGCCATGTCGGCGGGTCCTGCGCCTCATCCATAAAACGCATCATGATACCGTTATCGCGCACCTTTTCAAGATTGCCCTTCATCAGCTCGGTCACATCCATGCATTTTACATCCGGCGGCGGCTCTCCGTTTACAGCCGTGTTCCAGTCAGTGCCCCCGGGCAGCTCGGCCTTTGAAACAGTCGCATTGTCCCAACTGCCCCCCTGCAGGCTGTTCCACGTATCGGTGGCTTCATTAAAAGGCGCATTGAGCGCATAAAAGCCAACTTCTCCCCCATCGCCTCCCCCGCAGTGATGACATGCCGAAAGACAGATTTGCGCCCGACGCACATCGGTTTCCGCAAGATCTTTAGGTATGTCAAACAGAAACAGCCCCCGGGCAATACCATGATGTATATTATGATTGGTCGCCAGCACCACGCGCTGATAGTAATTCAAATTCTCATCGGGTTTCCACTCATCGAGAGAAACATCGGCAACCGCAGAACAGACGGTCACACCCCGCTTCGCCGTCGTGGTAGTCGTCGTCGCTGCAATCACTGAGGTTGTCGTGGTGGTAGTTACAGGGGTGTCGCTTATGACGATATAAGCGCCGAAATCTTCCGCATCGGTTGACTCCCTTGAGGCGATACTCTGATACGACTTCAATCCTTCTTCAGACTTTATTTTCATAAGTATGCCGTTTGTGCGCACCTTGTCGAGCTTTTGCTGAAGCAGCGTCGTTATATCAATCGTTGCCTCCCAGTCGTTGCCCGCGGGCAGGGAACCTGCAGAGCATGTCGTATTGTCATAATTACCGCCAGCCAGCAGGTTCCAGGTGGCGTTATCTTCACCAAAAGCGGTGTTAAGGGCATAACAGCATATTTCAATCGCTGTGCCGCCGCCGGTATGCCATGAGCCTGAAAGATGCAGAAGGGCAGACTGTATCTGTGACGGATCGGCCCCCGTTGGGATGTCGAATTTCCAAAGCCCGCGGGCAATGCCGTATGTCGGATGCCAGGAGATGAGCACCCTGGTTTTGGGTAATGCGGTAAAAGGGTCTATATTAAGATTTGTATCCGGGTACCTCTGATCAATATAGACGTCGGTCAGGGTGGGGCAGGTAATTGATGACTGCGCCAGCGCTTGTGAAACCAGGAAAAATGACACCATCGTTATCAGAAGACGGAATAAACTTTTCATCACAAATACCTGTCTTGATGTTATCCCCTGCATTTGAATAAGCAGAGCCGCTCATAGCGCGAGCGGCTCTGCACATAGCCGGCCCCTTGCAGGACGGCTTTTTTTTAGTTTACGGGGTTACCGTAAAGGATTTCCATAAGCCGCCTGGCTGCATCTGGAACCCGCAAGCGGCGCTATAAGTGTTTAACCACCACCAGTTGGTTGTGCCGGCAGGAAAGGAGGCATTAGACACGACGGTGCATGTTCCTGAGCTGCATTTCACCGCTGCATCTTCCCACTGGTTCAGCGCAAGGTACCCTGCGCTTGTCCATACCAGAACGGCGATCCACTCGGCTTCGCCCTGGTTGAAGGTGAATGTCGGCTTTGTGCCCGGGGCAAATGCATCGCCGTTGGGCGATGTAAGGGTCGGGCCTGCGCATGGCACTACCGTAAACGCCTTGACAAGGCCAGTGCCGCCCGGCTGTTGCACTAAACCGCAGGAATTTTCTCCGTAATAGATATTTAGCCACCACCAATTATTGCCGAGAGCCAGGGGGTGAGGGAACGTGGCTGAGCATGTGCCTGCTGTACAAGCCGCCGGGCCTACCCACATACTGGATCCACTGTTGGCTGCCTCAGACCAAACTACCACATTGTACCAGTCTGCACTTCCTGTCTGCTTCCAGGTAAATGTCGGCTTTGGCGTATAGCCTGCTCCGATGGGGGCGGACAGGTAAGGGCCAACGCATGCTGTATGATATTCATAGGCACCCATGTCATATCCTGCTCCCTGTGGCCGCGCTGTTTCTTCAATATCCACAGAAGGAGCCCCGGTGCTCGTGCCAGTGTTAATGCAGGGTGAGGTTTCCTGCAGATGATAATCGCCTGAGCCGACAAAGAGCGGATCGCTCATAATGTTTCCGTTGCTGCCTGCATAAACCGTGGTGTTATCAATATCACTATAGCTCACTGTTGGAGTCAGATAACCGGTATCTCCTCCAATCTCTTTATTTTTAACGGCAGCATTTCTCCACAAAATGGAGTTCGTGATAGTAAAGGTGCCTAAAGTTTTTTGTGAGTAGATTGAGCCGCCTCCGGTAGTGGCCCCCACAAGGGTATTTCCGGAAAACGTGCAGTTTGTGACGGTCAGGTTTTCATTGGTGCCGGTGCTGTTAATGCAAATGCCGCCGCCGTATTGAACCCTGTTTCCATAAAACAGGCAGTTTGTTATCGTCAGGGGTAGGTCGCCCCGGGAAGCGATGGTGCCATACCGGGGTGCTGCGATGACCGGATTGTTATTGGCAAAAATACATCGTGTAATAGTAGCCTGCACATCAATACCTAATGCGCCGGCATCCTTGCATTTATTGCCTGTAAATGTGCATCGTGCGATTGAGGCAGGTCCGGCAGTATTGCTGATTGCAACAGCTCCGCCGACACCTCCGGTATCCTTTTTGATTTTGTTGTTTTTAAAGACGCTGTCTTCTATAATGATATTGCCCTTTTGTACCCTGATTGCGCCGCCCTGCTCGTCTCCAAAGTTTTCTTCAAAGGTACATGATTTGATTGTAAGGTTACCGGCGCTCGTGAAGTTGCAAATCGCGCCGCCTGACTTCAAGTAAGACTCGTTGCGATATAAAATGCAGTTTGCCACAGTTAGATCAGGTGCATCGGCAGGTGGAGAACCCAGTAAAAGATCGCCGTTCAGAATGCCGGCACCTTTCTCAGCATCAGTGCCGCCCGTATTTTTATAGCC
>CAIWCT010000053.1 GCA_903911225.1 uncultured delta proteobacterium
GCTACAATCAGAAAACCATAGGAGAATGGATTGGCCGCGAGCTCGGGACGCAGCCCGTCATAGCCCTGGGCGATGTGGGATATTTAGCCTATGTTTCACAGGCCACCATCATTGACCTGTACGGCCTTACGAACCAGGAGTTTGCCGAGGTCAAAACCCGTTACGGCTCGCCAGATATAACCTTTACGCCGCCATCGGTCAGCTTCGCGACCTTCAAAAAAAAGGAGTTGGAGCTGCTCATGGACCTGGCGCCCGATTATGTTTTTCTCTACACCATGCGCCTCAAAATATCTGATACCTATTCCGGCAGCGCTACGGGTATTGTCGATAACCCGGCTTTCAACAAAGCATACGAATATATGACTTCGTTTTCCATCCTCCCCGATTTTTCAAACGATTTATGGCCGCGCTCCATTCATCCCATCGATATTGCCGATCTTTCTACCGGCGTGTTTTCATGGATGCGATCGGGCTGGGGATATGAAATATACATACGCAAGGACAGCCCCTACCCCCGTTTCTATATCGAACTCGGGCCGGACGAAAAAATTAAAAACATCATAACTGTCAAAGAGCCCTGAACATTGCCGCAGAAGCTGTAATATCTCACCGGTCAATTTTAGGATTATTCATCATCCACAGCTATTGATAATGTTGCCTGTTTGATATCCTCTATTGTTATTCGCATGCTTTTCCCTCCGTGGCGATAGGCCGTTAAGGACGCTAACGGCTGCCATATTTCAGAATCCGCCCGATTTTTTCATGTATGGCACAGCCTAAAAATGCGCCCATAGGGGCTATTAAAAAGAGTGTTATTGGCATCGCAATGGCATGTATTTCACCCGCAACTACAGATTGTCTAAAGGCGAGTTGTAAAACTTCAAAAACAAAAACCCCTACTGTAAAGCCAATTAGAGCCCCGCTAACACAAAACAGCTTGCCGGAAAAACTATCCTTCACGCTTGGAAAAAAACCAAAGTAGCTTCTTTCTTGTTTGTCTGCCGGATAGATGTACTGTGCATCCGTAAAATCCCAGATGATACTTTCAAGCCAGGCTTCAAAGTCGTTCCATTTACGCGGGTAATCTTGCGCTTTTTTACGGGCTTGAGCTTTCTCTTCGTCTGCAACACGCTGTGCAGCATAATCATATTGATTGCTGCGGGCATAGTCATAATGCATTCGTGTGTAGGGGTTGGACAGAACTTCCCGTGCTTCGTTTATGAGAATCATTTTTTCATGCGCACCGCCGCAATCCGGATGATACTCAATGGCACGCTTGCGATACGCACTTTTGATATCCTGCATGCTTGCGTCTGATGGAACCCCAAGGATTTCATAATAGCCGAGATTCATGCCGCACCCCTGTTTGGTATTTATACGTTGTTATATTAATTATGCGATAGTACTTACTTGCCCCACGCCCCCAGGTTATTTCCTTTATAACTGTCAGGCCGCGTCTTGAGGTGCGGCTCCACATAGGTGCCGTTGCTGCGCAAATATCCGTTCTGCATGTAGATTTCTCCACCGTGGCTATAGTTGCGCTGCGGGGCCGGTGAGTAATAATCATGCTGCCTGTGGCCGCCGAAGTCGCCATATCCGCCGGAGGGATAGCTCCTGCCGTAGGGTGAGTCGTATTCATATGCGTTCTCCTGGTCGAACGAATCATAGGCATACGATTTGGTGGCGCAGAAAATGGTGGTGATAATGGCTGCTGCGATAATAAGCTGCTTCATGGTGTTGCTCCCTTCATAAGGTTGTTGTGGTTTGTGCTGCTTTCATCCCTTTTGCTAGTGAGACAGCCGAACACCCCAAAAAGTTCCCTAAACCTCAAAAAATTTTTATTTCCTTGAAAAACCTTGCCTTTTGGGTATATGTGAGAATACATACACGGGGGAACTTTTTAACCTTCTCAATTGTCTAATCTCATGAAGTACTACATACCTCTTACAGACGAAGACGAGCGCGAGTGCATCAGGAAGGCGCAGACAGGCGATAAAGATTCATTTGGCCGTCTGGTTGAAAAATACAAGGGAGCGCTGGCTGGCTACTGCATCGGCAAGCTGGGCTGCAATTTCGATACTGTTGAAGATATTACGCAGGAGGCTTTTTGCAAAGCATGGCGGAGCATAAGCACGTTTAAATACGATTCTAAATTTTTAACCTGGCTGTGCACCATAGCTCACAACCATTATTTGAATACATGCAAGGATCGGGACAATAAGGCTGAAGAGTTTAATGAAGCAGAGTATCATTCAAAAGGCAGATTTGCAGATAACATTGCTACACATGACTGCGTGGAGCGGCAGCTTGGCAAAGTCTGCATCGAGTATCGCAACGTGATCGACCTGGTGCATTTGCGAGACTTAAGCTATGCGGATGCCGCTCAAATTTTGCGCTGTCCGTTAGGCACCGTAAAAAAACGGCTCCACATGGCGCTCAAGGAAGCGGGGCCTCTTTTAAGGGAATGCCTGTAATGAAACAACACATTTCGACTGCATTTGTGAGGAGACAATGAGTTCAACAGACAACAGTTCTCTGGTACAGCAACCGGAATCACGGCGGCTTGAGTTTAAGGAGAAATTTCCACAAGGAAATCAAATCGCGAAAACCGCCATTGCCTTTGCCAATGGAGCGGGCGGCAAAATTATTCTAGGTGTCTGCAATAACCCCCAAAAAATAATCGGCATCAGCGACAGCGATGTTTTTCAGCTCGAAGAGCGCATCACAAGTCATATCTACAGCGAATGCAGCCCCGTCATCGCCTTTGAATGCTATATCCAGTCAATAAAAGGCAAAAATCTGCTCGTGGTGGAGATATTCCCCGGTTCCAACAAGCCGTATTTTCTGGAAAAGGAAGGGAAGGCCACCGGCGCCTATATTCGTATCGGCTCAAGCACTAGAAAAGCCAGCCCTGCCATGCTCGATGAACTTGAGCGGCAGAGCCGCAGGATTTCTTTTGACACGTTGCCCGCTTATGATGTGCGTCTCGAAGAAAATGACTTTTTATCTTTTAAAATCGATTACCTCAAAGCAACCAACCGGGCGCCCGTCAAGGAATTCAGGCGGAAGCTGGGGTTGACATGCACAGAGGCAGGCCGCACATATCATGTAAACGCCGCAGTTCTGCTGTCTGATTCACCTGAACTCAAAAGGCTTTTCCCCTATGCCAAAATTGAATGCGCGCGGTTCAAGGGAACGGACATGAGCACCTTTATCGATCAGGCAACAATCTCCGGCCCGATTCACCGCTCTGTTGAGCCCTGTATAGCGTTTATTAAAAAGAATATCGCCCTGGGCTCCAGCATTGGCGAAGTCTACCGGCAGGACAGCTGGGAATATCCTCTTGCCGCCATTCGCGAAGCGATCATCAATGCCATTATTCACCGTGATTATTCAATAACAGGCAGTGATATCAAGGTGGCAATTTTTGACGACATGCTGGAAATAACCAGCCCCGGCCCGCTGCCCGACACCCTGTCGCCGGAGGAACTCGGGAGCGGCCGATCTGAAATCAGGAATCGAACCCTTGCTCCGATCTTTAAGGATCTGAAACTCATTGAAGGCTGGGGCACAGGCATCAGAAAAATGCGCACTTCCCTTGATGATTATCCCCAAATCGAGCTTGTTTTAAATGAGCTGGGCTATGCATTTCAAGTGCAATTCAAGAAAAAGCCCATAAAGAAAAAGAGCGGATTAAAGCACGGCACCGACCAAGCACCAACCAAGCACCGACCAAGCACCGACCAA